>NZ_JBTGLI010000001.1:0-405953 GCF_054332755.1 Williamsia sp. SKLECPSW1 | reverse complement strand
CCCCCCCCCCCCGGGCCGGATGGAACCACCCGCCCGCGGGCTGCGTCCAATTCTCGACAGGACGGCACCGATCGACGTGCCGCCGGGCGAGGGGAGAGACGCATGCAGGCACCGACGACCACCGGGTTGGGATTCCGCGAGATCCCACGATGTGTCCCCGACCCGTCGGAGGCGCCGGCGACCCGCGTCGCCACACCGGTCCCGCGCCGGGCTGCCGACACCGTCGACCCCGCCGCCCGCGCATTCGCGGTGTCCGCGGTGACGATGGTCCTCGAGGTGCTCGACCGACGACGTCCCCTCGCCCACCTCGGTGGTGTCGCCGTCGGCCACATCGTCGATCAGATCGCGGTGCTCACCGCTGCCCGGGCGTCCGTCACGCGTCCGCCGGGGACCGTCGTCGCCACGGCGTCGCTCGCGCGGGTGCACCTGCAGTGGTCGGGCCCTGACGCCGCCGAGGTCACCGCGAGCTACGCGCGCGGTCCGCGGGTGCACGCGCTCGCGGCGCGGATTCAACGGATGCCCGTGCGGGTGCGACCGCACGCACCCGGAGGGCCGCGCCGCACCCGCCTGCAGTGGATGCTCGTCAACGTGACGACGGTCTGACGGATCGACGTCGGAACAGCTCGCAGACGCGGCGCGGGGGTCGCAGACGCAGCCTGCGAGATGTCAGTGCAGGGGGCCCACGCTGAGCAGCACCGCCGACGATCGGCACGCCGTGATCCCACTGGTCCGTACGAACAGCGAGTCGCGGTCGTCCGGTGGGTAGATCCGCAGACCGTCCGCGGTCTGCGGCGAGCAGGCCGGGAAGTTGCCGGCCTGGGCGACGGTGAGCGCAGCGCGTGCGCTGCCGGACGGCGGCAGGGTGACCGTGCCGCCGTCGGACCCGTCTCGCCGCGCCGGCGCGCCGAGCTGTGTCCCGTTCCCGTCGCCGACGAACGACACGCCCGGGTAGCCACCCGTCGTGCACGTCCGCGATCCGGTGTTCGTGAGGGTCAGGACGTAATGTTGCGAACCCGCCGATGCGCCGCCCTGGGCAGGTGCCAATGCGCCGGTCAGCTCTGCGGCACGACACCGGGTCGACGACGCGTCGTCGGACGTCGGCGCGCTCGAGGACGCCGAGGACGACGGGGGAGTCGGGGTGGTGGTGGGGCTCTCGGTCGAGGTGACGACGACCGTCGTCACCGGCTGCGACGCGTTCGTCGAATCCCCCGATCCGGAGGAGCAGGCGGCGACCGAGACCGTGGCGGCGACGGTGGCGATGCCGAGGACGAGTGTCCGGATGCGCATGATCGACATGCCTGCGATCATGCTCCGCCGCATACGATGGGCGCGAGCGGAGAGAGGGTGGACGGCGAGTGGTGACACGACTGTCGACGCAGGACGCGCAGTTCTACTACCTCGACGACCAGAACGCGACGACCCACATCGGGTCCCTGCTCGTCCTCGACCGCGCGGACCACCAGCTCCAGTACGACCGACTGCTGGCCACCGTCGAGAGCCGTCTCGGCGCGGTCCCGCGTTACCGCCAGCGCATCCGCGAGGTCACCCTGGGGCTCGGTCGCCCGGTGTGGGTGGACGACAACGACTTCGACATCACCTACCACGTGCGCCGATCGGCGCTACCGAGCCCGGGTGCCGAGGAGCAACTCCACGACCTCGTGGCCCGGCTGATGTCGCGCCCGCTGGACCGGTCGCGGCCGCTGTGGGAGATGTATCTCGTCGAGGGCCTCACCGACAACAGGATGGCGGTCCTCACCAAGACCCACCAGGCACTCGTCGACGGCCACGACGCCGTCGAGATCATGCAGGCCCTCGTCGACGACAGCCCGCAGCCGCCGGACGCGCCCCAGGACATCTGGCTGGCGGCGCCGGAGCCGTCGGACGCCTCGCTCGTCATGGGCGCGCTCACCGACGTGGCCACCCGGCCCTGGGAGATCGTCGGGGCGGTCCGCATGGTGTCGGCGCCGGTCGCCGGCGTCGGGTCCGCGGTCACGGGGTCGATGCGACGGGTCGGGTCGATGCTGCGGTTCGCGACCGACGGCGCACCCGACAGCCCGCTGAACGGTCCCACCAGCGGACGCCGGCGGTTCACCGTCGCCTCCGCGGACGCACGGACCTGCGCGCGGGTCGCCCGGTACAACGACTGCTCGATGACCGACGTCGTGCTCGCCGCCATCGCCGGTGCACTCCGTCGCTGGCTGCTGTCGCGCAACGCGACCGTCGACGCGTCGGAGACCGTCCGCGCCCTGGTGCCACTCGGCGCCTACAACGGTCACGCCGACGCCGGCACCTCGGGCGCGTCGTGGGACCAGATCGGCGACGGCGAGTGGACCGCGGCAGGCGTCCGTGGGTTCGTCACCGACCTGCCCGTGGGTGAACCCAACCCCACCGTCCGTCTGTCGCAGGTCGCCCACCTCACCGGCCGCCACTCGACGTCGGGCCGTCGGGTGGCGATGGGCACCCCCTCGTGGTTGCCCGAGGTCGGGCCGGCGACCTTCCACGCCATGACCTCGCGTGCGGCCGCGACGCTGTCGGGTCGCTCGTTCAACCTGCCGATCAGCATCGCGGGCGGGGGATCGGCGCCGCAGTACCTCGCAGGCAACCGGATCATCGCCGCCTACCCCGTCCCCGCCCTGGTGCCGCAGCGTGCCCTGGCCATCGGGTTGAATCACTACAACGGTCGGATCTTCGTGGCGTTCAACGGGGACCGCGACATCATGTGGGACCTGGCGTCGATGCCGGAGTATCTCGCCGAGGCCGTCGGTGAGCTGGCCGCGCGGGCGTCGGATCCGTGATCGAAGAGGAGGCGACAACCGTGAGGGTCTACATCCCGGCGACGTTGCGGATGGTCAGCGGGCTCACCGGGTCCGGGTCGTTCGAGTCGGTCGGGGGCACCGCGTTCGCCCTCACGCCCGCCCTGCGCGAGTCCTACACCTCCGGCGACGACGAGGAGCTGGCCGAGGCGGCCATGCGCGAGGCCGCTCGTGCGTCGCTGCGGCTGCTGTCGGCCGAGGGGGAGTCGCCGTCGGACACCGACGACCCGCTGCCGCCCCGTCGGGTGGTCGTCGCCGCCGACGTCGAGCCGGTGACGCTCCGTCCCGATCTCGACGCCGCCGTGGTGAAGATCCCGCCGTCGGTGCCGCTCGCGGCGATCGCCTCGGTCCACGTCGACGTCGCCGAGGCGGAGAGCGCGGTCGCCAAGGCCGTCGAGGCCGTCGACGCCGCCGATCTCGGTGACGAGGACGCGGAACTGACCATCGGTGACGTCGACGACCACGACCTCGCATGGTTCGCCACCCAGGAACTGCCGTTCCTGCTCGAACTGCTCTGACCGCCGGACACGAGGCGATCGGACGCGGGCTGACCGGACGCCGCGCTGGTCGCGAGCACCGTGGTCGCCGCCGGGCACTGTGATCCACCCCGCATACCGCTCACTCCGTAGACACCTACGACTCCGTAACCTACGCTCGGGTAGGTAGCGACCTACGGTTCCGTAGGTTATCGACCGGAGGGTTCAGGAGGACCGCGTGGCGATCACCAACATCCCCGAGTACGCACATCTCACCGACGCCGACGTCGAGGAGCTGGGGCGCCGGCTCGACGCGATCCGCGCCGACATCGAGGCCTCCCGCGGAGAGCGCGACGCGCGCTACATCCGCAACACGATCCGCTTCCAGCGCGGCCTGGAGGTCGCCGGTCGCGCGATGATCGTCGGTGCCCGCAACCGGAAGCTGTGGTGGGCCGGCGCGAGCGCGCTGGGTGTGGCGAAGATCGTCGAGAACATGGAGCTCGGCCACAACGTCATGCACGGCCAGTGGGACTGGATGAACGACCCCGAGGTCCACTCGACCAGCTGGGAGTGGGACAACGCCGGTGCCGCCGAGCACTGGAAGCACACCCACAACTACATCCATCACAAGTACACGAACGTCCTCGGCATGGACGACGACGTGGGCTACGGGACGCTGCGCGTCACGCGTGACCAGCGCTGGCACCCGTTCTACCTGGGCAATGTCGTCTACATGACGCTGCTGCAGGTGCTGTTCGAGTACGCCGTCGCCATCCAGCACCTGGAGATCGGGCGCGCGGTGAACGGCAAGCTGCCCAAGGACGAGTTCGCGGCCCGCGGCAAGGTCGTCATGGACAAGATCGGCAGGCAGATCCTCAAGGACTACGTCCTGCACCCCGCTGTCGCCGGTGGTCTCACCCGCTCGCGCTCCGGTGCCCGCTCGGCGCTGACGGCGACGGCGATGGCCAACGTCATCCGCAACGTGTGGTCCAACGCGATCATCTTCTGCGGACACTTCCCCGACGGTGCCGAGAAGTTCACCAAGCAGGACGTCGACTCCGAGTCGCGCGGGGAGTGGTACCTGCGGCAGATGCTCGGCAGCGCGAACTTCGAGTGCGGTCCGGTGCTCGCGTTCATGAGCGGGAACCTCTCGTTCCAGATCGAGCACCACATCTTCCCCGACCTGCCCAGCAACCGTCTGCGCGAGATCTCCCTGCGCGTCCAGGCCCTGTGCGACGAGTACGATCTGCCCTACACGACGGGGTCGTTCCCGTTGCAGTACGCGAAGGCCTGGCGCACCATCGCCAAGCTGTCGCTCCCGGACAAGTACCTGCGCGACACGCGTGACGACGCGCCCGAGACGGCGTCGGAGAAGCGGTTCGCGGACCTGTCGTGGGACGGCACCCCGTCGGTCGACCCGACCAGCGGGCGTCGACGCGGACTGGCGACGGCCATCGCCGCGGTGCGGGAGCGTCGTCGAGCCAAGCGCGACCGGATCGTCCCGGTCGCCCGTCGAGCCGCCCAGCAGAGGTCCGCGGCCTGATCGTCCACCGGACCTCGCCACACCGGTACGTCTGAGAGGCTGATCCGCCATCGCCATCACCGACATCAACACCTACGCCCATCTCAGTGATGCGGACGTCGCGGCACTCGGGGCGGAGCTCGATCAGCTCCGCCGCGACGTCGAGGCCGACCGCGGGACACGCGACGCGAGATACCTGCGTCGCACCATCACCGCTCAGCGGATCCTCGAGGCGGCCGGTCGCCTGGTGTTGTGGAACAACCGGTCGCGCACGGACTGGCTCGCGGGGACGGCCCTGCTCTCGGTGGCGAAGATCATCGAGAACATGGAGCTCGGCCACAACGTCATGCACGGCCAGTGGGACTGGATGAACGACCCCGAGGTCCACTCCACGTCGTGGGAGTGGGACATGGTGTGTGCGTCGCCGCACTGGAAGCACTCGCACAACGTGGTCCACCACAAGTACACGAACGTGTGGGGGATGGACGAGGACCTCGGTTACAAGGTGATCCGGGTGACCCGCGACGAGCCGTGGCAGCCCAAACACCTCGGTGGTCCGTTCATCAACGTGTTCCTCGCCGCGACGTTCGAGTGGGGTATCGCCCTGCACGACCTCGACCTCAAGGAGGTCGTCACCGGTCGGAAGCCGTGGCCCGAGGCCCGCGGCGACGTGCTGACGTTCCTGCGCAAGGTCGGTCGTCAGATGGTCAAGGACTACGTGCTGTTCCCCGCGCTGTCGGGTCGTCGCGCGCCGCGGACCGTCGGTGCGAACCTCACCGCCAACCTCGTCCGCAACCTGTGGGCCTACGTCGTCATCTTCTGCGGGCACTTCCCCGACGGCGCCGAGAAGTTCACCGTCGAGTCGCTGGAGAACGAGACACCCGGTCAGTGGTATCTGCGACAGATGTTGGGGACGGCCAATTTCCGTGCGGGTCCCGCGATGGCGTTCATGAGCGGCAACCTCTGCTACCAGATCGAGCACCACCTGTTCCCGGACCTGCCGAGCAACCGCTACGCCGAGATCGGCGTGCAGGTGCGACGCATCTGCGCCGAGTACGACCTGCCGTACACGACCGGGTCGCTGCTCGGGCAGTACGGGCAGACCCTGCGCACGATCATGAAGCTGTCGCTGCCGGACCGTTTCCTGCGTGCGACCGCCGACGACGCACCCGAGACCGCCTCCGAGCGGCGCTGGGCGTCGCTGCCCGCGGGCGCGAAATCCGACCCGGCACGGCGCACCCGTCGCATCCAGAGCGGTCTGAAGAGCGCGATCGCCCGCGGCCGGCAGCGCGTGGCGGCCTAGGAGCCGGTCTCCTCCGGACCCGATCGGTTGTTGTCGGGGTTCACCGCCAGCAGCAGGTGGCGGACGGCCTCGGCGCGACGAGCGGTCTCGCCGGACAGCTGATCCAGCGCGCACTCCGGATCCGACGGCGGACCGAGGTGACGGCATCCGCGGGGGCAGCTCTCGACCACCTCGGCGAGGTCGGCGAACGCCTTCACGACGTCGTCGGGGGAGACGTGCGCGAGCCCGAACGATCGGATCCCGGGGGTGTCGATCACCCATCCGCCGCCCGGCAGCCGCAGTGCCACAGACTGCGTCGAGGTGTGGCGTCCCTTGCCCACCCCGGACACCACGCCGGTCGCCCGATGGGCGTCGGGGACGAGGCGGTTGACCAGCGTGGACTTGCCCACCCCGGAGTGCCCGATGAGGCAGGTGGTGGTGCCCACGAGCATCTCGGCGACGGCCTCGGTCGGGTCGTCACGACCGGCGAGCACGATCGGCAGGTCCAGGTCGGCGAACGCCGCCGTGAACTCCGTGGGGTCGGCCAGATCGGATTTCGTCAGACACAGCACCGGTCGCGGACCACCCGCGTAGGCGGCGACGAGTGCGCGCTCGACGAACCCGGTGCGGGGCGGGGGATCGGCCAGGGCGGTCACGATGAGCAGTTGTTCTGCATTGGCGACGACGATCCGCTCGAAGGGGTCGGTGTCGTCGGCGGTCCGTCGCAACACCGTCGTGCGTTCGGCGACGCGGACGATCCGCGCGAGCGACCCCTCGTCGCCGGAGAGGTCACCGACCACCGACACCCGGTCGCCCACGACGACGGGTGTGCGCCCCAGCTCGCGGGCGCGCATGCAGACCACCTCGCGCGCATCGGGGGTGTCGAGCACACACCCCCAGCGGCCTCGATCGCGGGAGACGACCATCGCCTCGACGGCGTCGTCGTGTGCAGGCCGGGTCTTCGTCCGGGGGCGACTGCCCTTGCCGGGACGTACCCGTACGTCGCTCTCGTCGTATCGGCGGGCGGCGCGCCCGGGGCCCGCGTCAGCCACCCAGCATCGCCGACCACATCGCGGGGAAGTCCGGCAACGTCTTCGAGGTGCAGCCGATGTCGTCGACCTCGACGCCGTCGACGACCAGCCCGACCAGCGCGCCGGCCGTCGCCATCCGGTGGTCGGCGTAGCTGTGCCACACGCCGCCGTGCAGCGGTGCGGGCTCGATCCGCAGGCCGTCGGCGGTCTCGGTGCAGCGGCCGCCGAGCGCGGTGATCTCGGCGGTGAGCGCCGCGAGCCGATCGGTCTCGTGGCCGCGGAGGTGCGCGATGCCCGAGAGGGTCGACGCCGACTCGGCGAGGGCACACAGCGCCGCGATCGTCGGTGTCAGCTCACCGATGTCGCCGAGGTCGGCGCTGATGCCCTGCAACCGATCCGGGCCGCGGACGGTCAGCACCCCGTCGGCCCGCTCGGTGCTCGCGCCCATCGCGTCGAGGACGTCGACGATCTGGGCGCCGGGCTGGGTGGTGCGCGCGGGCCAGTGCGGCACCGAGACGCTGCCACCCGTCGCGGCGGCCGCCGCGAGGAACGCCGCCGCGTTCGACAGGTCGGGTTCGACGACCCAGTCGACCGCCGCCACCGGCCCGGGCGCGACGCGCCAGGTGTTCGCGTCACCGTCGTCGACGGCGACGCCCGCGGCCCGGAGCATCTCGACGGTCATGTCGATGTGCGGCTGCGACGGGACCGGTGTGCCCACGTGATGGACGGTGATGCCCCGGTCGAACCGGGCGGCGCTGAGCAGCAGCCCCGAGACGAACTGCGAGGACGACGAGGCGTCGAGGGTGACCGCACCGCCCGGGACTGTGCCGGTGCCGGTGATGGCGAACGGCAGGGCGGTGCCGTCGACGGCGACACCGAGATCACCGAGCGCGCGCAGGATCACGTCGACCGGACGGGCGCGCATCTGCTCGTCGCCGTCGACGGTGACCACACCGTCGGCGAGAGCTGCGAGCGACGGCACGAATCGCATGACGGTGCCGGCGAGACCGCACTCGACGTGGCCTCCGTGCAGGCGGCCCGGGGTGACCGTCACCGTCGTCGGTTCGCCGTCCACCGCGACCCCCACGCCGAGCGCCTCGAGGGCGGCGAGCATGAGGTCGGTGTCACGGCTGCGCAGCACGCCGCGCAGGGTGCTCGGCCCGTCGGCGAGGGCGGCGAGGATCAGCGCACGGTTGGTGATGGACTTCGAGCCCGGCAGCGTCACCGTCGCCGACACCGGGGTGGTCGTGGTCGGGGCATGCCAGCTGCTCATCGCCGCCGATTGTCCCATGGCCCCGACGGGCGTACGGCTGCACGGTCGGCCGACGACGCTCGTCCGACCCGTCAGTGCGCGACGGCGACCTTGACCGCGACGATGGCGATCGCGACCGCCGCCGTGGCGAGCGCGCCGACGAGCATCTGGATCGTCATCGGCCGGTTCTGCAGACGCTGGATCGCCACCTCCGCCAGTGCGATCCGCACGATCGGCCCGGCCCCGGCGAGGATGTAGGCCCACGTCGGCGAGAGGACGCCGAGCCAGCCGAGCACCAGGAACGCCGCGGGGAACGCACCCGACGAGGCGATCGGGAGCGCGTCGCGCAGCTCCTCGACCGCCTCACGTGTCCGCGCCGGATGGGGCCGGTCGTCGTCGGTGTCGACGATCACGCGGTGCGCGACGATCTCGGCGAACACATGCGCGAGGAACGTGGTGGCGGTGGTCCCCACCACGACGAGCACGGCGCGACCGTCCTCGATCGCGGGTGGGTCGACCACCACGACGGCCGCGAGCGCGAGGAGCGTCCCGTAGACGTAGGCGGACATGCGCGCCCGCGCCCGGGCCGGCTCGAGAGGGTCATGAGAGCGACGGACCAGCCGCCGGTAGCGGTCGGCGATGGCCGCGCGTGTGCTCATCGTCGGATGCTCGCACGATGTGGTCCCGTTCGGTGCGCACCGATGTCGGCGCGGGGTGTCAGCATGGACACCATGTGCGGACGGTATGCGGTGACGACCGACCCGGCGACGCTCGCCGCGGAACTCGACGCCGTCGACGAGGTGAGCGCCCCCGCGTCGACGGAGACCGAGAAGGACGTTCAGGAGGCCGCCGACGGTGACGCGCCGGCCGCGCGGCGCGGACCCGGCGTCAACTACAACGTCGCCCCGACCACCACGATCATGGCCGTGGTGTCCCGCCATGACCACGACGATCCCGACTCGGCGGCGCGGATGCGGGTGCGGGCGATGCGCTGGGGACTGGTGCCGCCGTGGACCAAGGACCTCGCGAAGGCGCCGCTGCTGTTCAACGCGCGAGCGGAGAGCGTGGCGGAGAAGTCGTCGTTCAGGACGTCACTCAAGGGTCGTCGGGCGCTGGTCCCGATGGACGGGTGGTACGAGTGGCGCAAGGACACCGGGCCCGACGGGAAACCGATCAAGACGCCGTTCTTCATGTCCCCGGTCGACGGGACGCGGCTGTTCATGGCCGGGCTGTGGACCACGTGGCGACCCAAGGACGCCGGTCCCGACACCCCGCCGCTGATGAGCTGCACGATCATCACCACCGACGCCGTCGGACCGCTGCGGGACATCCACGACCGGATGCCGCTGATCATGCCGTCGGAGAACTGGGACGCCTGGCTGGACCCGGATGCGCCGCCCGCCGAGACCCTGCTCGCCCCGCCGTCGGACGAGGTCGTCGCGGCGATCGATCGCCGTGAGATGGCGTCGCTGGTGAACCGCGTCGCCAACAACGGTCCGGACCTGCTGGAGCCGGTGGGGGAGAAGCCGGAACAGCAGACCCTTCTCTGACCCTGGGTGGGGTCAGGCGCAGATGTCCGCGACGACGGCGCCCGTGACCGCGACGAGGTCCGCCGGCGCGAGCTCGATCTCGAGTCCCCGACGACCGCCGCTGCAGAAGACCGTCGAGAAGGTGGAGGCCGACGCGTCGACCACCGTCGGGAGCGGGCGCCGCTGGCCGATCGGTGAGACGCCCCCGAGCACGTAACCCGTCGACCGCGTGACCGTCGCCGGCTCGGCCAGGTCGACGCGACCGACGCCGAGCGCCGCCGCGACGGCCTTCGGGGCCATGCGCCTGTGCACCGGCACGACGGCCACCGCGAGACCGTGCCGACCGGCCCCCGGCGCGGCCACCACGAGCGTCTTGAACACCCGCGCTCCCTGCACCCCCAGTGCCGTCGTCAGGTGTTCCACGGCCTCCTCGCCGAACGATCCGACCCCGGTCACGGAACGGTAACGGTGCACCGCGAAGGGGGTCCCGGCCGCGGCGAGTGCGGCCGTCGCAGGAGTGCTCACGCCCACGTCAGGCGCCTGTCGGTGCAGTTCACAGCGACCGATCGTAGTGCTGCGGAACATTCCGCCACGTGGCACTGTTGTGCGATTCGGAGACAGGGTCTCGACCGCTCGATCTCGTGGAGTTCACCTCCCCGTTATCGATTTGCGATCGTTGATCCGACCGGTCGGTCCCGACCGGCACGACGACACGAGAAGGAGGTCGAGATGACGAGCACCGTCCTCGACGACCGCATCGGTGTCCGACCCGTGTTCGTCCACCACATGCCCTCGGTAGGCTCGTCTGATGGCCGTGACCACGACAGGTCACGCGTGAGCACAGCCGAGAGGGTGAAGGTGCGCGATCCCGAAGCGACGGCAGCGGCCGAACCGGAGGCGATCGACCAGGAGGTCGAGACGCCTGCGGAGCGGGATGCACGGTTCGAGCGGGACGCCCTCCCGCTCCTGGACCAGATGTACGGCGCGGCCCTGCGCATGACCCGGAACCCGGCCGACGCCGAGGACCTGGTGCAGGAGACCTTCGTGAAGGCGTTCTCGGCCTTCCATTCCTTCAAGGCCGGCACCAACCTGAAGGCCTGGCTGTACCGCATCCTGACCAACACCTACATCAACGGGTACCGCAAGCGTCAGCGCCAGCCCGCGCAGTACCCCACCGACGAGATCACCGACTGGCAGCTCGCCGCGACCGCGGAGCACACGTCGACGGGTCTGCGCTCGGCGGAGATCGAGGCGCTCGACGCGCTTCCCGACGACGACATCAAGAACGCCCTGCAAGAACTCCCGGAAGATTTCCGGATGGCCGTCTACTACGCCGATGTGGAAGGCCTGCCCTACAAGGAGATCGCCCAGATCATGGACACTCCCATCGGAACGGTCATGTCCCGACTCCACCGTGGCCGCAAGCAACTGCGTGCGCTGCTGGCCGACGTCGCCGCGGAACGCGGCTTCGCCCGTCGATCCGGTGGCGACACCGCGGAGGTGACCCGATGACCGCTGATCACACCGACCGGACGCAGGTGCCGCAGGACCTGAGCGCGGAGGAGAACGCCGAGTTCGAGCAGCTCGACTGCTCGGCCGTCATCGCCGACGTGTGGCTGCTGCTGGACAACGAGTGCGACGACGACGTCCGCGAGCGCCTGCAGTCGCACATCGACGAGTGC
Source organism: Williamsia sp. SKLECPSW1 (assembly GCF_054332755.1). Taxonomy (NCBI): domain Bacteria; kingdom Bacillati; phylum Actinomycetota; class Actinomycetes; order Mycobacteriales; family Nocardiaceae; genus Williamsia; species Williamsia sp. SKLECPSW1. Next base: position 394,366 of record NZ_JBTGLI010000001.1, on the reverse strand, counting down.
TCGAGCTGCCTCGCCCATTACGGCATCGAGTCGCAGCTCAAGAGCCTCGTCAACCGCAAGTGCGGGGGCGATCGTGCGCCGGACTCGCTGCGCGATCGGCTGACGTCGGAGATCCGCAAGACCGTCATCACCCGCGCCACCGAGGGCTGACACCCGAGACAGACGACGAGGGCCGGACCTGTGATCAGGTCCGGCCCTCGTCGTGTCTGCAACGCCTCAGGCGTTGGGTCGCTTGCCGTGGTTGGCGGCGTTCTTCTTGCGACTGCGCTTCTTGCGTCCTCGCTTGCCCATGGTGACTCCCTTCGTCGCAGGCCATTCTCCCACGACCGTGTGACCCCATCCCAATCCGTCGCGATAGGTTGTCTCCGACAGTCGGCGTCGCGGCGACCCCGCGGCGTCGCCGGATCGGTGTGGAGGGTTGGCTGTGGCAGAACCAGTGGTGGCCGAGATCGTGGCGAGTGTCCTCGAGGTGCGTGTGGAGGCGGGCCAGGAGATCGTCCCCGGCGACACCATCGTCCTGTTGGAGTCGATGAAGATGGAGATCCCGGTCCTCGCCGAGGAATCGGGCACCGTCGGCGAGGTGAAGGTCGCGGTCGGCGACGTCATCCAGGCCGGCGACGTCATCGCCACCATCGACTGAGCCCGCGCCACACCGCGGGGGTCGCATGTCGACGCTGACGGATCTGCTCGCCGAGCACACCGACCTGTCCGGGTCGGTCGCGGGACATCTGCAACGCGTGGTCGCCGAGTGGCAGATCCTCGCCGACCTCTCGTTCGCCGACCTGCTGATGGTCGTCGAGACCGACGACGACGGTCTGATCTGTGTGGCGCAGTGTCGCCCGAACACGGCGCCGACGGTGTACCCCGTCGATCAGGTGGGGCTCTCGACGTCGCTGTCGGACGACCGTCTCGTGGCCGAGGCGATGTCCGGACGACGGATCGTGCGGGCACCCGAACCCGCCACCCTCGACTCCGGCCTGCGCCGGGAGAACGGTCCGTTGGCGGTGCGGCGCGAGGCCGTGCCCGTGACGTTCGAGGGCCAGGTGGTCGCCACGGTCACCCGGACCGCGGACCTCGCGCAGCAGCGACTGCCGTCGTCACTGGAGATGGCCTACCAGGACTGCGCCGACGACCTCTGTCAGATGCTCTCCGACGGCACGTTCCCGCAGAACGAGGGCAACCCCCGCGGCCTGTCCACCCCGCGGGCCGGTGACGGGTTCATCCGCGTCGACGGCGACGGCGTCGTCGCGTTCGCCAGCCCGAACGCGCTGTCGGCCGTGCACCGGATGGGATGGACCGCCGATCTGACCGGCAACCGGCTCGTGGACGTCATGGCCGAACTGCTGACCGACCGCTTCGAGGCCGAGGAGGTGGTCGGGATGATCACCGACGCCGTCGCGGGCAGGTCGGGGATGCGGACCGAGGCCGACGCGCGACGCGCGACCGTGCTGTTGCGGGCGGTGCCGCTGCACCCCGGCGGGCAGCCTGCCGGTGCCGCCGTGCTGCTGCGCGACGTCACCGAGCTCAAGCGGCGCGATCGGGCCCTGATCAGCAAGGATGCCACGATCCGGGAGATCCATCACCGGGTCAAGAACAACCTGCAGAGCGTGTCCGCGCTGCTGCGCCTGCAGGCGCGACGGACCGACAACCCGGAGGCCCGGGGCGCCCTGAACGAGGCCGTGCGCCGCGTCGCCGCGATCGCGCTGGTGCACGAGTTGTTGTCGGGATCGGTCGACGAGGCCGTCGACCTCGACGTCGTCGTCGACCAACTGGTGCCCGTGCTGGCCGACGTCGCGGCAGGGGACGGGCATGCCGTGGTGCGTCGCGCCGGGCGCCTGGGCGTGCTGGCGTCGGACCTGGCGATGCCCATGGTCATGGTCCTCACCGAGCTGATCCAGAACGCGGTGGAACACGGCTACACCGACGGCGAGGAGGGCGAGGTCGTCATCGACGCCGACCGCAACACCCGACGGCTCGTCGTCGCGGTCCGCGACGACGGCGTCGGCCTGCCCCCCGGGTTCGACCACCGGGCCGTCGAACGTCTCGGGCTGCAGATCGTGCACACCCTGGTGCGCATCGAACTCGGCGGGACCCTGGAACTGAGCAACCGCCCCGAGGGCGGTGCCCAGGCGGTCCTCACCGTCCCGCTGCGCTGACGCAGCCACCGACCGGGCCCGGACATGCGACGAGCCCGGCGGTTTCCCGCCGGGCTCGTCGTGGTTCGCGGTCTTCTCAGACGACGGTGCTGCGGCTCCGGGTGCGCGCGTTGCGACGCTTCAACGCCCGACGCTCGTCCTCGCTCATGCCGCCCCACACGCCCGCGTCCTGGCCCGACTCGAGCGCCCACGACAGGCACTCGGCGGTCACGGGGCAGCGGTTGCAGACGAGCTTCGCGTCAGCGATCTGCGCGATGGCCGGGCCGCTGGTCCCCACGGGGAAGAACAGCTCCGGATCCTCGTCACGACAGATCGCCTTGTGCCGCCAGTCCATTCCTGCTCCTTCGCATGCGCGTACGTGACGCGCGCCGATGTCATGTGTCGTTCACTCGTGCGTAGTGAATGTTTCCGCACTGTTGCTTGTGAATGCTTTCACGAATCACGATGAAGTCAATGGTGTCGCCCTTACACGTGGGCAACGTCACTGATTTCACGGGGGTGCCCCGTCGTGTCCTCGAACCGTTGTACTACGGTCGGGCCAGCTGTGCCGAGAATTTTCCGATCGGGCCGGTGATCCCTGTCACGCCATCAACGGCGTGATCCAGCGGCGACCGGCGGGGCGACCACCTCGAGGCGATCGTGGACACACCCGAACTCCGCCAGTGTGCGTTCCCCGATGTAGTCGCCGTCCATCTGCAGGTCGACCGGCTCCGACGCCTCGATACGTACCGACGTGACGTCGTCGTCGCGCACCAGATGCCCCAGACCGGGCGGGATGCCCAGCAACAGCTGCGCCGCCAGCGGCAGGATCTTGTGCACCCGCATCGACCTCGATGCGAAGAGGCCGAGCCCGGTGTCGAAAGCGGTGTCGGGGTTGGTGCACACCGGACGGTCGCCGATGTAGGTCCAGGGACTCGTGTTGCTGACGAACGCGAAGTGCACGTCCTCGACGACTCGTCGCCCCCCGTCCGGCGTCGGGGTGGAGACGGTCAGCGACGGGGATCGTCGCGATCCGCGCAGGAAGTGCGACACGGTGGTGGCGATGTAGCGCGCGTCGCTGGCGGCCTTGCCCGCGCGTCGCTGGTCCTCGATGGAGTGCACGACCTCGGCGTCGACGCCCATGCCGGCGTTGAACAGGAACCACCGGCGGTCGACGTGGCCCAGGCTGATCCGACGACGCGACCCCACCGACAGCAACGTGATGAGCTGGCCGGTCGCCTGGAGCGGGTCGGCGAGCACCCCCAGGGACCGGGCGAAGACGTTGGCGCTCCCGCCCGGGACCACGGCGAGCGCGGGGACGGGGTCCGTCTCGACCCCGGCACCGGGCGGGGCGATCAGCCCGTTGACGACCTCGTTCACGGTCCCGTCGCCACCGTGGACGATGACGACCTCGAATCCGCGGACACCTGCGGTGGCGGCGATCTCGCCGGCGTGCCCACGGTGTGTGGTCAGTTCGACGGTCAGATCGCACCGCGCGGAGAGCGTGTTGGCCAACGCGTCGCGTCCTGCGCCGGTCGTCGACGTCGCGAACGGGTTCACGATCAGGAGGGCGCGCACGATGTCCGAGCCTAGAGGGTCACCGCCCGTCGGAGTCCGGCCCGTCGTGCCGACCGCGCTCGTCGGCGATCAGGTCGGTGACGTGGTCGAGTGCGCGCGCCGTCAGATGTGCGTAGCGCTCGGGGTCGGCGACCGGCAGATCGTGGTCGGCGTCGGCCTCGATCACCCGCGCGTCCAGCAGGGCGGCGGCCTCACGTTGCAGGCGAGGCGGGCACACCCGATCGGACCGCAGCACCATCACGACCCGGGGCATCTGCGGACGCAGATGTCGGTGGTCGGTGCCTCCGACCGCGGCGAACACGCTCGCGAGTCGCGCACGTCCGGTCACCGTCATCTGTCGGGAGATCCACTCCCACCGGGCGGCCGCGTGCGGACTCCGGCGCGCCGCGACGCGCCAGTAGCGCGTGGGCAGCGACTTGGTCGCATCGTCGAGACGCAGGCGGTGGACGGCCGACACCGCCTGCAGGAACACCCGCTCGCGCAGGTCGACGCCGTACCGCATCGCCGCGGCCTGCACGACGATCCCCGCGACGCGGGAGGGGTGACGATCCGCGGTCACCATCGCGGTGATGCCGCCGAGCGAGTACCCCACGAGCACCGCCCGGGGCACGCCGAGGTGATCGAGGACGGCCACGATGTCGTCCGCGAGATCGGTGAAGTCGAAGCGCCGCACCCGGATCCCGGTGCCGTGGTTCGGCAGGTCGAACACGATGGCGGGACGCCGCGTGCCCACGACGTCGGCGAGTGCGAAGAAGTTGAGGTCGGCGGTGAGGGTGACGCCGTGCAGGAGCACGACCGGTGGAACGTCGGAATCATGCAGCCCCGGGGTGTGACGGACCGTCACCCGACCGCGCGCGCCGAGGTCCACCAGGGTCGTCTCCGTCCACGGCAGCTCCGGCTCGGCGAGCTGCGGGACCGGTCGAACCGGGGCGAGCATGGTCGTCACCGACCGCAGATCCGACACCATCGGCGCCACGCTGCGGACCGCCGTCATGGTGCGGGTCACACCTCGGACGCTGGCACACGCCGACCGCGGCGTCAACGGCCCCCGCCGCGACGACCGCGGCGGGGCGTGGCCGTCGCCCGAACTAGGCTGGTCGCGTGACGTCGACCGATCCGTCGAGCCCGGACCCGCAGGAGACCCGCCGACTCGACCCGCCGCCGACCGCGGTGCGCCGGGCCGGCGTCGTGGTCGCACTGGAAGGTGCCGTCGGGGTGGTCGCGGGCATCGTGTTCGCGATCCGCGGGCTCACCGGCGCCGAGCACTCCGGCTTCATCAACGCCTACGGCACCGCGGCCTGGTTCGTGATCCTCGGCGGCGGCGTCATCGCCGGTGGCGTCGCGCTCGTCCTGGGTCGTCGCTGGGGTCGGGCGATCGCGGTGGTCGCGCAGATCCTTCTCATCCCCGTCGCGTTCGCGCTGCTCACCGACAGTGGACGGCCCTACTTCGGTGCGCCGCTGCTCATCGTCGTGCTCGTCGTGCTGGTGCTGCTCTTCTCACCGTCGTCGGTGCGATGGCTCTCCGGTGGCGACGCCCCCGACGCCGACGCCTGACCGCGACGCCTCGGCCACTCAGCTGATTCGACGGCTCGGCCGTCCTGCATCGACGTAATCCGCGCTGCGATACCCGGTGACGCCGAGCGCACTGAGGTTCCGCGTCCGCCCGTCGAAACCCAGCACGGCGATCGACGCGGGAAGCATCGTCAGGTGCTGTCCGAGGGCGATCGGGGCCCCGACCCACCGCGCGAGCAACGATCGCGAGAAGTGGCCGTGGGTGACGACCACGACGTCGCCCTCCTCGAGCCGCGGCACCATCGCGTCGATCACGCCGTCGACACGTCGGGTCATCTCCACCGGCGACTCCCCGCCCGGGCCGCCGTCGTCGAAGACGTTCCAGCCCGGCCGATCCCGGTGGATGTCCGGACTCGTCCGGCCCTCGTACTCGCCGTAGTCCCACTCGGTCACCGCGGGATCGATCTCGTCGACCTCGAGGCCCGCGAGGTCGGCGGTCCGTCGGGCGCGCACCCTCGGCGAGCTGATGACCCGTGGCGAGGTCAGCGACAGCTCACCGATCGGCCCGACGAGCGACCGCGCCTGCTCGACACCGTGGTCGGTGAGGTCGATGTCGCTGACGCCGGTGTGGCGCCCGGTCTTCGACCATTCGGTCTCGCCGTGTCGGATCACGATCAGCCGATGCGTCGGTGCCTCCGCCGGGGTCGACTCCGTCGTGTCCGACGGCGTCCGCGGCCGTGTCGTCTCGCCCATGCGCCCATCGTGGCACCCGGCACGCCTATCCTCGACAGCGCATGGTGCACGCGGGAGCGACGCGCCTGGCCCGCTGACGTCGCAGTGCTGGAGAGGGAGCCGCCCGATGACCGTCCCGACCTACGCCGAGCGCCGATGAGCCGCACCCTCGCCGTCGCGAACCAGAAGGGCGGCGTCGCCAAGACGACGACCGTCGCCTCTGTCGGTGCCGCGTTGACCGGGATGGACCTCTCGGTGCTCGTGGTCGACCTCGACCCCCAGGGCTCGCTCACCTTCTCCCTCGGCCACGACCCCGACCAGCTCGAGGTGTCCGTGCACGAGGTGCTCCTCGGTGAGACGGAGATCGTCGACGCCCTGCTGTCCACCGAGGACGGGATGACGCTGCTGCCCGCCACCATCGACCTCGCCGGCGCCGAGGCGTTGCTGCTGATGCGTCCCGGTCGCGAGTACGCCCTCAAGCGCGCGCTGGCGCAGGTCGCACAGGACTACGACGTCATCCTCGTCGACTGCCCGCCCTCACTGGGGGTGCTGACGCTCAACGGGCTGACCGCGGCGTCGGAGGTCGTGGTCCCGCTCCAGTGCGAGACCCTCGCGCACCGCGGCGTCGGCCAGCTGCTGCGGACGGTCACCGAGGTCCAGCAGATCACCAACCCCGACCTGACGCTGCTCGGCGTCGTCCCTACCCTCTACGACTCCCGCACCACGCACAGCCGCGACGTCCTCGCCGACGTCTCCGACCGGTACGACCTGCCCGTGCTCCACCCCCCGATCCCGCGAACCGTCCGCTTCGCCGAGGCGTCCGCGTCGGGGACGAGCGTCATGACGGGTCGCAAGAACAAGGGCTCGGAGGCGTATCGCGAACTGGCGGAGAACCTCTGGGCGCACTGGGATGCGGGCAAGCCGCTGGCGGTCGTCGAGGCCGTCGTCTGAGCGGTCGCGCTCAGCTGGTCCCGCGCAGCACGTGCACGGTGCCGTCGTACTCGGCGGCGATGTCGGTGCCGATCGGCATCAGGCCCACGGTCCCGCCGGTGTAGCCCGGACGGGACACGGCGATCGTGCGACGCTGCGCCCCGGTGGCCGGGTCGACGACGGTGATCCCCGACGGGCCGGGGACGATCAGGTCGGCGCCCATCAGCACCGCCGGCCCCAGGGTGCCGGGGATCTGATAGCGCGGCGTCAGATCGGTCGGGTCCAGCACGACGGTGGCGCTGCCGGTGAAGACGGTGAGCACGGTCCCCGCCTCGGCGCTCGTCGAGCGCACGGGCACCGAGTTCGGCGGGATGTCGCCGGAACCGAGCACCTCGTGGGTGCTGCGCAGGCCGGCGTCGGTCCCGTAGACACGGATCTCCGGTCCGTTCGCCGGTGACGGCGTGGGCCCGGAGGTCGCGGTGGGGGAGCCGCCACGGTAGACGGCCACCGCCGACGAGGAGACCGCGACGACCTGCGGCACCGGGCCGGCGACGCTGTCGGTGATCAGGCGCGAGCCGAGCTGCGAGACCTTGCCGTCCTTGTCCTGTGCCGCCGAGATCACGGTGAGGCGGTAGCCGGCCTCGTCGGGGCACCGTTCGACGACGGCGATCTGGTCGGCCCCGGTGGCACTGGACAGCAGACGGCACCCCGAGCGCGGTTGGGTGTTCGGCTGCACGGATGCGGTCACCCGGCCGTACTCGACGCCGCGCACCAGTGTCGAGCCCCACGACTCGAGCCGCGTGGCGCCCTGGGCGACCACGTAGTCCGACGCGGTCTCCAGCGAGACCTGCGCGTCGGCGAGGCTGCTGCGCGTGGAGGCGCGGCGCCCGTCGTCGGATCGCAGCGCGGTGACCTCGCCGCAGCCGCGGCTGTTCCGATAGGCCGCGACGACACGGGGTGCGGACGGGAACGCGGCGATGACCCCGCACAACGACAGGTTCCGTCGGTAACTCCACAGCACCGACCCGTCGTCCGGGTCGTGCGCGACGACCGCACCGCCGTCGGCGGTGACGACGGCGGAGTCGGTGACGACCGGCATCGGGGTCACCGGCGAGGGTGCGGACCACGCGGGGACGAGCGCGGTGGGGGCCGCGGTCGCGTCGGCGACAGGCTGCAGCGGGGCTGCCGCGGAGTCGATGGACGTGTGCCGCGACGGGCTGACGTACCAGACCAGCGCGGCGACGACGATCACCACGACGACGATCACCGCGGTGACGACGAGGTCGGTGCGGGTCCGACGTTCCGGACGAAGCCGACGTCCCGATCCCGGGGGACGGGTGAGGGTCATCGCGTCGGTCCCACTCGCGTCGCTCCCACTCGGGTCGGGCTCACACGGTCACTGGTCGGAGGAGCCCGAGGGTGTCGACGACGCGTTCTCAGCCCCGGCGCCCGCGCCACGGCCACGACCGCGACGGCGCCGACGACGCGGTCGCGACGACCCGTCGCCCTCGCCCTGCTCCGTCGACGGTGCGGCGGAGTCGGTGCCCGAGGACGCCGTGGTCGTCGAGCTCGTGGTGGCGCCACCATTGCCGTTGCCGCCGCTGGTGCCGCCACTACGGGCGCCCCGTGTGCGACGACGTTCCCGATCGGCGCGCGGTGCACGCCGCTCACGCGACCCGCCGTCGGACGATCCGTCGCGCTCGCGGGCCGGTGGCGGCGCGATGCGGCCGGTGGCCGAGGTGGGGATGTCGAGGTCGGTGTGCAGGTGATCCGAGCTGGAGTACGTCTCGACGGGCTCGGGGATGTCGAGGTCGAGGGCGTCGTTGATGAGCTTCCACTTGTGCAGCTCGTCCCAGTCGACGAGCGTCACGGCGATACCGGTACGACCCGCACGCCCGGTGCGGCCGATGCGGTGCACGTACGCCTTGTCGTCCTCGGGGCACTGGTAGTTGATGACGTGGGTGACGTCGTCGATGTCGATGCCGCGGGCGGCGACGTCGGTCGCGACGATCACGTCGATGGTGCCGTCGCGGAACCGACCGAGCGCCTTCTCACGGGCGACCTGACCGAGGTCGCCGTGCACCGCGCCGACCTTGAATCCGCGCTCGGCGAGGTCGTCGGCGACCTTCTGCGCCGTCCGTTTGGTGCGGGTGAAGATCATCGTCGCGCCGCGGCCTTCGGCCTGCAGCACCCGCGCCACCAGCTCGGCCTTGTCCAGCGCGTGCGCGCGGTAGGCGTACTGCTTGGTCCGGTCGTGCACGGCGGAGTCGCCGGCGTGCTCGGCCCGGATGTGCGTCGGCCGGTTCAGGAACGTCCGCGCCAGCGTGACGATCGGGCCGGGCATGGTGGCCGAGAAGAGCATCGTCTGACGCTGGTCGGGCAGGGCGCGCATGATGCGCTCGATGTCGGGCAGGAACCCGAGGTCGAGCATCTCGTCGGCCTCGTCGAGGACGAGGATCTGCACCTTGCCGAGGATGAGGTGGCCCTGCTGGGCGAGGTCGAGCAGACGGCCCGGGGTGCCGACCACGACGTCGGCGCCGGCCTGCAGCTCGGCGATCTGCGACTCGTACGGCCGACCGCCGTAGATCGACACGATCGACAGCTTGCGCTTCGGGTTCGGCTGCGGGTCGACCTCGATGTCCTTGCCGGCGACCTGGAGGTCGCCGGTGACCTGCAGACACAGCTCGCGGGTCGGGACGATGACGAGTGCGCGCGGGGTGCCGTCGAGCGGACGCAGCGGGCCGTCGCTGCCGGGCGCGACCTGGGTGATGCGGTGCAGCAGCGGGACGCCGAACCCGAAGGTCTTGCCCATGCCGGTGCGTGCCTGACCGATGAGGTCGTCGCCGGCGAGCGCGAGGGGGAGTGTCAGCTCCTGGATGGCGAACGTGCGGGTCTTGCCGTCGGCCTCGAGGGCGGCGACGATCTCGTCGCTGACGCCCAGCTCGGCGAAGGTCGGTGCCACATGCGTTTCGGTGTCGACGATCGTCGTCTGGGGCACGTCGGGGTCGATGGGGGACTCGCCGGTGACGACGGTGGTCCCGTCGGTCGCGGTGCTCTCGTCGGTGACGGCGCTGATGTTGTCTGTACTGATGTGATTGCCTTCCGGTGTCGCGTCTGCGCGTACCCGGGGTGGTGGCGTTCTCTGGGGCGGGGGACCGCCCGCGGAATCCGATGGTTCGGGTCGTGCCTCCGGCGGTCCGGCCGGGATCGGCGGCTCGCGCGGGGCGTCGACGTACTCGGTACGCGCGCATCTTCTCGCGACGGTCGGTGTCCGCCGCGGCGACGCGGACCCGGGTCTCGTGTCGCCGGTCGCAGCGGCGACCGTCACGGCGAGTGTACGTCCCCGCAGCGTGGACGCCGCATCCGCGCGTCCGGACAGCCACGATCGATCGCTCGGGGCGGTCCGCGGGCGGGGGTCGCCTACGATCGGCGCATGGCCGCCTCGACCCCCGGAGAAGCCCCGCAGTCGTCGACCGGCGGGATGCTGCCCGGGTCGTCGGCGTCCCTCGCCCCGGAGGTCCGTCCCCGCGGGGAGATCCCGCCCCTGCCCGACGACCACCCCGGCATCACCGCGCTGTTCGGAGTCCTGCTGGCGGGGGAGATCGCCGCGTTCTACCGCCTCGTGTCCGAGGCAGAGATGGCGCCCGACCTGCGGGGTCGAGTCGCGATGGCGCAGATGGCCGGCGCCGAGATGGTGCACTTCGAGATCCTCGCCGACGAACTCGTCCGCCGAGGCTGCGACGTCGACGAGACGGTGGCGCACTACGCGCCCGTGCTCGACCGCTATCACGGCTCGACGACCCCCAACACCTGGCTCGAGTCGATGGTGAAGGCCTACATCGGGGACGGGCTGGCCGCGGACTTCTATCTCGAGGTGGCGCACACCCTGCCCCGCGACGCCGAGATCATCGTGCAGAAGGTGATGGCCGAGACGGGGCACTCGGCGTTCGCCCGCGACCAGGTCCGCGCGGCCGTCGCAGCCGACCCGGCGATGACGTCGCCGCTGCGTCTGTGGGGACGCAGGCTGCTCGGCGAGGCCATCACCCAGGCGCAGCACGTCCTGGCCTCGGAGGAGGCGCTGACCGACGTCCTGTTCAGCGAGTCCGCCGACCTCGGTCGTGTCTCGGCGTTCTTCGGCTCCATCCAGGACCGGCACGCGGCCCGGATGAACGACCTCGACCTGGGCTGACCGACCGGAGGTACGCCCACAGCGGAGTGCGCTGGGGTGGCGTCGTCGCGCTCCACTAGCCTTGGGTCGAGATCCCGACCGGGTGACGCGTGGAGGAGGACGACCGTGGCTGTGGACGTGAAGATCGGTATCTCGGACAGCTCTCGCGAGCTGCTCGTGCAGACCGATCAGACCAGCGACGACGTGCACGCCGCCGTCGAGGCCGCGCTGTCCGGCAAGGAGTCGCTTCTGCGGCTGACCGACGACAAGGGCGCCCGCTACCTGATCCCGGTCACCAAGATCGCCTACGTCGAGGTCGGTTCCGCCGAGCGTCCCCGCGTCGGCTTCGGCGCGGCCTGAGGGCTCAGCCCCCGAACGTCCCGCCCTGCAGCGGCACCCGTGACAGTCCGCCCCACAGCAACGCCACCGTGGTCTCGACCGCGTCGGCCTTGCTGATGGGGCGCCGCGCGTCGAGCCAGTAGCGCGCGTTCACCTGGCTGGCGCCGACGAGTCCCGCGGCCAGCATCCGTGAGCGGTAGGGGTCGAGTCCGGAGTCGTGCATGACGAGTCCGTAGACGGCGTCGACGCATGCCTCGGTCGCGCTCTCGACCCGCCGGATGGCGGCCGGGTCCAGCGCGTCGGACTCGAAGATCAACCGGTAGCCCTGGTGGTCCTGGTCGATGAAGTCGAAGAAGGCCTGCACCGCGGCTCGCACACGCAGACGGTTGTCGGTGGTGGTCTCCAGCGCGTTGCGGACCTGGGACACCATCGCCTCGGCGTGCTCCTCGAGCACCGCGAGGTACAGGTCGAGCTTTCCCGGGAAGTGCTGGTAGAGAACGGGTTTGCTGACCCCGGCGTGGATGGCGATCTCGTCCATCCCGGCCGAGTGGTATCCGCGTTCGACGAAGATCTCGCTGGCCGCGTCGAGGAGTTGAACACGACGCGCGCTCCGCGGCATGCGGACGTTGCGGCGTGCGGTCTCGTCGGCCCTCCCGACGGAGTCACGCTGGGGGGCTCCGGGCATGCGACGACACTACTCGGCGGCCGAACCGGGTGAGAGGCATGCTGGAGCCGTGTCGACATCCCGGGCAGAGCCGACGTCCCTGCGTGACCGCCTCGCACCGCTCGACCGCACCAGCCCGCCGTGGCCCGGTGGTCGCGTCGAGCTCGACGGACGGGGTGTGTTCCTGCGCCGCGTGCCCCGACCGGCCGCCGAGGACCTCCCCGTGGGTCGCGCCCTCTACGTCCACGGTCTCGGGGGGTCGTCGCTGAACTGGACCGACCTCGGTGAGGTCCTCGCGCCGGTGCTCGACGGGTACGCGATGGACCTGCCCGGGTTCGGCTTCTCCGATCCACCCGCCGACGGCGACTACTCGCTGACGACGATGGTCGCGTCGGTGATCGCCGTCCTCGAGCACCTCGGCGGCGCCCACCTGGTGGGCAACTCCCTCGGCGGGGCGATCGTCGCGCGGGTCGCCGCGGCCCGTCCGGACCTCGTCACCACCCTCACCCTCATCTCGCCGGCGTTCCCCGACCTGCGGCCGCGTGTGCGTCGCCTCAGCTTCGTGCCGCTGACGCTCGCGTCGGTGCCCCGGGTCGGTCCGGCGGTCTTCGGCTACCTCGGCCGATCGCACCCCGAACGGCAGGTGGCGCAGACCCTGCGCGAGATCATGGTCGACCCGTCCCGACTCGGGCCGGTGCGCACCGCGCAGGCCGTCGAGCACGCGGTGGCCCGCGCGGCGCTGCCCTGGGCGCCGGTCGCCCTCTCGCGGACACTCACCGCGCTGGTCGCCAGTTGGGTGTGGATGTCGGGCCGTGCGCACTGGCGCGTCGCGCAGGCGATCGGCTCGCCGACGCTCGTCGTCTGGGGTGGTCGCGACAAGCTCGTCAGCTCCGCGATCGCCCCGCGACTGATCCGGGCGATCCCGGACTCGCGGCTCGTCATGTTCGGCGCCGTCGGGCACGTGTGTCAGATGGAGATCCCGGTCGAGACGGCCCGCGAGATCGCCCGACACGTCGAGGTCGCGGAGGCGTCGCGGACGTCCTGACGTCGCCCGACCGCCCGGCGAGCGTCCCGGGCGCGTCTGTCGCGGTGTGAGATGGTGACGACGTGAGCTCCGGCGGCGGTGGACATCCCCGCACCCCGACGGCGCCCGGGCCGCGTGGTCCGTCGGCGCCCGGTGGCCGGTACCCCGGGCCCGGACCGGGTCCGCATCCCGGCGGTCCCCCGTCCGGGGACCTCCCGTCGGGCATGCGCCCCCATCCGTCGGGTCCCGTGCCGACGGGGTCGCGGCAGGGGCCCGATCGTCGCCCGCTGCCTCCGCCGCCGGCGCTGCCGCCCGGCGCGCAGGTCCCCCCGCGCGCGGACCGTCCTCGGGACGACCAGCCGCTGCGCGCGCACTGGGATCCGATCGACCTCGGCACCCGAGGCCGTCGCGGACCGCGACCGCCACGCAAGACGCAGAGTGCGATCGGACGGTTCGTCTCGACGTACGGGTGGCGCGCCTACGCCATCCCCGTGCTCCTCGTCCTGACCGTCGTCCTGTTGGTCGTGACCATCGCCGACGGCGGCTCGTCGTCGTCGGCTCCGCCGGCCACGACACCGTCGGAGGCGCGCAACCCGGCGGTGAACACCGAGACCACGGCCATCGGCGCCCCGCGCGGATCGATCGCGGAGTCGAGCCTGCCCGCCGGTCAGCTCCCCGACGGGGGCGCGTTCACGACGATGGGCGCGAAGACGTGGCGAACGGTGCCGGGCACCACGGGCGTCGTCGGGAACCCTCGGGCGAGCCGGACGTACACCTACTCGATCCAGGTCGAGAACGGACTGAACCCGGCGGACTACGGCAGCGACAGCAGCTTCGGCAAGCTCGTCGACGCGACGCTGGCCAACCCACGCAGTTGGATCGGCGGGGGAGCGGTGGCCTTCCGCCGTGTCGACACCGGCACCCCCGACTTCCGGGTGGCGTTGACCTCCACCGGAACCACGCGCGAGTTGTGCGGCTACCAGATCAAGCTCGAGTCGAGCTGTTACTACCCGCCCGACGGCCGCGTCACGGTGAACGAGGCGCGGTGGGTCCGCGGCGCCGTGTCCTACCAGGGTGACGACCTGCTCTACCGGCAGTACCTGATCAACCACGAGGTCGGGCACGCCATCGGCTACGAACAGCACGAACCGTGCGGCGCCCAGGGCGCGCTGGCGCCGATCATGATGCAGCAGACCTTCGGGGTCTCGAACAGTCAGATCATGGCGCTCGACCCCGACATGCGCGCCGACCGTGACCTCACCTGCCGCGCCAACCCCTGGCCGTTCCCACAGGCCTAGCCTGGACCGGTGACATCGCTGCCGCCGCTCGTGGATCCCGCGCCACCGCTGGGACGCGAGGAGATCGCCCGGTACAGCCGCCATCTCGTCCTGCCCGACATCGGACCGGACGGTCAACGTCGTCTGACGGCGGCACGCGTCCTCGTGATCGGCGCGGGCGGTCTCGGCTCCCCGGTGCTGCTGTACCTCGCGGCCGCGGGTGTGGGAACCCTCGGCATCGTCGAGTTCGACGTCGTGGAGGAGTCGAACCTGCAGCGTCAGATCATCCACGGCCAGTCCGACATCGGACGGTCGAAGGCGGCCAGCGCCCGGGACGCGATCGCCGAGACCAACCCCCACGTGGCGGTCGAGCTGCACGAGCACGCACTCGACAACGACACCGCTGTCGCACTCTTCGAGCGCTACGACCTCGTCGTCGACGGCACGGACAACTTCGCCACCCGCTACCTCGTCAACGACGCGGCCGTGCTCGCCGGGGTGCCGTACGTCTGGGGATCGATCTACCGCTTCGAGGGTCAGGTGTCGGTCTTCTGGGACGCCGCCCCGGACGACCGCGGGCTCACCTACCGCGACCTCTACCCGCAGGCCCCGCCCGCCGGGTCGGTGCCGTCCTGCGCCGAGGGCGGTGTGCTCGGGATGCTCTGCGGGACCGTGGGGTCGATCATGGCGACCGAGGTGGTCAAGCTCGTCACCGGTACCGGCGACCCGCTGCTCGGGCGGGTGCTGCTCTACGACGCGCTGCGGATGCGCTTCCAGACCGTCGACGTCCGCAGGGACCCGGACAGCCCGCGGATCACCGCGCTCGACGACTACGACGCGTTCTGCGGGACCGCCGCGCACTCGGAGCCGACCGCCCTCCCCGACGTCGTGTCACCCACCGATCTGCGCGCCGATCTCGACGCGCCCGCCCCACCCGTCCTCATCGACGTGCGGGAACCCGTCGAATGGGACATCGCCCACATCGCCGGCGCCACGCTGATCCCCGTGGGCGACATCGAGTCCGGTGCCGCGCTGCACCGCATACCCCGGGACCGTCCGGCCGTCCTCTACTGCAAGACCGGCGTCCGATCGGCCCGCGCGCTCGCGGCGTTGCGCCGCGCCGGTGTCACCGACGTCCGGCACCTCGACGGCGGCATCGTCGCGTGGACCCGTCAGGTCGACCCGTCGCTGCCGGTCTACTGAGGTGAGTGCCGCCTCGGCCGACGCCGATCCGACCGCGGAGGGCTCGGCCGGGGTGGTGCTCGCCTCCGCGCAGGGGCGGTGGGTCGTGGCCGCTGCCGTCCTCGGCACGGCGATCGTCATGCTCGACTCGACGGTGGTCAACGTCGCGCTCCCGCGGATCGCCGCCGACCTCGACGCCGGTCTCGCGTCGCTGCAGTGGACGGTCACCGCCTACATGACCACGCTGTCGGCGCTGGTGCTGCTCGGCGGTTCGCTCGGCGACCGGTTCGGGCGTCGCCGGGTGTTCATCGTGGGCATCGTCCTGTTCGCCTTCGCGTCGCTGGCGTGCGGACTCGCCCCGGGGATCGAGGTGTTGGTCGCCGCCCGCGCGGTGCAGGGCGTCGGGGGAGCACTGCTGACACCGGGATCGCTGGCGATGATCCAGTCGTCGCTGCGGCCCGCGGACCGCGCCCGCGCGATCGGGCTGTGGTCGGGGCTGGGCGGTGTCGCCTCGGCGGTGGGTCCGTTCGTCGGCGGTGCGCTCGCCGACGGTCCCGGGTGGCGCTGGGTGTTCCTGGTCAACATCCCGGTCGCGGTCGCGTGCATCGTCGTCGCGGTGCGCCACGTGCCGGAGACGCGGGACACTCAGCAGCACCACGGATTCGACGTGCTCGGCGCCGGTGCGGCGATCGTCGCCCTCGCCGCCACGACGGTCGCGCTGATCCGCGCCGCCGACGGTGGGTCGACCGTGGAGATCGTCGCCGAGGCGGTCGTCGGGGTGGCGGCGGGAGCGGTGTTCGTCGTCGTCGAACGGCGCGTACCCGAACCGATGGTGCCCCCGCGCCTGTTCCGTTCCCGCACCTTCACCGTCGTCAACGTCATGACGTTCGCCGTGTACGCCGCGATCGGCGGGCAGTTGTTCCTGACGGCCCTGCAGCTGCAGGTGGTCGCCGGCTACCCGGCGATCTGGGCGGGCGCGGCGCTGCTTCCGGTCACCGTCCTCATGCTGGTGCTCTCGGCGCGATCGGCCGCGCTCGCCGCCCGGATCGGGCCCCGCGTGCCGTTGACCGTCGGGGCGGTGGCACTCGCCGGGGGGTTGCTGCTGTTCCTGCGGATCGGGCCGCACACCGACTACGTCACCGACGTCCTGCCGGGCGCGCTGCTCATGGGCATCGGTCTGGTGACTCTGGTCGCGCCGCTGACCGCCACGGTCCTCGCGGCGGTCGACGACGCGCACTCCGGCCTCGCCAGCGGGGTGAACAACGCCGTCGCCCGGGCGGCGGGGCTCATCGCCGTCGCCGCGATCCCCCTGATCGCCGGCACCTCGGCGGCGACCGGTCTGGACGCCTCGTTCGACATCACGTTCCGTCGAGCCGTCCCGGTGTTCGCCGCGGTGGCCCTGCTCGGTGCGGTGATCGCCGGGGTGGGGTTGCGCGGGCGCGGTCCGGCCACCGCGCGTGTGGTCGCGACGTCCGCGGACACCGCCGGGCGCCTCCCCGGCAACGACACCCCGGATCGGTAACGTGACCTCTCGTGAACGCACCGGAACCACCCGCGCACGTCGTCGCGACGTTCGGGCTGTCCGGGACGGAGCCGATCGCGCTCACCCGCGAGTGGGAGGGCGGCTGGCGCATCGGTGAGGTGGTGCTGTCCCTCGTCCCGGATCACGCCCGCGCGGCATGGTCGGCGACGGTCCGCGAGGACCTCTTCGTCGACGGTCTGCGCGTGGCGCGCCCGCTCCGGGGCACCGACGGGCGCTACGTGGTGTCCGGCTGGCGGGCGGACACCTACATCGCCGGCTCGCCCGAGCCCCGCCACGACGAGGTCGTCTCGGTGGCGAACCGTCTGCACCAGGTGACGTCGGCGATCGAGCGTCCGAGATTCCTGCTGCAGGCACCCGCGCCGCCCTACACCGATGTGGACGTCTTCACCGCGGCCGATCGGGCCGCGTGGGAGGACGTCCCGTTGCGGTCCGCGCGCGCAGCGGGTTTCGGCGAACCGACGTCTCCCGACGGCGCCCGCAGCATCGAGATGCTCAAGACGCTGGCGACCCTGCGGACACCGGTGTCCTCACCGCCGCAGCTGGTCCACGGCGACCTGTTCGGCACCGTGCTCTTCGCCGGTGCGGCGGCACCCGGGATCACCGACTTCGTCCCGTACTGGCGACCGGCGGCGTGGGCGTCGGCGGTCGTCGTCGTCGACGCCCTGGCGTGGGGCGGTGCCGACGAGGATCTCGTCACCCGCTGGTCCGACCTGCCCGAGTGGCCGCAGATGATGTTGCGCGCGCTGCTGTTCCGTCTCGCCGTGCACGCCCTGCACCCGCGGTCGTCGGCCGGCGCGCTGGCCGGCCTGTCGCGCGTGGTCGACATCGTCCGTCTGATGGTCTGAGGACGTGGGGCGCCGCTACTCGCACATCGCGTTCGGGCCGCACGCGCTCGGACGACAGGACCGTGTCGGCAGTGCGGTCGCCTACGGGGCCGATCTCGACACCCCCGACGACGGGCCTCAGGAGATCACCGACCGCGAGGTCCGTCTGCTCACGTCGGTGTTCCAGTTCCACCTCGCCTCGATCACACCGCAGGGGTGGCCGTACATCCAGTACCGCAGCGGCCCACCGGGTTTCCTGCATCATCTCGGGGGCAACCGCTTCGGGTTCCCCGACTTCCCCGGCAACCAGCAGTTCGTCTCGGTGGGCAACATCGACTCCGACGACCGTGTCGCCGTGTTCGTCGCCGACTTCCCGCGCCGCACCCGCATCAAGGTGTTCGCCCGCGCCCGGGTGGTCGACGCCGCCGACGACCCCGACCTCGCGACCACGCTGGGCCACATCGCCGGTCGGCCCGTCGCCGCGCGTGTGGAGCGGTGTGTGACACTGGATGTCGAGGCGTTCGACTGGAACTGCTCACGCAGCATGGTGCCCCAGTACACCGCGGAGATGGTGGCCGAGCGGACCGCGCCCTACGCCGCGCGCATCACCGAACTGCAGGACGAGAACGACCGCCTGCGTGCCGAACTCGCCGCGGTGCGCGGCGAGTCCGACCGCTGATCAGCTGCCGAAGCAGAACGGCGTGCACGGCCCGTCGTAGACGATGGTGACGCGGGCACCCTCGCCCGACTTGGCGACCTGTGTCGTCGCGGAGAACGGCAGCGGCGAACCGCCACCACCGCCGGCGCCCCTGTAGCCACCGCTGCCGCCGAAGAACCCGCCACCGCCGCCACCGCCACCGGTCGCCGACGCGGCACCGCCGACACCGAGCCGACCGGGTTGCGAGTCTCCTGCGGGGCTGCCGCCGTTGTCCGGGCCGCCGGCACCGCCACCGAGGCGCAGGCCGTTGCTGTCGCCGGGCCGTCCGCCGTCGCCGCCGCGGGTCGCCGCCGACCCGCCGGCACCGGGGGCCGCGACGAGCCGCGAGGCCAACGACTGCGGCGACATCGCATCCCCACCGACCGTGCGGACGTCGCTCGCGCCGCCGCCACCGTTCGGGTATCCCGCGCCGCCGCCGTTGTAGCCGCCGGCGCCGATCCGGCTGCCGGGCGCGTTGTGCTGGCCGTTGCCGCCGACGTAGACGAACAGGCGTTGCCCGCCGAACACCGGTGCGTAGGCGAAGGTCTTGCCGGGCTTGGTGGACGCGAAGCCCGATCCGCCGGTGTCGGCGCCGCCGGCACCGACCGCCTCCACCAGCACCCGTCGCAATCCCTGCGGCACGGTGAACACCTGCGGCGCACCGGTGTAGGTGAAGGTGCAGCGGATGTCGCTCTGGAACAGCGCCTGCGTGCAGTTGCGCGGCAGGGGCGCGGCCGACGCGGCCGGAGCCGTGACGATGGTGGCGGTGACCGCCGCGAGCAGGGCGGCGACGGTCGACAACCGCCTACGGCGTGGCATCGGATGGTCCTCCTCGAAGAGCCCCCGACGCGGGTGTACCGGCGTCGGAGGGGACTGCGTGTCGCCGCTGACTCTACGAGGTGCACCCCCGGCCCGGACTCGATTGCCCGACGCGCGTCTCACAGGCGCCTCGGACCAGGGGTGAGAACACCGTGACGCCGGGGTCATCGCGGGACGCATCACGGCAACACCGGCTCCCTAGCGTGAGCCGCGACCACCCGCCGTGCCACGAGAGGACTCCCGTGACGACCACCACGAGACGCAGACACCACATCACCGACTGGGATCCCGAGGACCGCGAGGCGTGGGACAACGGCAACGAGGCCATCGCCCGCCGCAACCTCGTGTGGTCGGTGATCTGTGAGCACGTCGGCTTCTCGGTGTGGTCGCTGTTCTCGGTGCTCGCGCTGTTCATGGGCCCCGAGTACGGCATCTCGCTGGACCAGAAGTTCGTCATCGCCGCGACGGCCACCTTCGTCGGTGCCTGCCTGCGCATCCCCTACACCCAGGCCACGGCCCGGTTCGGTGGGCGCAACTGGGCGATCTTCAGCGCCGTCGTGCTGCTCGTCCCGACGTCGCTCACGCTGATGTTGATGCTCAACCCCGGCGACTTCGGATTCGGGTGGTTCCTGCTCGTCGCCGCGCTGACCGGTCTCGGCGGCGGCAACTTCGCGTCGTCGATGACCAACATCAACGCCTTCTACCCCCAGCGGCTCAAGGGCTGGGCGCTGGGCCTCAACGCAGGTGGCGGCAACATCGGTGTGCCCGCGGTGCAGCTGATCGGTCTGCTGATCATCTCGATCGCGTCGGACCGCCCGGAGATCGTCTGCTCCATCTACCTCGTGCTGCTGGCCCTCGCGGGCGTCGGTGCGGCGATCTACATGGACAACCTCGACCATCAGACGTCGTCGGGGAAGGCGATGATCGACTGCCTGCGCTACCGCGACACCTGGCTGATCTCGCTGCTCTACGTCGGCACGTTCGGCTCGTTCATCGGATTCGGGTTCGCGTTCAGCCAGGTCCTCAACATCAGCTTCACCGCCTCCGGCGACCCGAAGCCCGCGCTGGCCGCCGCGCAGATCGCCTGGATCGGTCCGCTCCTCGGGTCGCTGTCGCGGCCGTACGGCGGCAAGCTCGCCGACCGCATGGGCGGCGGCCGGGTGACGATGTGGTGTTTCGTCGCGATGGTCGCCTCGTCGGTGATCCTGGTCGCCGCGGGCACGGTCTCGGACTCGAACGACAACAGCATCACCGGCGGGGTGCTGGCAGCGTTCATCGTCGGGTTCATCCTGCTGTTCCTGATCTCCGGGGTCGCCAACGGCTCGGTGTACAAGATCATCCCGGCCGTGTTCGAGGCCAAGGCGCAGGAGAACCGGGGACTCAACGCGTTCGGCAAGATCACCTGGTCGCGGTCGATGTCCGGTGCCCTCATCGGCATCGCCGGCGCGTTCGGCGGACTCGGCGGTGTCGCGATCAACCTGGTCCTGCGCGCGAGCTACAAGTCGCACGAGTCGGCGACGACGGCGTTCTGGGTCTTCCTCGCGTTCTACGTCGTGGCCGGGGTCATCACCTGGTGGTTCTACGCCCGTGGTGAGAAGTCCACGGTGAGTGCAGGATCGGGATCGACCGCGACGCCCGCGGTGGGTGTGGCATGAGCGTGAAGACCGTCGTCGTCGTCGGGCACGGGATGGTCGGCCACCGGTTCGTCACCGACCTGCGTCGCGCCGACATCACCGGTCAGTGGCGCGTGGTGGTGCTGGGGGAGGAGTCCGACGCCGCGTACGACCGTGTGGGTCTGTCGTCCTACGTCAGTTCCTGGGACCGCGGCGACCTGGCGCTGGCGGGCAACGACTACGCCGGCGACGATCTCGTGGAACTGCGACTCGGTGTCCGCGCCGAGACCGTCGACCGTGACGGCCATCGGGTGATCACCTCCGACGGCACCGAGATCGGTTACGACGCACTGGTCATCGCGACCGGGTCGTACGCCTTCGTGCCGCCTGTCACGGGCCGTGACCATCCGCGGTGTTTCGTCTACCGGACCCTCGACGACCTCGACGCGATCCGCGCGGCCGCGGAGTCGGTGGACCCCGGCGCGGTCGGCGTGGTCGTCGGCGGCGGTCTGCTCGGACTGGAGGCCGCGAACGCCCTGCGGTCGCTCGGGATGTCGGCGCACGTGGTGGAGTTCGCGCCCCGCCTGATGCCGCTGCAGGTCGACGACGGCGGCGGCGCGCTGCTGGCCAGAATCGTCGGCGAACTCGGCGTCGCCGTGCACACCGGGGTGTCGACGACGGCCGTGCAGGCCCGCCACGACGGCGGCGTCACCGTGAGCCTGTCCGACGACACCGAGATCGACGCCGAGCTGCTCGTGTTCGCCGCCGGTGTCCGTCCGCGTGACGAACTCGCCCGTGCCGCCGGACTCGACGTCGGTGAGCGGGGCGGTGTGCTCGTCGACTCCAGCTGTCGCAGCGTGGATCCCGACATCTATGCCATCGGTGAGGTCGCCGCCGTCGACGGCCGGTGTTACGGACTCGTCGCTCCCGGGTACTCGACCGCCGAGATCGTGGCCGATCGACTCCTCGGCGGGGACGCGGCCTTCGCCGGCGCCGACATGTCCACCAAGCTCAAGCTGCTCGGCGTGGACGTCGCCAGTTTTGGTGATGCCATGGGTGTCACCGAGGGCGCGCTGGAGATCGTCCACAGCGACCCGATCGCCGGGACCTACGCGAAGGTCGTGGTCTCCGACGACGCGACGACCCTGCTCGGCGGGATCCTCGTCGGGGACGCGAGCGCCTACGCCACGCTCAGACCCATGGTGGGACGGGCGATCCCGGGGGACCCCGCCGCTCTGATCACCCCCGCGACGTCCGGCGGCGGGATCGGTGTCGGCGCGCTGCCCGACGAGGCCGAGATCTGTTCGTGCAACGCGGTCTCCAAGGGCGCCATCTGTGCCGCCGTCGCCGACGGGGCCTGTGACGTCGCGGCCGTCAAGGGATGCACCGGCGCCGGGACGACCTGCGGCGGGTGCGTCCCCAGCATCACGACGCTGCTCGCCGAGTCGGGGGTGGAACTGTCCAGCGCACTCTGCGCGCACTTCTCGCAGTCCCGCCGCGAGCTGTTCGAGGTCGTCGCATCAACCGGCATCCGGACGTTCTCCGAGCTCATCGCACGCTTCGGGACCGGTTCCGGGTGCGAGGTGTGCAAGCCGACGGTCGCGTCGATCCTCGCGTCGACGTCGTCGGACCACATCCTCGACGGCGAGCAGGCCGCCCTGCAGGACACCAACGACCACTTCCTCGCCAACCTGCAGAAGAACGGGTCGTACTCGGTGGTGCCCCGGATGCCGGGCGGCGAGGTGACCGCCGAGCAACTCATCGTGATCGGTGAGATCGCACGGGACTTCGGTCTGTACACCAAGATCACCGGCGGGCAGCGCATCGACATGTTCGGCGCCCGCGTCGACCAGCTGCCGCAGATCTGGCGACGCCTGGTCGATGCGGGGATGGAGTCGGGGCAGGCCTACGGCAAGAGCCTGCGGACGGTGAAGAGCTGTGTCGGGTCGAGCTGGTGTCGGTACGGCGTGCAGGACTCGGTGGCGATGGCCGTCCGTCTGGAGACGCGGTATCGCGGGCTCCGCTCCCCGCACAAGATCAAGTTCGGGGTGTCCGGGTGTGCGCGCGAGTGCGCCGAGGCCCGTGGCAAGGACGTCGGTGTGATCGCGACCGAGTCGGGATGGAACCTCTACGTCGCCGGAAACGGCGGACAGCGGCCGGTGCACGCGCAGCAGTTGGCGTCCGGTCTCGACGACGAGACGCTCGTCGCCTACATCGATCGGTACCTGATGTTCTACATCCGTACCGCGGACCGGCTGCAGCGCACCGCGCCGTGGCTGGAGTCGCTGGAGGGTGGACTGGACCATCTGCGCGACGTCGTCTGCTCCGACAGCCTCGGGATCGCGGCACAGCTCGAGGCCGACATGGACCGTCACGTCGAGGGGTACCGGGACGAGTGGGCCGCCGTCCTCGAGGACGAGGAGAAGCTGTCGCGGTTCGTCTCGTTCGTCAACGCCCCCGACGAGCCCGACCCGACGATCGGGTTCACCGAGTCCGACGGGCGCCGCGTCCCGGTGCTGCTGGGGTCACCGGGGATGCCGACCAGGCACTGACACGCGGGGTGACCTGCGGCGTCACCTCCCACCGACACCGGCGAAACGTCGTCGTCACACGACGGCGACACACTGGACGCACACGAGGACCGAGGAGATCGACCATGACGCTCACCCACCACGACCATGCCGCCGCCGGCACCGCGGGTGACACGCAGTGGGTTCCGGCCTGCCGTCTGGACGCGCTGGTCCCCGGCCGCGGCGTCGCGGTCCTGCTGCCCGACGGCATGCAGGTGGCTCTCTTCCTGCTGTCCTCCGGCGATCTGCACGCCGTCGGCAACGTCGACCCGTTCGGGCGGGCCGCGGTGATGTCGCGTGGTCTCGTCGGTGACCGGGACGGTGAGCCGACCGTCGCCTCGCCGCTGCTCAAGCAGGTGTTCTCGCTGCGGACCGGCCTCTGTCTCGACGGGACCCCGACCGATCCGGACACCGACGACACCGTCGGTCTCGGCACCTTCGCCACCCGGGTGGTCGACGGCCGGGTCGACATCGCGGCGTGGTGAGCCCCGCCCCGCCGGCGGAGGCGGTCGACGAGGCCCCCGCGCCACCGCTGTCGGGGTTCACCATCGGCATCACCGCGGCGCGTCGGGCCGACGAGTTCGAGGCGCTGCTGACGCGACGGGGCGCCGAGGTGGTGCACGCACCCGCGATCCGCATCATCCCGCTCGCCGACGACGCCGAACTCGAACGGGTGACCGCCGAGATCACCGGCGATCCGCCCGACATCGTCATCGCCACCACCGGAATCGGCTTCCGCGGCTGGATGGAGGCCGCGGACGGCTGGGGCGCGGCCGAGGCGCTCACCGAGGCGCTGACGCGGTCGACGGTCGTCGCGCGCGGGCCGAAGGCCAAGGGCGCCATCCGTGCCGCCGGTCTGCGCGAGGAGTGGTCGCCGCCGAACGAGTCGTCGAGCGAGGTCATCGACCACCTGCTCACGCAGGGGGTCACGGGTCTGCGGATCGGCGTACAGCTGCACGGCGCCACCACCGAGTGGGAGCCGCTGCCCGACCTGTGCGCGGTGCTGCGCGAGGCCGGTGCCACGGTGGTGCCGATCCCGGTGTACCGCTGGACACCTCCCGCCGACACCACCGCGCTGGACCAGATGATCCGACTGACCATCGGACACGACATCGACGGCATCACCTTCACCAGTGCGCCCGCCGTCGCCTCGATGCTCGGCCGCGCCCGCGAACTCGGCGTGCTCGACGACTTCCTGCACGCGCTGCGCACGACGGTGCCCGCGCTCTGCGTCGGCGCCGTCACCGCGGCACCACTGCAGGCGCTGCAGGTGCCGACCGTCCAACCCGCACGGTTCCGTCTCGGTGCGCTCGCCCGCACGATCGCCGACGAACTCCCGCGTCGCACCCAGGTGCTGCGCGTGTCCGGACACGACATGGTCGTCCTCGCCCGCGGGGTCACCGTCGACGGGACGCTGCGCCCGCTGACCGCCGCCGGCCTCGCGCTGCTGCGTGCCCTGACCCGCGTACCCGGTCGTGTCGTCGACCGGCACACCCTGCTCGCCGCCCTGCCCGGAGGCGGTGGGGACACCCATGCGGTGGAGACCGCGATGGCCCGATTGCGTACCGCCCTGGGCGATCCCACGATGGTCCAGACCGTCGTCAAGCGCGGGTACCGACTGGCCGTCGACCTCGAGTGGGAGGACGAGTGAGCGACCCGACGCTCGTCCTCGTCGCCCACGGCACGCGCTCGGCAGCCGGTGTCGGGACCGTCGCGCGACTCGCCGACCTCGTCGCCGACCGTGTCGGTCCGGTGCGGGTGGCGTTCGTCGACGTGCTGGGCCCGACGCCGTCGGAGGTCCTCGACGAGATCGACGGGCCGGCGGTGCTGATGCCGGCGTTCCTCGCCTCGGGCTACCACGTCCGCGTCGACATCCCCGAGCACGTGCGGGGCACCGGACGCACCGACGTCCGCGTGACATCGGCCCTCGGGCCCGACCCGGCGATCGCGCAGGTGCTGCTCGCCCGACTGCGGGAGGCGGGGTGGCGTGCGGGTGACCACGTGGTGCTCGCCGCCGCGGGATCGTCGGATCCCCACGCGCTCACCGACGTCCGCACGGCCGCCGACCAACTCGCGCGTCTCACCGGGGCGCCCGTCGACGTCGGGTACGCCGCGACCGCGTCACCGACCGTCGCCGAGGCTGTCGGGGCTGCGCGGGTCGCGGGTGCCCGACGGGTCGCCGTCGCGGCACACCTGTTGGCGCCGGGGATGTTCCACGCGCGGTTGACGGGCGCGGGCGCCGATCTCGTCGCCGAGCCGCTCGGTGCCGACCCGGCCCTCGCCGATCTCGTCGCCGCGCGCTTCCGCGCCCACGCACACACACTCGCCACCCCCTGACCCCTCGTCGACCCGTCGAGTGGGCGCTTCCAGACGTCGGTTGGGCGGTTGCAGACGTCGGTTGGGCAGTTGGGGACGCCGATCGGTTCCCTCTGCCCGACAGTCGGTCAGCCGGCCCGGGTGAGGACGTCGCGGATCGTCGCCGCGGTGAGTTCGGGTCGGCTCAGCGGGACCATGTGATCGCAGTCCTCGTGGTGGACGGTCAGCCGATCGCCGAGCCGATCGGTGAGAGCGTCGACGAATTCTGCCGAGGCGTAGGGCGGTCGGACCTTGTCGGCGACGATCATCGCCGTCGGGGTCCCGGCCCGCGGGAGGGCGAACGGCCGTGCCAGCTCACTCCACGTCGTCATGATCGCGCCGGGGTGCAGACGCCACGTCATGCGACCGTCCGCCGTGGGCAGCAGGTGCGTCTCGATCTCCTCGTCGAGCACGGCGTCGTCGACCTCCCACCACGCCTCGGCGCGCTTGCGGTCCCGCGCATCCTGTTCGTCACGGACGTACCAGGAGTCGAGTGTCGACGACGCGGCGTCGGCCATGCGGTCGCCGTCGAGGCCGACGGCGGGATCGAGCAGGACGAGACCGCCGACCCGCTCCGGGGCGGTCGCGGCCAGCTGCAGCGCGAGCGCACCACCATAGGAGTGCCCGACGACGACGACAGGCCCCGACGCGTGCTCGTCGAGCACCTCGACGAGGCCGGCGACCTGACATTCGATCGTCCACGGCGCCGCCCACGACGAGTGGCCGTGGCCCAGCAGGTCCGGTGCGACGACACGCAGATCGCCGAGGTGATCCTCCGCGAGCGTCCGCCACCGACGCCCGTGGCCGGTGACCCCGTGGACCACGAGCACCGTCTCACCGTCCGCCGGGCCGAATGTCGTCACCGCCATCGTCGTCATGGTCCCGATCATGCCGGGGGTCTGTGCACAGGGCATCCGGTACCGGCGGTGGCGGCTGTCGGTGCCAGGTGATCGAATCGGGGCCGGGATGAGGACCGGGGCGACGACGGGAGGGATGGCACACGATGCGTGAGGATCCGACGGGCGCCGCCCGCGACCGTCCGCGGCGCCGGGCCGAGGTCCCGGCAACGCTGGTCACCGGAGCCGCGGCCGAGGTCGTCGAGCGCACCTGGACCGGTGCGGCGCAGCGGCTCGTGTCCGGCCCGCTCCCCGGCGGCGGTCGCGGGTGGGCACCGACGCGTGTCACGGGCGGTCCCGGGACGGGCAAGTCGTCGCTCGTCGTCGACGTCGCGGTCTCCCGTCTGACCGCGACCGGGGCGGATCCCGAATCGGTGCTGGTCCTCGCGTCCGATCGCCGTGCGGCCGTGCGGCTCCGCGAGCAGATCACCCGCCGCGTTCTCGCCGACCCGGGTCGCGACCGCGACGTCGGGCATCGCTCCACCCGTGAACCGCTCGTCCGGACGGTGCACTCGTACGCCTTCGCGGTGCTCCGTCTGCAGGCGTCCGCGAACGGCAACCCACTCCCGCGCCTCATCACCGGATCCGAGCAGGACGCCGTGCTGCGTGAACTGCTCGCCGGTGACATCGCCGACGGTGCCCGGCACTGGCCCGAGCGGCTGCGCCCCGCGCTGCACACCGACGGGTTCGCCCAGGCACTGCGGGACCTGATCATGCGGGCGGCCGAACGCGGCGTCGGGCCCGAGAAGCTCATCACCCTCGGTCGCGCCCACGGGCGCGACGAGTGGATCGCCGCGGGTGTCGCCTACCGCCAGTACGAACAGACGACGCTGCTGCGCGCAGCGGTCGGGTCCGCGTCGCCGCAGGCCACGGCACCCGCGGTCGACGCCGCCGAGCTGATCGGCTCGGCGCTCACCGCGTTGTCCACCGACGACGAGCTGCTGGCCGGGGAACGCGCCCGCATCCGACACCTCCTCGTCGACGACGCCCACCATCTCGACCCGCAGGCCGCCCACCTCGTCCGACTGGTCGGGACCGGTGCCGAGACCGTGGTCGCCGGTGACCGGGACCAGACGGTGTTCGCCTTCCGCGGCGCGTCGCCGCGTTTCCTCGACGAGCTCGTCCCGGACTCGTCCGACGGCGACGATTCCGATCACGACGTCGTCCTCGACGTCGACCGGCGCGCGGTGCCCGAGATCTCGGCAGTCGTCGACGCGATCGCCGCCCGACTGCCCGGGAGGTCGCGTCCCGCGCGTCGACCCGCCGAAGCCGACGACGGTGACCGGCAGCCGGTCGACGTCCTCGGCGCCGGGCCGGCCGTCCGGGTGGAGGCGTACGGCTCGGCCGCCAAGGAGGCGACGGCCATCGCCGACGCCCTGCGTCGTGCGCACGTGTTCGAGGGTGTGCCGTGGTCGCGGATGGCCATCGTGGCGCGGTCGGTCGCACGATCCGTCCCTGCGCTGCGCCGCGCCCTGCGCGCGACCGGAGTCCCGGTCGTCACGCCCGCGTCGGAGTTGCCGCTGCACAGGCAGCGGGCCGTCGCGGCGCTGCTGTCGGTGCTGCGGGCGGTCGACGGCTCGGTCGACGGCGACGAGGCGCTCGCACTGCTGTCCGGCCCCGTCGGCGGAGCCGACCCGACCGCGGTGCGCCGCCTACGTCGTGGTCTCCGTCGCACCCTCGATGCCGATCCCACTGCGGCGGGAAGGGATTCCATCGACGTCATCGTCGCGGTCCTCGCCGACGACGACGGCCTCGCCGATCCCGACGCGACCGCCCGGTTCGACGCACTCACCGCGGCCGAGCGTGCTCCGCTGGCACGTGTGCGCGACGTCGTGCGGGCCGCCCGGCGGGAGGAGCGTCGTGGCGGAGGGGTCGAGGACGTGCTGTGGGCGGCGTGGGAGGCCACCGGCCTCGCCCGCCGCTGGTCGGCGACCGCACTGCGCGGCGGTCCCGCGGCCGACCAGGCCGATCGCGACCTCGACGCCGTCGTCGCGCTGTTCGACGTGGCAGCGGGCTTCACCGACAACCTCCCCGCCGCGGGGATCGCCGCCTTCGTCGACCACGTCGGGGCGTTGCGGATCGCGGGGGAGGCGCCGCGTCGGAACGGTGGTGCCGAGGCGGTCACCATCGTCTCCGCACACGCCGCGGCGGGACGGGAGTGGGACGTCGTCGCGGTCGCCGGTGTGCAGGACGGGCTGTGGCCCGCGCTGCGCAGCCGTGGCGGCATCCTCGGTACCCCCGCGCTGGTGGACCTGCTCGACGGTGTGGCCGTGGACGGGCTCGACACCGTCTCGCGCACGGCGGTCGCGCTGGCCGACGAACGTCGCCTGTTCCTCGTCGCCTGTTCGCGTGCGCGTCGGCGTCTGCTGGTGACCGCCGTCGACGACGGTGGCGGGGACGCGGCGCCGTCACGCTTCCTCGTGGAGCTGGCCGCACTCGTCGCGGGCGAGCAGCCCGACGACGAGGGTGTCCCGATCGTCTCGGCCGACGGCCTCCTCGAGGTCGCACCCGCGATCCGACGCACGCTGTCGTTGCCGTCGATCGTGGCCGCGTTGCGCGCCCGGGTCGCCCAGCCCGACCCCGATCCGCGCGTCGCGCAGATGCTCGCGCGTCTCGCGGACGCCGGCGTGCCCGGCGCTCACCCCGACGACTGGTTCGGTGTCGCCGAGCCGAGTACCGACGCGCCGCTGTGGGATCCGGCGCGCGGCCCGATCACGGTGTCACCGTCGAGCGTCGAGGCGATCCATCGGTGCTCGCTGCGGTGGATGTTCGAACGAGCCGGCGGGCGTGACGGCGACTCGGCCCCGGCCGTCGCCGGCACCGTCGTGCACACGCTGGTGCAGGCTCTGGCTGGGCAGATACCGCCCGACGACGTGACCGCCTCGCTGCGGCGCATCTGGGATCAGGTCGACGTCGGCGCGCAGTGGTACTCCGCGCACGAGCTGGACCGCGTGGAGTCGATGCTGGACCACTTCGGGACGTGGCTGGAACGCTCCCGCGGCGATCTGGAGGAGATCGGCGTCGAGGTCGAGGTCGACGTCGTCGTCCCGCCCGGTCCCGACGCGGACCCCGAGGACCCCCTCGCCGCGGCCGGTGTCCGCATCAAGGGCCGCATCGACCGCCTCGAACGGGACGGGCAGGGCCGGCCCGTCGTCGTCGACGTGAAGACCGGCAAGAGCGCGGTCAGCAAGGAGGACGCCGCTGTGCACCCGCAGCTCGCGACCTACCAGCTCGCCGTCCACCTCGGTGGTGTCGAGGGTGTCGCGCGGACCGAACCCGGTGGGGGACGGTTGGTGTACGTGTCGTCGTCGAACAAGACGACCGGTGCCGCCGAACGGGTGCAGCCCCCGCTCACCGCCGACCACATCGCGGAATGGACGCAGCTGGTCCGCGAGGCCGCCCGCCGCAGCGCCGGTCCGCGGTTCGTCGCGACGGTGAACGCGGGGTGCGTGCGGTGTCCGCTGACCGCGTCGTGCCCGGCGTCGCTCGCCGGGAAGGCGGTGACCGATGACTGACCTGCTCACGCGGCGCCCGATGATCTCGGCCCGGAGCCTCTCTGCCGCACTGGGTCTGCCGCCGCCGACCGACGAGCAGGTCGCGGTGATCGAGGCGCCGATGGAACCGCTTCTCGTCGTCGCCGGCGCGGGCGCGGGCAAGACCGAGACGATGGCCGCGCGCGTCGTGTGGCTCGTCGCCAACCGCCTGGTGTCGCCCGACGAGATCACCGGCCTCACGTTCACCCGGAAGGCCGCGGCCGAGCTGGCCGCGCGGATCCGCCGGCGGTTGGCGATGCTCGCAGGATCGTCGGCGATGCTGCAGTGGGACCCCGACGGGTCGGCGCGTGCCGTGCTGCGATCGGCCGATCCGGAGGTGAGCACCTATCACGCGTACGCCGGGCGGCTCATCGCCGACCACGGTCTGCTGCTGCCGGTGGAGCCTGCGTCGACGCTGCTCTCGGAGACCGAGCTGTGGCAGGTGGCGTTCGAGGTGGTCGCCGGATGGCCCGACGACCTCGAGACCGCGAAGACGCCGCAGGGCGTGACCGAGTCGGTGCTGTCGCTGTACTCCGACGCCGCCGAGCACCTCGTCGACCTCGGCGACATCGCCGGCAGCGGGATGGAGCTGCACCGTCTGATCGACACGCTGCCACCCGGGCCCCGGCAGCGCGCAGAACCCGCGCAGGCGCTGCGTGCGATGCAGGAGGTCGTCGGAGAACGTCACCGTCTGGTGCCGTTGGTGCAGCGCCTCGCCGACACCATGCGCAGCCAGAACGTCCTCGACTTCGGCAGCCAGATGTCGCTCGCGGCGCGGCTGGTGCGTGACCATCCCGAGGTCGCCGGGGCCGAACGGGCGACCGTCCGCGCGGTGCTGCTCGACGAGTACCAGGACACCGGCCACTCGCAGCGGATCCTGTTGTCGCGGTTGTTCGGTGGGCGATCGGGACCGGGGAGGCCGCAGGTGGCGGTGACCGCGGTCGGCGACCCCATCCAGTCGATCTACGGGTGGCGCGGTGCGTCGGCCGCGAACCTGCCACGCTTCGCGTCCGACTTCCCGACGTCCTCGGGTGACCCGGCCTCGCGGCGCGAGCTGCTGACGAGCTGGCGCAACCCGAGAACCGCTCTGCGACTGGCCAATCAGGTGTCGGAGGATCTGCGCGCCGCCGGGATCCCGGTGAGTGTGCTGCGGTCCCGCGACGACGCCCCGGAGGGCACCGTCGACGTCGCGCTGCACGAGACCGTCGTCGACGAACGCACCTGGATCGCCGACGCGGTGTCGCAGGAGTACGACGCCGCCGAGCGGGCGGGCACCGCCCCGCCGACCACGGCGATCCTGGTGCGCCGCAACGAGGACTCCGCCCCGCTGGCCGCGGAGCTCGAATCGCGTGGCATCCCGGTCGAGGTGGTCGGGATCGGTGGGCTGCTGTTCGTGCCCGAGATCCAGGACATCGTCGCCACCCTGCGTCTCATGGCCGATCCGATGGCGGGCACCGCCGCGATGCGGCTGCTGACCGGTGCCCGGTTCCGGCTCGGCGCGGCCGATCTCGCGGCGTTGTGGCGGCGCGCGCGGGAGCTCGCCGTCGTCGGCGGGTCCGGCGGTTCCGTCGCGGTCGACTCCGTCGGCGCGCTCGACGATGCCCTGGACGCGGTGTTGCCCGCCGACAGTGCCGACGAGGCGGGTCTCGGCGACGCCATCGCCGACCCGGGTGAGGCGTCCCGGTACAGCCCGACCGGGCACAAACGCATCGTCGATCTCGGACACATGCTGGAGGGTCTGCGTCGTCGGATCGGCCAGTCGCTGCCGGATCTCGTCGCCGATGTCGAGGCCACCCTCGGCGTCGCCGTCGAGACGCAGGTCCGCGCACGCCGCATGCGGGGTGTCATCACCGGACGCGAACACCTCGACGCGTTCGCCGAGCACGTCGCGACCTACGCCGAGCGGCCGTCGGCCACGCTGTCGGGGCTCCTGGCCTTCCTCGACTCGGCGGCCACCGTCGAGAAGGGACTGGAGATGGGTGCGGTCGAGATCGCCGACGACCGCGTCCAGATCCTCACCATGCACGCGGCGAAGGGCCTCGAGTGGGAGGTCATCGTGCTGCCCCACGTGTGCACCGACATCTTCCCCGGCGGCCGGTCCGACGGGACCTGGTTGGGCAGTGCCCGCGAGCTCCCGGCAGACCTGCGCGGCGACCTCGCCGACGCGTCGGGCGTCGGGTTCCCGCCGTTGCGTCTCGAGGGTGTCGAGGACCGCAAGGACCTCACCGACCGCATCGACGAGCACAAGCAGGCCCTGCGCGACCGCAAGCTGGAGGAGGACCGGCGACTGCTCTACGTCGCGCTCACCCGGACGCAGCGGCGGTTGCTGATCTCCGGACACCACTGGACCGCCCGACACGACAAGCCCAAGGGGCCGTCGGACTTCCTCACCGAGATCGCCGAGATCGTCCGTGCCGCAGACGATCCCGGCATGCGCATCGTGACATGGGTCGACGCACCCGCCGACGGGGCGACGAACCCGCTGGCCGAGCATGCGACCGCCGTCGAATGGCCGCGCGATCCCCTCGGCGCGCACCGCCCGTCGGTCCTCGCCGGGGCCGACCGTGTCCGCGACGCACTCCGCAGTCGCGGGGCGCCGGCTCTCTTCGACTCTCCGTCCGTGTCGACATCCGGGGACCCGGGCGCCGACGACCCCGACACCGAGGACGAGGTGACCGTCCTCGAACGCGAGGTCGACGCGCTGCTCGCCGAGCGGGCCGCGGAGAGCGTGTTCGACCTCGAGGTCGCCCTCCCGAACCACCTCTCGGTCAGCGAACTCGTCGAGCTCGACACCGATCAGGCCGCGTTCGCCCGTCGCCTCCGACGGCCGATGCCGTTCAAGCCGAACCGGCTCGCGCGCCGGGGTACGGCGTTCCACGCCTGGGTGGAGCGCCGATTCGGGGCGACACGACTGCTCGACACCGACGAGTTGCCCGGCGCCGCAGACGAGTCGAACGACGCCGACGCCGATCTCGCGGTGCTCCGGGAGGCGTTCTTGGCCTCACCGTGGGCGGCGCGGACCCCGGCGGAGGTGGAGGTGCCGTTCGAGACGGTCATCGGCGACACCGTCGTCCGCGGCCGGATCGACGCGGTGTTCACCGAGCCCGACGGCTCGGCGATCGTCGTCGACTGGAAGACCGGCGCACTGCCCGACGCGGCACATCGGGCCTCGCTGCAGGTCCAGTTGGCGGCCTATCGGGTCGCCTGGTCGGAACTGTCCGGTGTCCCGCTGGATCGCGTGCGGGCGGCGTTCCACTACGTGCGGCCGGGGGTCACGGTCGAACCGTCGGACCTGCCCGACCGCGACGGCCTGGCGCGACTGCTCGCGGTCAGGAGTCCCGACGGATCCGCAGAGCCGTGGTGATCATGGGGATCTGCATCGGCAGACGTGCCGCGGCACCGGCCAGCAGCAGCGGCTTGCCCCGGAACACCCGCAGGGTGTTCACGTTCGCCGGGAACACCGCGACGAACAGTGCGACCGCCGCGGTCGCAGCGGTCCGACGGGTCCGCGGGTACAGCAACCCGGCACCGATCGCCATCTCGGCGGCGCCGGAGGCGTAGGTGAGAGTCCGCGCGTCGCCGGGGATCTCGGGCGGCACGATCGAGTCGAACGGGGCGGGCACCGCGAAGTGCAGGACACCCATGCCGACCAGTGCACCGCCCATGATGCGCGCATCGCGCTGCGCGGTGCGACGGCGACGGAGGGCCGCCGGGGTCGGAAGTCTGTCCAGAAGCGTTGTCATGCGCACCACTGTGCCTGATCGGGACGGTCGATCGGGCTAGAGTCCCCGTGATGCCTGGACCCATTCGTCGCCGCCTGCGTCCGGACGACCTCGCCACCATGCCCGACCACGCGTTGGTCGGCGTCGTGCGGATCCCCGAGATGCAGGCCAGCCCCGTGCGGGCGATCAGCCGTCGAGTGTTGTTCGCGCTCGTGGCGTTGTTCGCGGCGGTGCTCATCGTCTACATCGACCGCGACGGCTACCGGGACTCGCAGGGGAGCCGGCTGTCGTTCCTGGACTGCTTCTACTACGCGACGGTGTCGCTGTCGACGACCGGCTACGGCGACATCGTCCCGTTCACCCCGGGCGCGCGGCTCGTGAACGTCCTCGTCATCACCCCGCTGCGCGTGATGTTCCTGATCGTGTTGGTCGGCACCACACTCGAGGTGTTGACCGAACGGTCCCGGCAGGCCCTGAAGATCCAGCGTTGGAGGAGCAAGGTGCGCAACCACACCGTCGTCGTCGGCTACGGCACCAAGGGCAAGACGGCGGTGCGCGCGATGCTGGCCGACGGGACGAAGCCGTCGGAGATCGTCGTCGTCGACTCCCACCAGACCGTCCTCGACGGGGCGGCAGCCGAGGGACTGGTCACGGTCCGCGGCGACGCGACACGGTCGGATGTGTTGCGGCTGGCCGGTGCCCAGCACGCCGTGTCGATCATCATCGCCACCAACCGCGACGACACCGCCGTCCTCGCGACGCTCACCGCCCGTGAGTTGGCGCCGCGCGCGAAGATCGTCGCGTCGATCCGGGAGGCGGAGAACACCCACCTCATCCGGCAGTCGGGCGCCAACTCGGTCGTCGTCTCGTCGGAGACGGCCGGTCGGCTCCTCGGTCTGGCCACCTCCACGCCGGCCGTCGTCGAGGTGATCGAGGACCTGCTCACCCCCGACGCCGGCTATGCGATCGCCGAGCGTGACGTCGAACGCGACGAGTACGGCGCGAGCCCCCAGCATCTCGTCGACATCGTCCTCGGGGTGGTCCGGGACGGTCGCCTGCACCGCGTCGACGACAGCGAGGTCGACGCCATCGAGGAGGGCGACCGCCTGCTGTACGTGCGGAAGGGTCCCGCCTGAGCCACGCGCGGTGTAGACAGAGCGGGTGACGCGAACCTGTGTGGTCGTCCAGTGGGTGCTCCGTGTACTCGTGCTGGGCCCCCTGTTCCGGCTGCGCGACCGGCCGGTCGTCGTCGGCGCCGAGAACATCCCGCGCCGCGGTCCGCTGATCCTCGTCGCGAACCACCAGGCCGTCTCCGACTCCTTCCACCTCGCGATCGCCGCGCGGCGGCCCGTCGTCTTCCTCGCCAAGGCCGAGTACTTCACCGAGGGCGGGTGGCGTGGGCGTCTGAAGCGGTGGTTCTTCAGTTCGATCGGACAGATCCCCGTCGACCGCGACGGCGGTGACGCGGCGTCCGACGCACTCGCGACCGCATGCGCCGTGGTCCGGTCCGGCGCGGCCTGGGCGATCCACCCGGAGGGCTCGAGGGTGATGTCGCACAGCATCCACCGGGGTCACACCGGTGCACTGCGGGTCGCGATCACGACCGGCGTGCCCGTCGTACCGATCGCGATCACCGGGACCGCCGACGGCACGCACTGGTGGTCGCGGCGCGACGTGACCATCCACGTGGGTGCGGTGGTCGATCCGACGGGCCTGGTGCCCGACGACGCCCGCGCGACCACCGACCGGCTGATGCGATGGATGGCGTCGGTCACCGGCTGGCCCTACGTCGACGACTACACGCCACGCCGACGGGCCGCCTGATCCGCGATCGTTAGGCTCGGTGGGTGGCCTTCCTCTCGCTCCCCGAACCGCCGCTGCTGTCGCGGTCCACCGTCGACCGCGCCGACGAGATCCGCGACGACGCCGACAGGCTCGCGACAGGCTGGCCTCGGGCGAGGGTGCTGCAGGTCGACTCGCAGGGGCGGTCGGGGATCGGTCCCGACGGGCTCCGGTGGGAGGACGCGGCCGCCGTCGGCGACACCATCCCGGACGACGCGGTGCTGATCGGTGTCCGCGACGGGGTCGACCTGTGGGCCCTGCGCGTCGAGACGATCGAGGGCAAGACCGCGGATCCGCGCGGCAGCCTCGGCCGCCTCGATCCCGACGAGGCGGGCCTGCTGGTCACCGCTCTGGGGATCCTGAACTGGCATGCGACGGCACGGTTCTCACCGGTGGACGGCAGCCCGACCGTCCCCGCCCGCGCCGGGTGGACCCGGAAGAGCACGGTGACCGGACGCGAGGAGTTCCCACGTTCCGACGCCGCGATCATCACCGTCGTCCACGACGGCGCCGACCACGTCCTGCTGGGTCGGCAGGCCGGGTGGCCGGAGAAGTGGTTCTCGACGTTCGCCGGCTTCGTCGAGCCGGGGGAGTCGGTGGAGCAGTGCGTCGTGCGGGAACTGCACGAGGAGACCGGGCTCGACGTCGTCGAACCGCGGTACATGGGCAGCCAGCCCTGGCCGTTCCCGCGGTCGCTGATGCTCGGTTTCGAGGCCCGGGCCGATCGGGACCAGCCCCTGGACTACCTCGACGGCGAGATCACCGAGGCCGTCTGGTTCGGCCGCGACGAGGTCGTCGCGGCCCTGGAGAGCGGCGACGAGTGGCTGCGTGGTCAGCCCGACCCGCAGGCCGAGGGTGGCCCGCGACTCCGACTGCCCGGTTCCATCTCCATCGCCCGCGCACTCGTCGTCGCCTGGGCGACCTCCTCCTGACCCGATCCGACGCAGTTCTTCCCGCTCAGCGGCAAGAACTGCGCCGGATGTCACCGTCGGGTCGAGAAGTCGACGATCCGTCGGTCCGAGGAGTGGATCCAGTCCCGACCGTGGGCGATCGTCGCGGCCTGGCTGCCGAACACCTCGGGATCGGGATCGACCGAGCTGAACGGGATCGACCACGCCGGGCGACCGGATCGGACGTCGATCGCCGTCATCGTGGAGCCGTCGTCCCCGACGAGGAAGTCGCCGCGCGCCGCACGCGGGGTGAACGCCGGCGTCGCGCTGCGACTCCATCGCACGTCGCCGTTCGCCAGGTCGAGTCCCGCCGACGGCCCGTCGGGCCCGTCGCGGACCACGACCGTGCGGCCCACGACCGCGATCGCCGTGCCCAGGGCGCCGCCGTCGCCCGTCACGAGCCGGTCGGCGCCCCATCGCCGCGCACCGGTTCTCCGGTCGTAGGCGGCGTCGCCCATGATCACCGGACCCTGCGGGTCCGGGCGGACGTCGACGGGGATGGACTGCACCGCTGACGAGCGGCTGGTCGCGACGACCCGACCGTCCCGCCCACGGAGCACCTGCCGCAGCACCGTCGCCGAGTCCGAGCAGGTCCCGACGGCATCGACGACGACCCCGCCCGGGAGCAGGGAGGCGTTGCGGACACAGTCCTGCGACCGTGCCCGCCACCGCTCACGCCCGTCGGCCGCGTCGAACTGCACCGACTCGCTGCCGGTCGTGACGAGCCCGACGCCGTCGGTGACCGCGAGGACCTGATCCTCGTACACCGACTCCCATGCCGCCCCGATGTCCATCGCGCGTGTCCAGTGGGCGGAGATGTCGGCGAACGTGCCCGCGTGGACCCGCACGTCGTCGTCCTCCGGGTCGCCCTCGGCGACGTAGAGGGTGTCGTCGTCGGTGGCCAGTCCGAACACGAACTCCCCGATGGACCGTCGCTGCGCACGTCCGGTCGCGGTGTCGATGGAGACGAGTTCGGTGCCCCGGGACTGCGCGTAGCAGTAGAGCTTCCCGTCGACCGGTGTGCCGCCGCATCCTTCGACGTCGGGGGCGGGCACCCGCCAGCGGACCCTCCCGGACGACGCGTCGATCCCGATCACGACGGCGTCGTCGAGGACGTATGCGTCGGTCGGGCTGCCGGCGATGGTGATCAGCGTGTCGCCGTCGACGACGAAACCCGGCGTCCCGGACCGATAGGACGCGCCGCCGCGGGGATCGCTGAACGCGCCGAACGGGCGGTGGAGATAGGTGGCGGCGTCGAGGGACCAGACGACGCCCGGGGTGATGGACGAGGCGCCGCTGTCCGTGCCGTCGTCGCGGTCCATCACGACGACCACCGCCGCGGTGACACTGACGACGGCTGCGATCGCCGCCGCGATCAGGGCCCAGGAGTGGCGCGAGAGCATCGTCAGAACTCCAGACCCGGTGTCAGGGCGATCGCGCGCACCTCGTCGTCGGACAGGGGCGGGGCGGGCGTCGTGCGCGGGGTCGCGTGCGACGTCACGACGATCTCGGTCCCCGACGGCCGGGTGACGGTGACGACCGTGAGGGCCTCGGGCACCTGCTGCTCGCCGGAGAAGGACATCGACGGACCGCTCACACCTCTCGTGGTCTCGACGACGGTGCCGTCCGGCAGCGCCCGACGGTCCTC
This sequence comes from Williamsia sp. SKLECPSW1, assembly GCF_054332755.1. Classification (NCBI taxonomy): domain Bacteria; kingdom Bacillati; phylum Actinomycetota; class Actinomycetes; order Mycobacteriales; family Nocardiaceae; genus Williamsia; species Williamsia sp. SKLECPSW1. The sequence continues at coordinate 355,813 of NZ_JBTGLI010000001.1, read as the reverse complement.
CCCTGCATTCGTCGGGTCGGGGCGCTCCGGGGCGGGGGGCGTCTTCCCGCCGGTGATCGCGATGTCGACCCCGGCGGGTGCGTCCGGGTCGGCAGTCGTGGAACACAGTGTGCTGCGCGAGGAATCGCTCACCTGCAGCGGCAGGAACGGGACGCCGCCCGGTCGCACACCGGCGAGCACGGCGTCGAGCCGCCGGGCCTGCTCGCGGGTGACCGGCGGTGCGTCCGACTCGCCGAAGCCCGCTGAGCACCGGGCGCGCGGTGCGGGTGTGCCCGGCGGGACGGGGGTGCTCACCCGCAGGCGGGGGTCTGCGGCGACACGTGCGAGGTCGTCGACGGTCAGCGGCATCCGGCCACCGAACTCGCCGCCGGTCCTGCCGATCTGGTCGTCGGCGCCGGCACCGATCCGGGAGCCGTCCGTGGCGTACGCGGTCGCGGTCCGTGAGGACCGACGCTTCCCGTCTGTCTCCGTCCACGTGTCGTGCACGTCGACGACCGTGCCGTCCGGCAGGGTGCGGCGCTCGTCGAGATCGCCTGCCACACAGGGAGGTATGGGCCGATCCGACTTCTGCACCGTGACGTACAGATCGCCCTGGGCCCCGTCGCGGACGATCGAGCCGACGGCGGTCGTCGCACCCTCGCCGGCGTCCTGCTCACCGAAGTCGATGATCGGGGGGAAGACGAGCGACCGCGACGGACTGTCGAAGACGAGTTCGGCGCCGTCGGGCAGGTCGTCGAGGAGGCCGTCGGACATCGCGGTCGCCTTGGGTCCGCTGAACCACGGGAACTTCGGGTTGTCGTACGACTGTGTGCCAAACGAGGTGACAGCGCTGTACCCCCCGCGCGTGTCGGGCTGCTCGACGGTGGCGCACCCGGGGATCGGCGCCGTCGGGTCGAACGGTTCGTCGACGACGACCGGCGTGTGCGGAGGACTGGTCGACGGCGGTGCGGGCGAGGACGACGACTCGACAGGCGCGGCGACGTCAGATCGGTCGGGATGGGGTCGCGTGACCTCCAGACCGATGACCCCGAGTGCGGTCAGCGACACGACGACGAGAGCGGCCGTCACACGGCGTTGGACGATCACGCCGTACAGACAAACAGACAAAGCGGGCTGTCGTGAGCAATCCGTAGCAGTTCGTGTCGTCGAGCGACACGAACCGCGACGGATCGGTGATCAGCCGGCGAGTTTGGCGAGGACTTCCTTCACCGAGGGGTTGGTCGCAGTGGTTCCGTCGGCGTACTTCACCGTCGGGACCACGTGGTTGCCGTTGTTGACGCTGCCGACGAACTCGGCGGCCGAGGGCTCGCGCTCGATGTCGATCTCGGTCCACTCGACGCCCTCTCCGCGCAGACCGGTCTTCAGCCGGGCGCAGAAGCCGCACCAGGACGTGGTGTACATGGTCAGGGCGGGGTTCTCGCTGCTCATGAACACCAGAACGTACGCGGACCCGCCGAAGATTCCGCTGTCGGTGGGTCCGGGGATACTGGGGGCCATGCGCTCGCTCGACGGTCTCGACCCGGAACAGCAGGCCGCCGTCCTCGCGCCCCGCGGACCGGTCTGCGTGCTCGCGGGTGCCGGCACGGGCAAGACCCGCACCATCACACGTCGGATCGCCCACCTCGTCGGTGAGGGTCACGTCCGCGGTGACCAGGTGCTCGCCGTCACGTTCACCGCGCGCGCCGCGGGGGAGATGCGGGGTCGTCTGCGGTCGCTGGGGCTGTCGGGGTCGGGCAACTCGGTGCAGGCGATGACGTTCCACGCCGCGGCGATGCGTCAGTTGCGGTACTTCTGGCCGCAGGCGGTCGGCTCCGGGCGGTGGGAACTGCTCGACAACAAGTTCCCGGTCGTCTCGCGCGCGGCCCGGCGAGCCGGCCTCGACACGTCGACGGAGACGCTGCGCGACCTCTCGTCGGAGATCGAGTGGGCGAAGGCGTCGCTGATCGGTGTCGACGACTACGTGCGCGAGGTCGGCAGGCTGCGTCGCGAGACACCGTTCGCCGCGGAGAAGGTCGCCGCGGTCTACGCCGGATACGAGGCCGCGAAGGTCTCGCCCGACGGCGACCAACTGCTCGACTTCGACGACCTGCTTCTCGTCACCGCGGGCATCCTCGCCGACAACGCTGCGCTCGCCGAGGTCTTCCGGGACCGCTACCGCTGTTTCGTCGTCGACGAGTACCAGGACGTCACACCCGCCCAGCAGAGCCTGCTCGACGCATGGCTCGGCAACCGTGACGACCTCACCGTCGTCGGCGACGCGAACCAGACCATCTACACGTTCACCGGGGCGAGCCCGCGCTACCTGCTCGACTTCACCCGGCGCTTCCCCGAGGCGCACCTCGTCCGTCTCGAGCGCGACTACCGTTCCACGCCGCAGGTGGTCAGCCTGGCCAACCGTGCCATCGGTGCCGCACGCGGCCGTGTGGCCGGGACACGACTGGCGCTGGTCGGACAACGTCCGCCCGGCCCCGAGCCGGAGTTCGCCGAGTTCGACGACGAACCCGCCGAGGCCGCGGCCGTCGCGAAACGGATCACGACCCTGCTGTCGCAGGGTGTCCCGGCGTCGGAGATCGCGATCCTCTACCGCGTCAACGCGCAGGCGCAGGCCCATGAGGACGCGCTGACCGCGGCGGGCATCGCGTACCAGGTGCGCGGCGGCGAGGCGTTCTTCCAGCGTGCCGAGATCCGACAGGCCATGCGGGCGCTGCAGTCCGCGGCCGGTCGCGACGACCTCCCGGCCGACGCCGATCTCCCGACCGTCGTGCGTGCGGTCCTGGTCCCGCTCGGTCTCACCGACACCGAACCGGCGGGTACGCAGGCACGTCAGCGGTGGGAGTCGTTGCGGGCGCTGGTCACCCTCACCGAGGACCTCGTCGCCGACGTCCCCGACCTCGCGCTGCCGGGCCTCGTCGACGAGCTCGCGGCCCGCGCGCAGGCCCGGCACCCGCCGACGGTCCAGGGCGTCACGTTGTCGTCGCTGCACGCGGCGAAGGGCCTCGAGTGGGACGCGGTGTTCCTCGCCGGTGTCACGGACGGGTCGTTGCCGATCAACCAGGCGATCAACGGGTCCGACGAGGACGTCGAGGAGGAGCGTCGGCTCTTCTACGTCGGCATCACGCGGGCACGCGAGATCCTGCACATCTCGTGGGCGCTCGCGCGGGCCCAGGGCGGACGCAAGAGTCGTCGGCGCTCGCGGTTCCTCATCGGACTCGTGCCCGACGACTCACCTGCGTCCCGCATCGCCGAGCCGACCAAGCCCGGACGGCGACCGCGCTGCCGGGTCTGCGGCAAGCAACTCATCGGGAAGACGCCGTCGCTGCTCGGCCGGTGCGAGGACTGCCCGTCCGACCTCGACGAGGAACTGCTGCTCGCGCTGAAGGAGTGGCGGCGCTCGCAGGCCGCGGAGCAGAAGGTCCCGGCCTTCGTCGTCTTCTCCGACAACACGCTGATCGCCATCGCCGAACAGAAGCCGTCCGACGTCGCCGGGCTCGTCGCGATCCCGGGTATCGGGGCCAAGAAGCTCGACCAGTACGGCGAGATGGTGCTGGGTCTCGTCGCCGGGACCGTTCGCTGACGATTGACGGCAAACCTGCAGGTCAAAAAAAGGTTGTGCGGGATGCGAAGCATCTCGTAGTGTTCTGGTCGTCGGTACGGGGCTCGCCCGTGCGACGCCTCGATGAGCGGAAGGGAGTGAGTCGGATGAACAACGAATTCGTCAACGGCTTCGCTGCCACCGCTGCGCCTGCCGCCGGCCTCTGGTCGGTCGAGCGTCTGCGCTCTGCCTCCGCGGTGGGGTACCACGCCCCCGCCACGCAGGCCGTCGAGCATCACGCCGCAGCCGCGGAAGCCATCCTGGGCGCATCCGCCCCGGCCCGCCGCAGCGCATTCGCTCCCGCAGCCCGCCCCGCGATCCCCGTGCACACCTAGATCTCGGCTCAGCGCATCAGCGCTGACGACATCCCAGGCCACGGCGATCGCACCAGCGAGACCCGTGGCCTTCTTCGTTCCCGGTCCCATCCGGACCACTGGAGAAGCGCATCCCGGGTCACCAGCCACCAGTCCCGCCCGATCTCGCACCATCCAGTGGAGGAGCCGACATGACCGCCCCGGCCGTCGACACCCGACCGACCGACATCGACCTCATACCCGAGACCGCGGCCGCGCTCCGCCTGCCCTGCCGGGTCTCCGATCCCGACCTGTGGTTCGCGGAGAGCCCCGCCGACCTCGAGCAGGCCAAGGCGCTGTGCGCCGACTGCCCGCTCCGGCGGGCGTGCCTCGCGGCGGCGCTCGAGCGCGCCGAGCCGTGGGGCGTCTGGGGTGGCGAGATCCTCGATCAGGGGACCGTCATCGCGCGCAAGCGGCCTCGGGGTCGTCCGCGCAAGAACCCGGTGGCCGCCTGAGTGGCGACCGGTGGGATCACCACACACGAGGTCCCGGTGCCGGGCCTGTGATCAGTCCTCTGATCGCAGGCCCGGTACCCACTTCTCCATGATCCGGCGGTACGGCGCCTCCGCGTCGAGCTGTGCCGCGATGCCGACACATCCGCCGAGCACCCGGAACACCATGACGTATCCCGTGGGCACGTTCAGGTGGCGTGACGTCTTGTAGACGTCGCCCCGCAGGTCGGTGGCCTTGCCGGCCGCCCGCTGCATCCACTTCCGGGTGAAGTGGAACGACTCCGTCAGCAGCGGATCGACATAGGGCTTGAGGTAGTTCTCGATGTCGGTCGCGCTCACCCGATCGCGGTTGGCCCCGGTGATGAACCCCGCCTCGGCCATGGCCGCCACCAGCTCGTCGTACTTCTGGTCGCGGGCCAGAGCGAGGATCGGACCCGTCTCGGCGGGCAGGCCGTCCGGGTAGAACCCGACGGCGCCGTAGTCGAGCACGATCAGCCGCCCGTCGGCGTGGATCCGGAAGTTCCCGGGATGCGGGTCACCGTGCAGCAGTCCGACGCGTGCGGGGGAGGAGATCTCGAACTCGGACAGTTTGGCCGCGGCGGTGTTGCGCTCGTCGGCCGTACCCGAGGCGATCACCCGGGAGAGCGGCGTTCCCTCGACCCACTCGCTCACGACCACCTTCGGCGCGCTCGCGACGACCTTCGGGACCAGCACATCCGGGTCGCCGTCGAACTCCGTCGCGAACGCGCGCTGGTTGTTCGCCTCGGCCTGGTAGTCCAGTTCGTCCTCGGTGCGGGCGATCAACTCGTCGACCAGTGCCCGCACATCGGTGCCCGGAGTCATCCGCTGGATGATCGACGACAGCCGCGACAACGTCTTGAGATCGGCGCGCAGGGCGTGGTCGGCACCCGGGTACTGGATCTTCACCGCGACGTCGCGGCCGTCGGCCCAGGTGCCGCGGTGCACCTGGCCGATGCTCGCCGACGCGGCGGGCTCGTCGGAGAAATCGCTGAACCGCCGGCGCCAGGCCGTACCCAGTTGCGCGTCGAGCACCTGATGCACCTTCGCGGCAGGCAGGGGCGGGGCCTCTGCCTGCAGCTTCACCAGCGCCTCGCGGAACGGCTCGCCGAACTCGTCGGGGATGGCGGCCTCCATCACCGAGAGCGCCTGGCCCACCTTCATGGCGCCGCCCTTGAGTTCGCCGAGGGTGGTGAACACCTGCTCAGCTGCCTTTTCCATGAGCTCGGCGTTGATCTCGTCCCGGTCCCCGCCGGCGAGGCGCTTGCCGAACCCGGCCGCGGCGCGGCCCGCCATGCCCAACGGGAGAGCCGCGAGCCTCGCGTTGCGTCGACCACGCCCCTCGGTGATGTCGGCCATCTGCGGTGTCCTCCCTGTCCTCACCACGATATGTCACCGACGAAAACAGCAACCGCAGAGTGGGTGTGGTGTCCATCGCCGCATCTGCAGCCGTGACGGACGGCTGCGGTACTCCACGGTGTGCTCGACGGTCGGCGGGAACGGGATGCTGCGATCGCCGGGGTCACGCGCGGCGCGCGTGAGCCCCTCGGCGACGTGCTCGATCTGGTCGAGGGCCAGACCGGCCGTGGCGACGGTCGTCGCCGCGCTCGCGTGTCCGATGCTGCCGATCATCTGACCGCTGACCACCGGCCACTGGGGATCGCGGTCCGCGCGGTGGCAGTCCGCGCACCGCAGGCAACTGGTGCGTCCGGGCAGCACCAGCGGCCCCACGACACCGACGCCGCCGCGCAGGCACACCTGCAGATGCGGGATGCGCCGTGTCATCAACCCGGTCACGATCGACGGATCGTGGACGAGCGCGTCGCACAGCACCACCAGGTGCTCGGTCCATGCGGCGAGGGGGAGGTCGTCGTCGTGCTGGGGCCGGGGTCGCTGCGTCGACGTGGTGACGGCGACGCCGCTGTCGCGCAGGAGGCCGGTGAGCCGAGTGCTCAACGGTCCTCGACCGTGCACCCGCACCCCGAAGTCGCCCGTCGCCGCTGTCGGGGTGACCACTCCGGCCGTCTCCATGCGCTGCAGCAGCTCGGTGACGTCGGACGGTGCGAGGCCGATCGCGCGTGCGTCCCTGCGGATCTCGGTCGTGGTTCGCGGCGTCGTCAGTGATCGCAGGAATGCGACGAACGCCTGCGGCGACAGGTGGGGCGGGAGATCGACGAGTAGGCCGGCCTCGGCGTCGCCGCCGATCTGTACGGTGCGATCACCGCGGTGCACCACCGGGGTGTCGGGACGCAGGGTTGCGGCGTCGGTGCGGGACATGCGGGATACGGTCGCACCCCGATCCGACGAGAGACCGGCCGCGGAGCGAGTTGTCCACAGGTTCGTCGAGACGTCGGTGGCCTCAGACGGGCGCGGGACCGCCCTTGCCCGAGTCCGAGTCGCCCGAGTCCGAGTCGCCCGAGTCCGGATCGTCGCCGGGCTCGTCGTCGGTCGATGCCTGCTCGGCCGAGTCCTTCTCGTTCGTCTTCTCGCCCGTCGACGCCTCGTGCGCCATCTGCTTCTCCAGCTCGGCGATCGGATCGTCGGTGCCCCCACCGATCACGCGGTCGATGAACGCCGCGGGGGAGTCGACGTCGTCGCCGTCGGGCATGAGGTCCGGGTGCGCCCACACGCTGTCACGCGTGGTGATGTCGGAGGCGTCGAGCAGCTTGTCCCACAGCACCGCGGCCTCGCGGACCTTGCGCGGGCGGAGTTCGAGGCCGACGAGCGTGGCGAAGGTCTGCTCGGCCGGCCCGCCGGTCGCGCGGCGACGCCGCATCGTCTCCGCGAGGGCGCCGGCGCTGGGGATGCGGTCGGCGAGGGCGTGGTCGACCACACGCTCCACCCAGCCCTCGACGAGGGCCAGCAGCGTCTCGAGCCGTGCGAGTGCGGCCTGCTGCTCGGGCGAGGTCGTGGGCTCGAAGGAGGTGCCCGCCGACATCAGCTCCTCGATCCTCGACGGGTTCGAGAGCAGTTCGGTCGGGTCGATGGACTGGGCCGCCTCCTGGATGCCGGAGAAGTCCATGGTGATCCCGCGGGCGTACTCCTCGACCGTCGACAGCAGTCGCTGCCGCAGCCACGGGACGTGGGCGAACAGACGGACGTGCGCTGCCTCGCGGGCGGCGAGGAAGACGATGATCTCCTGGGCGGGCTGCTCGAGGCCGTCGGCGAACGCCGCGATGGCCTCGGGCAGCAGCACCGCGGTGCCGGTCGGGGCGAGCGGGAGGCCCACGTCGGTGGATGTCAACACCTCTTTGGCCAGGTGGCCGAGGCCCTGACCGAGCTGGGTGCCGAACGCCATGCCGCCCATCTGGCTGACCATGCCGAGCATGGGCCCCGCGAACTGCCGGGCCTCCTCGGGCAGGCCGGTCTCGAACATCCCGGAGATCTGCCGCGCGATCGGGTCGCACAGCACCTTCCAGGTGGGCAGGGTCTCCTCGAGCCACTGCACCGGGGTCCACGCCAGGGACTGCGTCACGCCTGCGGGGAGTGTGGTCGCGCCGTCCAGCCAGACCTCCACCAACCGCACGGCGTCGGTCACCGCAGAGCGCTGGCCGTCGTCGAGTCGCGTGAAGTCGCCGATCTGCTGACGGGCGAGGGACGTCGCGACCTGGTAGTTCACCGGCCCGCCGCCCCCGGCTCCGCCGCCCTGGCCCATCCCGCTGAGCATCGAGCCCAGTTGGGACAGCATCTGCCCCAGCTGATTCGGGTCGAATCCGCCGGCGCCGAACGGGTCACCACCGGGCGGGTTCGACGAGGAACCGTCGCCCGTGCGATCGCGGTCGTCGTCGCGTCCCGAGCTGAATCCGAATGGCAGGTCGTTCATGGCCTCCACGGTACCGGCGCGGGCGCACCCGTTCGCCGTGCTCAGGCCGTATGTGCTCGGGTTTCGCTCTCAGCGCAGCGCCACCGTGTGGGTTCGAGCGCCGGGTGCGGGCGACCCTGCAGCTCACACAGGTGGCCCCTCTACTGTGGTGCGCGTGAGAGTCGTCCCGGCCAACCGGCGGATGGTGACGCTGGCGGTCACCCTGGTGCTGTTGGTGCTGCTCGTGCTCGTCGGATCGTTCGTCCGGGTGCCCTACGTGAGCCTCGGTCCCGGCCCGACGGTGAACACGCTCGGCACCGTCGACGGCAAGCCCGTCGTCGCGATCGACGGGGCTCCGGTCCGTGCCACCGACGGCAACCTCAACCTCACGACGGTCTCGGTGACCGACGGGCTCACCCTCTTCCAGGCGCTCGGTATGTGGTTCTCCGGGCGGGACGCGTTGCAGCCGCGTGCGGAGATCTTCCCGCCGGACCAGTCCACCGAGGAGGTCCGACAGCAGGACCAGCAGCAGATGGGTGGATCCGAGGACGCGGCGACCATCGCGGCGCTGCGATACCTCAAGCGGCCGGTCGCGCTGTCGGTGGTGGTCGACCCGAAGGGTCCCGCCGCCGGGAAGCTGACTTCGGGAGACCGGATCGTCTCGGTGAACGGCAGTCCGGTGTCGACGCCGGATCAACTGCGCCAGGCGGTCTCGTCGTCCCGGCCGGGCGCGACGGTGACGTTCGGTGTCGCCGCGGCGAACGGAGCGACCCGGCAGGTGCCCGTCGTCCTCGGGTCCCGCCCCGACGACAGGTCTAAGGGCTACCTCGGTGTGACACCGGAGTACGTCAACGCCGACCCGTCGCTGCGGATCGACTTCACGGTCGGCGACATCGGCGGACCGTCGGCCGGTCTCATGTTGACCCTGGCGGTCATCGACAAGCTCGGACCGACGGACCTGACAGGCGGCCGCTTCATCGCGGGCACCGGGACCATGTCCGACAACGGCGACGTCGGCGAGATCGGTGGGATCACCCACAAGACGCTTGCCGCCCGTGAGGCCGGCGCCACCGACTTCCTCGTGCCCGAGGGCAACTGCGCCGAGGCGCGCTCGGATGTCCCCGACGGACTGCGTCTGGTCAAGGTCGACACCCTCACCGACGCGGTGACCGCGCTCGGCGACATCCGTGCCGGACGCGACGTGCCGCGATGCTGAGCGGCCGGGGTCACCAGTCCTCGGGGTCGTTCTCCAACGTGGCGGCGACCGCGGCCACGAGATTCGGTGCCAGCTCCGGATGCGACAGCAACTCGATCGGGGTGTCCTCCTCGCCGAGAGGCGGTTTGAGCTGCAGCAGACACAGGGTCTGCCCGTCGCGCAGTGCTGCTGCGATGAGGCGGGCGTCGGTCGCCTCCGGGTGTTCCCGGGCGGTCTGGCGGGCGGCCTCGTCTGCGGCGTCGGGGTCGGCCAGCAGGGGACCGAAGGCCTCGTCGAGGTCGGACTCGGCGTCGGGCGGGAGGACGATGATCTCCTGCACCAGAGCGCACCCGGCGACGGCCGCGGGCCAGCTGGTGGTGCCCAGCACGTGCTCGATCTCCGACAGCCCGCTGTCCTGCGCGACCGGCAGCGCCTCCTGCTCGATCAGCGTCAGTTCCGACTCGTCGAGGGTGTCCGCGAGGTCCGGTTGCGCCTGCGCGACGAGCGCCGTCGGGACCAGGGCGAACAGCACGGGCGGCTGCCCCCAACCGCCCGCGTCGACGAACTCGGCGACCTCACGCACGGCGGTCCCGAGCGCGGCGGGGGACAGTGGGGCGGAGTCAGGGGTCGTCACGGGATCATCCTGTCATCACCGGGGCCGGTTCTCCCGTGGGCGGGACCACCCTCGGCCCGTCAGTAAAGTAATGGCAAAGACGCGTGCTCACGGCACGCGTCGTCGTATCGCAGTGGGAGCGTGACAAGTGGGCGTACGGGGTCCGGCAGGGATGCCGACACTGTCCAAGCGGAGCAAGATCCTGATCGGTGTCGCCGTCGCGATCCTCGTGATCCTGCTGGTCGGGCCACGATTCGTGGGGCTCTACACCGATCTCCTGTGGTTCGACGACCTCGGCTACGGCAGCGTCTTCTCCACCATCATCTGGACGCGTGTCGTCCTGTTCCTGGTGACCGCACTCATCGCGGGCGGGATCGTGTTCGCGAGTCTGGCACTGGCGTACCGGTCGCGGCCGGTGTTCGTGCCGACGTCCGGACCCGGTGACCCGATCGCGCGATACCGCGCGGTGGTGATGGGGCGGATCCGGTGGTTCGCGATCCTGCCGTCGGTGCTCGTCGGGTTGCTGGCGGGGCTGGTCGCGCAAGGCTCGTGGGCGACGGTGCAGGTGTACCTCAACGGGCAGTCGTTCGGGGTGAAGGATCCCCAGTTCCACCTGGACAACTCGTTCTACGCATTCGATCTGCCGTTCTACCGGTTCGTCCTGAACTTCCTGTTCGTCATCCTCGTCATCACGTTCCTGGCGAGCCTGGTGACGCACTACATCTTCGGCGGCATCCACCTCGCCGGACGCAACGGCGCGCTGACCCGCGCCGCCCGCATCCAGCTCGCCGTCATCGCGGGACTCTTCCTGCTGCTGAAGGCGGTCGCCTACTGGTTCGACCGCTACTCGTTGCTCTCCAGCACCCGCAAGCAGGAGATCTTCACCGGCGCCAGCTACACCGACATCAACGCCGTGCTGCCGGCCAAGCTGATCCTGATGGCGATCGCCGTGATCTGTGCGGCGGCGTTCTTCGCGGGGATCGTGCTGCGTGATCTGCGCGTCCCGGCGCTCGCGACCGCTCTGATGTTGTTGTCGGCGTTGGTGATCGGCGTCGGGTGGCCGGCGGTGATGGAGCAGTTCTCGGTCAAGCCGAACGCCGCGCAGAAGGAATCGGAGTTCATCCAACGCAACATCGACGCCACACGCGCGGCCTATCAGATCGGCGACGATCGGGTCACCTACCAGGAGAACTGGACGGGGGGACCGGTCAACCAGCAGAACGTCGACAACGACTCGGCGACCATCTCCAACATCCGCCTGCTCGACCCGAACATCGTGTCCCAGGCGTTCACGCAGTTGCAGCAGCAGCAGAACTTCTACGGCTTCCCGACGCAGCTCGCGATCGACCGCTACCGCGTCGACAACCAGCTGCGGGACTACATCGTGTCGGTGCGTGAGCTCGACCCGAGCCGGTTCGCGGCGAACCAGCAGAACTGGATCAACAAGCACACCGTCTACACGCACGGCAACGGTTTCGTCGCCGCGCCGGCGAACCGGGTGAACGAGCCCGCCTCGTCCGGCACCGACGTCAACAACGGTGGACAGCCCGACTTCGACGTCAGTGACATCCAGAGCATCAACACGCCCGGCTACCAGCAGAACGCGCCGATCAAGGTCAAGCAGCCGCGCATCTACTTCGGCGAGCTGATCTCGAAGGTCAACCCCGATTACGCGATCGTCGGGTCGGCCAACGGCCAGCAGACCGAGTACGACACCCCGACCAGCAAGTACACCTACTCCGGCGATGCCGGTGTGTCCCTGGGGAACGTGTTCAACCGGTTGGCGTACGCCATCAAGTACACCGAGCGGAACATCCTGCTGTCCGGCGCGATCAACTCGAACTCCAAGATCATCTACAACCGGGATCCGCGGGACCGCGTGAAGAAGGCGGCGCCCTGGCTGACCGTCGACTCGAAGACGTACCCCGCGGTGATGGCGGACGGGTCGATCAAGTGGATCGTGGACGGGTACACCACCCTCGACAACTACCCGTATGCACAGAAGACGTCGCTGCAGGACGCGACGACCGACGCGCAGGAGCTGAACCAGGGGCAGACGGGGCGGAGCCAGGTGAACCGTCAGGTCGCCTATGTCCGCAACTCGGTCAAGGCCACCGTCGACGCCTACACCGGCAAGGTGACGCTCTACCAATTCGACGACAAGGACCCGGTCCTCAAGACGTGGATGAAGGTGTTCCCGGGAACGGTCAAGCCGCGGTCGGAGTTCGACGCGAACACCAGCCTGCGGGAGCACGTCCGCTACCCCGAGGACCTGTTCAAGATCCAGCGGTCGCTGCTCGCGAAGTACCACGTGAGCGATCCGGGGACGTTCTTCCAGGGCAACTCGTTCTGGTCGATCCCGGCCGACCCCACGGATTCCAACGCACTCGACCAGGGCCTGGATCAGCCCCCGTACTACTTCGTCGCGTCGGATCCGCGTCGTGAGAACGACGCGACCTTCCAGTTGACGAGTGTGATGAACACTCTGAACCGGGACTTCCTCGCCTCGTACCTGACGGTGTCGTCGGACCCGGACAACTACGGGCAGATGACGATTCGCGAGGTGCCGAGCAACCCGACCCGTGAGGGTCCGCGCCTGGCGTTCTCGGCGATGTCGACGTTCGGTCAGGTCAACGCGGACTTGAAGAACCTGGAGAACACCGCGACTACCCGGTTCGGCAACCTGCTGACGTTGCCGGTGGGTCAGAACGGGTTGCTGAACGTGGTCCCGCTCTACGCCCAGGCGAAGAACTCCGACGCCACGTTCCCGCGGCTGTTCCGTGTGATCGTGCGGTATCGCAGTTCCGACGTCGACCCGCCGAGCATCGGCTATGCGCCGACGATCGCCGAGGCGTTGCAGCAGGCGGGTATCAGCCCGGCCGCGGCAGCGGAGCCGGACAGCAACCCGAACGGGCAGCAGTCGTCCGGTGATCAGCAACAGCAGCAACAGCAGCCGGCGCAGCAGGGGCAGGTGCCGACGACGGCACCGTCGACCCCGACGCCGCCGCCCAGCTCGTCGGCGCAGGCGCCGGCGAACCGGGATGCTGCGGTCGCCCAGCTGAACTCGGCGCTCGATGCCCTGCAGTCGGCGCAGACCTCGGGCAACTTCGCGGCCTACGGACAGGCGCTCGATCGCCTGAAGCAGGCAGTGCAGCAGTACGAGTCGCTGCCGAAGTAACTGCAGGTCGCGGCGCGATTTGCAGTGCGCCACCCCGCGTGTGTAACGTTGTGTTCACCAACGCGGGGTGGAGCAGCTCGGTAGCTCGCTGGGCTCATAACCCAGAGGTCGCAGGTTCAAATCCTGTCCCCGCTACCACTGAGAGAACCGCGGTCCCCCAGGGGCCGCGGTTCTTTCGTTCTCCCACCGTGGTGGCGATCCCGCGGACGCGTGATCGCCACCACGACTGGGCGAGTTCTCTACTACCTCGTCGTGGAACCCACCGTGAGACCTCCGACGTCAGACGCCGGAGCTGAGTTCCTTCTCCTCGGCCGACGCTTCTCTGCGCGACTGTTCGATGTAGTGCTCGACCTTGTCCGTGGGCAGCTTCACCCACCACGCCAGTGCGAAGATGACGGCGCTGAACACGAACGTCACCGGGAACGCGGTGTCGAAATGCAGTATCCCCAGGCCCCCGCCGTAGTCACCGAACCAGGAGATCAGCGCGAGACCGCCCAACCAGGGGACGTACCAGACGGCGCCCCTCCAGTCCCATTCCGTCTGCCTCCCACGAGCAGCGTTGACCGACACCATGATCGCCAGCAGCACCAGGCCGAGCAGTACTGCGATGAACAGCTTCTCGTTGGTCGCCCAGCCGGTCCAGTAGACGATCAGGTTTGCCGACCAGAACGCCAGAAGCGCGATCACCAGAACGCCTTTCAGCCGGAACGGTCGTTCCTGACCCGGAATCTGCTTGCGGAACGTGACGACGGCGAGCGGGCCTGCGGCGAACGACAGCACTGTCGCCGACGTGATGAACCCGACGAGCTGCTGCCAACTAGGGAAGGGGAGGAACAGGATCAGTCCGACGACGAAGGCGAGGAACAAGCTGATCAAGGGCACCCCTCGACTGGTGGTCTTGCCCAGCGCCGCCGGGGCGTTCTCGTTCTTGGCCATCGCGTACGAGATCCGCGCGGTGACCGTGGTGTAGATGAGGCCGGTGTCGGCGGGGGAGACGACGGCGTCGATGTACAGCAGCGTCGCCAACCACCCCAGTCCCAGGATCGACGCGATCGCGGCGAGCGGGCCGAAGTCGTCGGTGAAACTGACGTTGCCCCATCCGTTCGCGATGGTGGCCGGATCCAACGATCCGATGAACGCGACCTGCAAGAGGACGTAGATGACCACGGTCAGCATTACGGATGCGATGACCGCGAACGGGACGTTGCGCCTGGGGTTGTCGGACTCGCCGGCGAGCTCGATCCCCTGACGAAAACCGAGGTAGGAGAAAACGATTCCCGACGTCGCGACAGCCGTGAAAACCCCGTGCCATCCGTCGGGCGTGAAACCCTGCGAGGTGAAGTTGTCGCTGTTGAACTGAGTGACGACGAACGTGACGATCACCAGCACGATCATCGCCAGTTTCCACCACACCAGGACGTTGTTCACCTTCGCGAACCACCTGATGCCGTAGTAGTTGATGACGACGAAGATCGCCATGCCGATCACGGCGGCACCGTAACCGAGCCCGGTCAGGGTGTGGACCGTGTCACCGTCGACGGTGTGCTTGGACGTGAACGCCGCGTACTTCGTCCCGTACTGCAGCGCCGCCTCCACCTCGATGGGTGCCACGGATGCACAGGCGATCCAGGTGATCCATCCGGTCAGATAGCTCGCGAAGGACCCGAAAGCGATGTGCGGGAAACGGACAACGCCGCCCGACAGCGGGAACATCGCGCCCAGCTCGGCGTAACAGAGGCCGATGATCAGGATCATCACTCCGCCGAGCGCCCACGAGATGATCGCGGCCGGGCCCGCTGTCTTGGCCGCGTTCATCGCCCCGAACAGCCAGCCCGACCCGATGATGGAGCCGACACCCGCGAACAGCAGACCGGTGCGGCCGATGTGTCTCCGGAGCGGGCCGTCCTCGGACGCGTCCGCTCCCTTCTCGGCGACGGTTGTCATCGTCATCCTCCTCGCTTCGCGGTCTCGCACGCCCGCGCTCGACGACCGGACGCGGGAGGTTCGTCGAACGTACGAGGCCGACGTCGGAGAATCGGCCGAGAGGGCCGGAAACTACATCGTTTTGCAACACTAAACGGTCATATCGGATACGTCGGGCAGTGGTTCGTGGTCACGCGGATGTGCCAGAAAGCGGTCCGCGGAGGTGGATTGTCGGAACGACGTTCTAGCGTGGTCCCGATGAGCATCCCGTCGACCACGTCTGCGATCGCGGTCGCGGCGGTCCCGGACGCCGGCCGGTCCCGATTGGTCGGGTCGGTTCTGGCCGGTGCGCTCTGCCTGTCGGTCTCGGCGATCCTCGTGAAGGTCGCCGGGGTCGAGGCGCCCACCACTGCCTTCCTCCGGTGCGCGCTCGCCGCCGTCGTGTTGGTCCCGCTGGCGTGGTGGGAGAAGCGGCGACAGAGTTCGTTGACGAGGCGCGGATGGCTGTGGGCGGGCGGCGCCGGAGTCGCTCTCGGCGTGGACTATTCGGCCTGGACGGCGTCGATCTACGACGTCGGGGCCGGCATCAGCACCGTGTTGATCAACGTCCAGGTGATCGTCCTGCCGCTCCTGGCCCTCGTGATCGACCGCGAGACCGTGCCCCGTCGGTTCGTGGCCGCGGCGCCCGTCCTGCTCGGCGGCGTCGTGCTCGTCGGCGGGATCGGTTCTGCGAACACCGTGGGTGACAAGGTAGTGCAGGGAACCTTGCTCGGCCTGCTGGCCGGGATCGGATACGGCACATATCTCTATCTGGCGCGGCGAGGGAGCCGAGGACAGAAGAACCTGCTCGTCCAACCGTTGACCGTCGCGACGGTGGTGGCAGCGATCACCGCGGCTGCGGCGTCGACGGTCACCGGCGGCCTGGCGTTCGGGACGATCACGCCGACGTCGTGGGCACTGCTGGTGATCCTGGCCGTCCTCGGCCAGGTGGTGGCCTGGTTGTTCATCCAGCACGCGTCGGTCCGGCTCCCGACCACCACCACGGCCGGTCTCCTGCTGATCCAGCCGGTGTTGGCGCTCGCGCTCGCCGCTGTCGTCCTGGGCGAGCACCCCAGCGTCCTCCAGATGTGCGGCGCGGCACTGGTGGTCGTCGGCGTCGCGGTCGCCAACCGTGTCCTCAGGCTGACGCCACGCCGAGCTGCCAGCTGACGCCGAAGCGATCCTGCACCCAGCCGAACGGTCCGAAGCCGTAGTCGCCGAGCGGCATGAACTCCTGACCGCCCTCGGCGAGGGCGGAGAAGATGCGGCGCTGGTCGTCGGCGGAGTCGCAGTCGACCCAGAAGGACACACTGGGAGTGAGATCCCAGGCGTGCGCGATCGCCGAGTCGCTGCACCGGACCCGCATGCCGGCGATCTCGAACTCGGCGAGGAACACGGTGTCCTCGCCGCCGGGCTCGTCGGCGGTGCGCCGTCGGTCGGAGATCACGCGCCCGCCGAAGATCTCGACGTAGGCGGCCATCGCGGCGGCGGCCCCACGCTGCGGGGGAGCGGGCTGGAAGGTGAGGAACGGCAGTGCGCGCATCGACTCATCCTAGGCTCCGCATTCCTCACGAATCGGGCGTGAGAACCAGTACCGACATCGTTGCCGCGGATCCGTTTCGCCACGATGTGGCGGGTTCGCCCGCGTCGTGGGGCGGGCGAATCCGGGTCGTGATGGCGAACGCTGCAGAACGCGGGCGAAATCCGCAGGATGCAGGCGACGACGCCAGGATCAGCGGTCGTCGAGAGCGTCTCGGATCTGCCGGCCCGTGGTGTCGTCGAATGCGACGAGGATCGCGCGGGACACCTGCGACGAGGTGGCGGCGATCGTCTCGACCGCCGCGGCGATCGCGTCCTCCTTCGGCCACCCGTAGACGCCGGCGCTGATGAGCGGGAAGGCGATCGACCCGACACCGAGCTCGTCGGCCACCTCGAGGCAGCGTCGGTAACACGACGTCAGCAGCGATCGGTCACGCTGCCCGGCAGCGTGGTTCGGTCCGACCGTGTGGATGATCCAGCGCGCGGGCATGTCCCCGGCGGTGGTCCACCCGGCGTCCCCGGTCGCCAGGCCGTTCGGGAACCGCGCGATGCAGTCCTCGAGGACCGCAGGCCCGCCCGCGCGGTGGATGGCACCGTCGACGCCACCGCCACCCCGCATCCGGGTGTTCGCCGCGTTCACCACGGCGTCGACCTCCAGGGTCGTGATGTCGCCGATGAGCACCTCGATCTCGGTCATCACCCCAGTGTCGCGGTCGCGGCCGTCACCCGTCGAGGGGACGGTCCCACACGATCGAGTACCGGAACAGCAGATGACGACGGAACCGCGCCCCGGGCAGCATCGTTCGTGCCAGTCGCCGCATCTGGGTGTAGGTCACCGGGGGTGGCCACACGGTCGGCGCGGCGTGATCCCACAGCGGGTGGGTCGCGGCCATCACGGCACCACCGGCGAACGACACCGCGTCGACCGGCTTCTCCCACCAGCGGTTGCTCGCCGCGCATCCGACGACCACCAGCGTCCCGCCCGGGCGGACGAGGCCGGCGAGGCGGCGCAGCCCCCGCGCCGCGGGCATGTGGTGCAGTGCGGCCACCGAGGCGACGGCGTCGAACGTCTCGCCCCGCAGGTCGTCCTCCAGGACGTCGACGCACCGGTACTCGACGTCGCAGCACTGATCACGCGCCGCCGCGATGCTGGTCTCGTCGGGGTCGATCCCGACCACGCGTGGGATGAACTCGCGCATTCTTCGTGTGAGCATTCCCTCGCCGCACCCGACGTCCAGGGCGCTGTGGAATTGGCGGTCTCGTAATTCGTCGAACAATCGATAATAGTGCGTGTTGTAATTCCAACGCTCACTGTCCGAACGGGTATAAGACGCATAGCTAGTGCTCACAGCCTCGCCTTTCGGTCGAATTCAGCGTGACCCCACGTACTGGCATCGCTGGCCGATGCCCGCGAATATACCGGTAATTTCTACAGTTAACAATAAATTCGCTTGAATTCGTCGCGTGAATTCACGCCCGGGACATCGCCCCGTCGACGACGATCAGGGCGTCACGATCACCGATCCGGTGGTGCTCCACGCCCTCGCGGGTGAGTCGGGCGCTGAGGGATGCGCAGCGAAGTGCCTCGTCGTAGGTGCCGTCGACGTGGGGGACCACGGGCCGGTCGACGAGACCCAATCCGGTGACGATCGGGGCCGGACCGGCTGCTGCCGGGTCGTCGACGTCGGCCACGTAGGTCAGATCCGGGGAGAGGACCGCGGCGCCGGCGCTGTAGCCGGCCCAGGTGAGTGACCCGGCGCGCACCCGTTCCACGATCGCCACGTCGGCGGCGCACACCGCGAGCGCGGCGCGCAGCACGAACGTGTTCCCGCCGCGCACCCACAGGGCGTCGAGATCGTCGAGACGCGCGACGTCGTGGGGTTCGCGGACGTCGACGGGGACCGGTCGCAGTCCGAGACGGCGCATCTCATCGGACTCCACCTCGGTGGCCGGTCCACGATCTCCCGGTCGGTCGTCGACGGCGTTCACCACGACTCCGACACGCGCCCGCGGACCGACCACATCGACGAGCCGGTCGGGGTGGTCGCCGAAGCCCAGGGAGGCGAGGAACAGGCGCACGGCTCAGCCCGGGAGGACGAACACGGGGACCGGGCTGGACCGCACGATCTTCGCCGCGCGGGATCCGAGGAAGACGCGTCGGATCTGGCCGCGCGGTGAGGTGCCGACGACGAGTGGCTCGGTGGGGGACAGGTCGGCCGCCGCGAGCGCCTCGCGCCACGATCCGCCCGTGACGACGGCGGTGGTGACGTCGGGCCCGACGACACCGTCGGTGCGCAGCGATTCGAGCGCGGCGTGTGACTGCTCGGTGAGCGCCGCGAGCACAGCATCCTCGGCGTGCAGCCCCACCTCGGGTGGGTACATGGTGCGGCCGCGCACCGCGAAGGTGACGACGCGCAGACCGACCCCGAGTCGCTCGGCGAGCGCGACGGCGGCACGGACGGCCGCCAGGGACTCCGGCGTCCCGGCGTAGGCGCAGGTGATCCGTGTCGGTTCCGACCCGCGTCCGGCGTATCCGCGCGGGCTGATCGCCGTCGCGACCGACGACGAGTGCAGCAGGCGGCCCCCGGTCGATCCCAGGGACACCTCGCCCTCGGGCCCGTCGGCCGGGCCGAGGACCAGCGTGTGGGCGGAGGTGTCGGTGACGGCCTGCATCAGCCCACCCGACACCGATTTGTGGTGCACTGCACGGTATTCGACCTCGGCCGGCGACGGCAACGCGGTCAAGGCGTCGGCCGCGCTGCGGGCGGCGCCGTCGGCGAGCCCGCGGGACCACTGCTCGAATTCCGCGTCTACCCGCGCCATCGACGGCGTCGTCCAGGGTGTGGGGATGACGGTGGCCACCACGAGACGCTGGCCGAGCATGTGTGTCACCGCCGCCGCGAGCGCGAGTGCGTCGGGGCCGCCGCGGTCGGGGTGGTAGCCGACGACGACGGTCACGGACGGGCCTTCTCCCCGCCGAGCAGGCTGTGATGGCGGCCCCACACGAGATAGAACCCGATCACCACGCCGACCCAGAGCGCGAACCACAGCCACGTGTACCAGTGCAACCCCGACAGGACGTAGATGCAGGCCGCGATGGCCAGCACCGGCGTCACCGGATACCCCGGGACCCGGAACGCCCGCGGGAGGTCGGGTCGTGTCCGCCGCAGGACGATCACACCGAGGGACACGACGATGAACGCGGTGAGGGTGCCGATCGAGACCATGTCCGCGAGCTTGTCCAGCGGGACGAACGCGGCGAGCAGTCCCACCACCACCGCGACGACGAGAGTGTTGTTGACGGGTGTCTGGGTGCGGGGGCTGACCCGCGCGAACCACCGCGGGAGCATGCCGTCCCGCGCCATCGCGAACAGGATCCGCGTCTGCCCGTACATGGTCACCAGCGTCACCGAGAAGATCGAGATGACCGCGCCCGCAGCGAGGATCGTCGCCGGCCACAGGTTGCCGGTGACCTTCTGCAGGATCGTCGACAGGCCGGCCTCGGTCTGGGACGCGAAATCCTGCCAGGGCTGGGCCCCGATGGCAGAGACCGCGACGAGGACATAGGCGGTGATCACCACGAGCAGCGCGGCGATGAGCGCACGGGGCATCGCGCGCTGCGGGTCCTTCACCTCGTCGCCGGCGGTGGAGATCGCGTCGAGGCCGATGAACGAGAAGAAGATCGTGCCCGCGGCGACGCTGATCCCGTGGACGCCGAACGGGAGGAAGTCGGAGAAGTTGCCGGAGTCGAAGGCGCTGAGTGCGACGGCGACGAACATGCCGAGCACGGCGATCTTGATGACCACCATGATCGCGTTCGCTCGGGCCGACTCGCTCGCACCCCGGATCAGCAGGAGGGCGCACATCGCCACCAGCACCACCGCGGGCAGGTTCAGCACGCCGGGGTCCGGGTCGAAGGGGCCGGCGATGATCGCGTCGGGCAGGCGGACGTGCAGGACGTTGGTCAGCAGTTCGTTGAGATATCCCGACCATCCCACCGACACGGCCGCCGTGGACACGCCGTACTCGAGCAGCAGACAGGCTGCGACGCCCATCGCGACGAGCTCGCCGAGGGTCGCGTAGGCGTACGAGTACGTCGAGCCGGACACCGGCACGGTGGAGGCCATCTCGGCATAGCAGAGGGCGGCGAGTCCCGCGGCGACGCCCGCGACGACGAACGAGAGGATCACCGCCGGACCGGCTTCCGGAACCGCTTGCGCCATGACGAAGAAGATGCCGGTACCGATGGTCGACCCGACGCCGAACATCGTCAGCTGGAACGTGCTGATGCTGCGGGTGAGTCCCTGGCCGCCGGCCTCGGATTCGACCGGACCGGTGACAGGCTTGCGACGCAGGACCTGCGAGCCGATCGACGACGTCATGGGTGGACTCTAGATGTCCGACTTCCTCCGCGTGGGCCGCTCGGCGTCGATCTCCGCGGCGTCCCCGGGGCAGACCCCGGCGGTGATGAGCGTCGTCGTCGCCGCCAACCAGGCGTCGTCGAGTTCCGCACGCGGGTCGATCAGGACCGCCACGACGACCGCGCCGCCGATCAGTTGTGAGACCGCCATCGACGTGGCGACCGGGGCGATGGCCCCGCGGCGCCGTGCCGCGTCGAGGTGCTCGTCGAGCACGGCGAAGGTGGGCGCGAAGCGGTCGAGGATGCGCGCGGCGAGGGTCGGATCGCCCCGGAGGTCGGCGACGATGCCCGGGAGTGCGGCCCGCATCGCCGGCCCGGTGAAGTGGTCGCGCGTCCACCGCAGCATCTGGCCGATCGCGACGCGCGGATCCTCGTCGAGGATCGCGATCCCGTCGAGACCGGTGGGCAGCACGGCCTCGTGGACCAGTTCGGTCTTCGACGCCCATCGTCGGTAGAGCGCGGTCTTCGTGGTCCCCGCGCGGCGGGCGACGGCGTTCATGGTCACCGCGGCGTATCCGCCGTCGACGAGCAGGTCGCGGGTCGCCGCCAGGACCGATTCGTCGATCGCGGCGTCGCGGGGCCGGCCACGTGTGCCGTTCCGGCCCGGAGTCGGCGGTGACTGTGCTCTCATAACGCTACCCACGGTAGCGTAACGATCGAGAGCAGGCGCCCATGTCCGACACCGGGACCCCACCCGACATCACCTCCCTGCAGCACTCGAGTCGGGATCTCGACGCCCTGCCGGCGGTGGTCGCCGGCTGGCTCGCCGAGCAGGAACCCGGCAGGGGGACGCCGACGGTGAGACTGTCCGACGCGATCGAGGCCAACGGCCAGTCGTCGGAGACCGTGGCGATGAGCTGCACATGGCCGGAGTCGTCGACACCGGAGCGTCTCGTCATGCGACTCGCGCCGACCGCGCAGGACGTGCCCGTGTTCACCGAGTACCGCCTGGACCACCAGTACGAGGCGATGCGACTGGTGGGGGAGCTCACCTCCGTCCCGGTGCCGACGGTGCGCGGCATCGAGCCGACGGGGTCCGTGCTCGGTGTCCCGTTCCTGGTGATGGACCACATCGACGGCGTGATCCCGCCCGATGTACTGCCGTACACGTTCGGCGACAACTGGTTCGCCGACGCACCACCGGAACAGCGGGCGCAGGCGCAGAGCGCGACGGTGCGGGTCATCGCCGCCCTGCACTCGATCCCCGACGCGGCCGGCGTCTTCGGTTTCCTCGACCGCCGCACGCCGGGTGAGACGGCGCTGCACCGACAGCTGTCATGGCTCGACGAGTGGTACTCGTTCGCACGCGACGAGGTGGGGCCGTCTGCCCGTGCCGATCGGGCCCTGCGCTGGCTCCACGCGAACATCCCCGCCGAGGTGGCGGCGGCCGACCCCGTGCTCTGCTGGGGTGACGCCCGGATCGGCAACGTCATCTACCGGGACTTCACCCCCGTCGGTGTCCTCGACTGGGAGATGGCCGCACTCGGTCCCCGTGAGCTCGACCTCGCGTGGATCGTGTTCGCGCACCGCGTCTTCCAGTCGATCACCGAGTCGATGGGCCTGCCCGGGCTGCCCGACACGCTCGTCGAGGCCGACGTCGTGGCCACCTACGAGGAGGCGACGGGTGTCCGGGTGGGGGATCTGCGCTGGTTCCACGTCTGGTGCGGGGTCGCGTGGTCGGCCATCCTCATGCGGGTCACCGCCCGTCGGATCCGCTTCGGTGAACTGCCCGTCGGGGCCGACGTCGAGGAGAACCTGCTCCACAACCCCCTCATCGACGACCTGCTGGGGGATGCATCGTGATCGGCCCCGTCGACGAGTACCCGGTCCACCAGACCCCGCTACCGATCGCACTCCCGGCCACGACGGATCGCAACTTCTACGACCGGTGCTACTTCAACGCCCACGACTCGTCGGGCGACGTCTTCGTCGTGATGGGGCTGGGGTACTACCCGGTCCTCGGCGTGACCGACGCGTTCGTACTGGTGCACCGCGGTGACCAGCAGACCGCGGTCCACGTCTCGGATGTGTTCCAGCACAACCGACTCCGTCAGGGCGTCGGATCGTTCACGCTCGACGTCGTGGAGCCGCTCCGGTCGGTGCGCCTGCGCCTGGACCCGACCGAGGGCATGGCGCTCGACGCCACGTTCACCGGGACCTTCGACGTCGTGGAGGAGCCCCGCCACATCCTGCGGGCCGGGAGCCGCACCACCCTCGACGCGCAGCGCTTCGCGCAGGTCGGCACGTGGATCGGCGGTCTCGAGATCGACGGCGAGCGCATCGAGTTCGACGGCACCTCCTGGATCGGTACCCGCGATCGGTCGTGGGGTATCCGGCCGATCGGGGAGGCCGAGCCGGCGGGCCGGCCGTCGGACCCGCCGTTCGAGGGTATGTGGTGGATGTACCTCCCGCTGGCCTTCGACGACTTCGGGGTCGTGATGGTCGTGCAGGAGGACCCCGACGGCACCCGCACCCTCGACGACGCGGTCCGGATCTGGCCCGACGGTCGGCGCGAACAACTCCGCAGCCCCGAGATCGCGATCACCTACCGCGACGGCGCGCGCATACCCGAATCGGCCGTGGTGACGACGCGATCGGCGTCGGGGGAGATCCGCATCGAGATCACCTCGCTGCTGGCCACCGCGCTGCACATCGGGGGCGGATACGGCGGTGACCCGGACTGGGTGCACGGGAAGTGGTGTGGCGAGCGGTTCGTCGAGCGTGTGAGCTACGACCTCACCGATCCCGCTGTCGCAGGGCGCATCCCGTTCGGGGTGTCCGATCACGTCCCTGCTGTCACCTGGACCGAGGCCGGGCGCACCCACCGCGGCGTCGGGATGTTCGAACACGCCTGTCTCGGACGTCACGACCCGTCGGGGTTCTCCGGCTGGGTCTGATCGAGACCGCGTATCCGGGCGGCGACGTCGCCTGCGCCTGTCACCGACACCGGCAAGAATTGACACGTGTTCTATTTTCTGTCGATCATGAATCGATGACCAGCGACGATCTCGACCCGTGCACCCCCGTCCTGGTCGGTGTGGGGGAGGCATCCGAGCGCATCGACGATCCCGACTACCGCGCACGGTCCGAGGCGCAGATGGCCGCCGACGCGCTGCGTGCCGCCCTGGCCGACACCGGCGCGGACCCCGACGCCGTCGCGGCCGCGGTCGACACGGCGGCCATGACACGGTCGTTCGAGGCGATGGGATTCGGGACCCCGCTCGGCGCCCCCACCGACTACCCCTGGGCGGTGCTGCGTCGCGTCGGCGCCGAGCCGGCACGCGTCGTCTACGAGGCGCTCGGCGGCCAGACGCCGCAGAGCCTCATCACCGAGATGTGCGACCGCATCGCCTCCGGAGCGTCCGAGACCGGGGTCGTGTTCGGCGCCGACGTCACCTCGACGACGCGACACTTCAGCCGCGGTGCCGGGGCCGCCGGGGACGTCCCCGACTTCTCCGAGGTCGTCGACGCCGGCCCCACCGACGACCGTGGCCGCGGCACCCACCTGGTGAACACCCGAGAGAACGTGCTGCACGGCCTCACCAACGCGCCGGCGCAGTACGGGATGCTGGAGAACGCCCGGCGTCACCGACTCGGCCTCGACAGGACGACCCACCGTCGTGCCATGGCGGAACTCTTCGCCCCAATGAGCGTTGTGGCGGAAAGTAATCCGCACAGTGCGGCGCCCACCGCGCGCAGCGTCGACGAGCTCGTCACCGAGACCGATCGCAACCGCCCCGTGGCCGACCCCTATCTGCGGTTCCTCGTCGCCCGCGACCAGATCAACCAGGGTGCGGCCTGCGTCATCACCTCGATCGGCGCCGCGCGGCGGCTCGGGATCGACCCGTCGCGGTGGGTGTTCCTGCGCGGTCACGCCGACCTGCGCGAGCGCCCGCTGCTCGAACGGCCCGATCTCTCGCGCAGCCCGGCGACGGTCGCCGCCGTCCGCCACGCCCTGCAGGTGGCCGGGGTCGAGATGGACGACATCGCGGTGATGGACCTCTACAGCTGCTTCCCGGTCGCGGTCTGGACGGTCACCGACGCGTTCGACATCGCCGCCGACGACCCGCGCGGCCTGACCGTGACCGGCGGCCTGCCCTATTTCGGTGGGGCCGGGAGCAATTACGCGATGCACGCCGTCGCCGGGGTCGTGCGGCGTGTCCGGCAGGAGCCGGGAGCCCTGGGTCTCGTCGGGGCGAACGGCGGCCAGCTCAGCAAGTACTCGGTCGGTGTCTACTCCACGACGCCGACCCCGTGGATCGCCGACGAGTGCGACGACATCCAGGCCGCGCTCGACGCCGAACCGGGGGTGCCGACGGTGCGATACGCCCACGGCGCCGCGACCATCGAGGCCTCGACGGTGCACCACGGGGCCCGGGGTGCGAGGACCGGCATCTGCGTGTGCCGGGACCGACAGGACCGCAGGTTCATCGCCACCGTCTGCGACGACGACACCGCCCTCATGGACCGCCTGCTCGGCACCGACGGCACCGACGACCCGATCGGCTCCACCGTGTACGCGCGGCACGTCCACCCGACGAACCGGATCGCCGTCTCCCGTGCGGCGATGGATCGTCTGCACCCTGTGCAGGCCCCGTCGTTGCAACGGTCCTTCGCGTCCGCGCGCGTGCGCCGCGCGGGCCACGTCTGCGAGATCGAACTGCTCGACGACACCCTCGGCCAGACGGCGCACCAGGAGCTCGACGAGATCGTCGCCGCGTTCCTCGCCGACCGGGACCTCTGGGTGGCGATCGTCCACTCGCGCGCACCGGACTTCTGCCGAGGCGCCGACCGTGCCGAGATCGGCTGGGGCAACACCGCGGTCACACCGCCGACTGGTTTCGCCGGCCTGACGGCCCGCACCGATCTGGACAAGCCGGTCATCGCCGCGGTGTCCGGTGCGGCGCACGACGGTGGACTGGAGATGGTCCTGGCGTGTCATCTGGTCGTCGCGAGTCGCGACGCCACCTTCGCCCTGGACCACGTCTCGACCGGACTCGTCGCCCAGGACGGGGGACTGGTGCGCCTGCCGATCGTCGTCGGCGAGCGCGTCGCGGCGGAGATGAGCATGGCGTCCCGCGTCCTCGACGCCGCCGAGGCGCAGCGGTGCGGGCTGGTCAACCGGGTCGTCGACGCCGGTGAGCTGCTCGCCGCCGCCCGGGAACTCGCGGAGGCCGTCGTCACGAACGCCCCGTTCGCGGTCCGACAGTCACTGCGGATGCGCCGCGAACTCGCCGACACGCCGGACGTCGTCACCGCGACACGCCGTGCCTGCGATGCGGTCGACGCGATGACGTTCTCGCAGGACCTCCTCGTCGGGACCACCGCGGTGTGGGACGGCGAGAAACCGGTCTGGACGAACACGTAACGAAACGGCGGGGCCCGGCGACTCACGGGGGAGTCGTCGAAGGGAACACCCATGCCGTCTGCCCTCCCGGGATCACCGCAGTGGACCGTGCTCGAATCACCGACCGGTCCACGGACGCGGGTCCTACGGGCCATCGCCATCGCGGCGGTGCTCGCGCTCGGTGTGTTCGTCGCCACCGCGTACTTCTCCGCGCAGAACACCGCGCAGGCCCTCGTGGGACACCCCGAGGTGCTGCGGCAGGGGTGCACCTGGGACTCGTCGGGCAACTTCGTGCAGAACTGCAAGGTCTGGTCGCCGTCGCAGAACAAGTTCGTGATCGTCCAGATCCGTGCCTCCAACGGCAGCACGCAGGGGGTCTACCTCCTCGACGGCATGCGTGCGCGCGACGACCGCTCCGCCTGGACGACCGACGTGCAGGCGGCGAAGGTCTATGACGGCTCCACCGACACCACGCTGGTCATGCCGGCCGGCGGCGCGTCGTCGTTCTACACCGACTGGAACGGTGGCGCCGGGGCGAACAACGTCCCCATCAAGCAGGAGACGTTCCTGACCTCCGAGCTGCCCGCCTACCTGCAGCAGCAGTTCGGTGTGTCGCCGTCGAACAACGCCATCGTCGGCCTGTCGATGTCGGCCGGACCGGCCGTCACCCTCGCCGAGAAGCACCCCGAGCAGTTCAAGGTGGTCCAGGCGATGTCGGGCTACTACCAGACCGACAACCCGCTCGGCGCGCTCGGCGTCTTCGCCACCCAGACCATGGTCTCGAACTACACCAACGGCATCGTCAACATGTGGGGTCCGCCCGGCAGTGCGCAGTGGCAGGAGAACGACGCGTCGAAGAACCTCGCCAAGCTGAAGCAGAACGGGCAGGTCCTGGTCGTCTCGTCCGGCAACGCCTTCCTCAGCCCCAGTGAGATGGCGAAGCTCGCGCCGCAGGACCAGGTCTCGGCGATCCTGCTGGAGGCGTTGGCCGCGGTGTCGACGGTGTTGTTCCAACTGCAGGCCGCCCAGCAGGGTGTGTCCGTGGTCTCGCTGCCGAACTACGGCGGTCACGACTGGGAGAACTGGGGCCGCGGCCTCGGCGAGGGACGCGAGACGGTGTTGAACGCGCTGCGTTCGTCGCCGCCGGTCACCCAGAAGACGACCGTCCTGCCGGCCGCGCAGATCGGGTCCGCGTCGTCGACCGCTTCGTCGTCGAAGGCCCCGACGTCGACGTCGGCGACGCCGTCCTCCGAGGCCTCGACCCCGGCGACGACGACGACCACCACGCCGTCGACGAGCACCACGACGACCACCGTCCCGGGGTCCGTGGCGGTCTCGGCGCCGGTGAGCCCGGACGTGTCGTCGGAGAGCGAGTCGTCGGCACCGTCGTCGGTCGACCCGTCGCAGAGCGCCGATCCGTCGGACTCCTCGGTCGCCACCACCACCACGACGCCCGCGCGCTGACGCGGGTCCGGCGGCCGGCCAGTCGGTTCCGGCCGCCCGGACCGGTGAGGTGACGGGGCGGGATCGTCAGCCGCGCCGACGGGCGAGGACGACGACGTCGTGCGTGTGATGTCCGCCGCCACCCTCGCCGGTGTGCCGTCGCGCGCGCGTCTCGTTCGTCACGAGCTCCCACGCGTCGGGGTCGAGGAGCGCCGCGATGTCACCCGGCAGGTGGATGTCGTCGACGGGATAGGTCTCGTGGCCCACCACCAGCAGCACGCCACCCGGTGCGACGGAGTCGATCACCGCGGCCACCGCGGCGCCCCCGGTCGACTTCTGGATCGGGAAGTACATCATCGACACCAGATCGAACGGCCCGGTCGGCACGCCGTCGGCGACGATGTCCGACCGCAGCCAGGTGATCCCGTCTGCGCTGTGCAGCTCGCGCGCCCGGTCGATGGCGACCTGGGAGATGTCGACGGCGGTCACCGACCACCCTCGAGCGGCCAGCCACCGGGCGTCGTCCCCTTCTCCGCACCCGAGGTCGAGTGCCCTGCCGGGCGTCAGGGATGACGCCTCGTCGACGAGGGTCCCGTTGGGGTCCCCGCTCCAGACGCGGTCGGCGTCGGCGTACTTGTCGTCCCAGTAACCCTGGTCCCACGGTGACTGATCTGTCACGTGCATCTCCTGTGAATAGTCCGTAACACCTGTACCGCGACGCTCGTCAGCCCCTAGTGTCACTTTCATGCTCATGCGTCGCTGTCAACGACCCATCCGGCGTGTCGCCATCCTGACCGTGACCGCGGCCGCCGCGATCGGTCTGTCGTGCAGCCCGGCCCAGGCGGACACGGGTCCCGACGTCTCATCGTGGCAGCACCCGAACAACGCGCTGGTCAACTGGTTCGCGGTGAAGCAGTCCGGGCAGGACTTCGCGATGGTGAAGGCCACCGAGGGCCTGTCGTACGTCAACCCGTGGTTCGTCCCCGACTCGATCGGCATGCGCCTGGCCGGGCTGGCCCGCGGGACGTACCACTACGCGGACCCCTCCCTGCCCGCCGCCCCGCAGGCGGCGTTCTTCGCCGCGGTCACCCTCGGTCAGAACGGGTGGGGCGACCTGCCGCCCGTACTCGACCTCGAGACCACCGGCGGTCTGGCCCCCGGTGCCCTGATCGCCTGGACGCAGCAGTACCTGGACACGGTGTCGCTGCTGACCGGGCGCACCCCGATCATCTACACCTATCCGACGTTCTGGCGGACCGCGATGGCCAACACGTCGCAGTTCACGCGGTATCCACTGTGGATCGCCGACTACAACGGCCGCTCGGCACCCGGACCGCTGCCCGGCGGATGGCAGTCGTGGACCTTCTGGCAGTTCACCGACTCGGCGGCGATCCCGGGCGTGCCCGGCCGCGTCGACAAGAACTCCTACAGCGGGGCGCAGGGTCCGCTGGGTCCGTTCGCGCGGATGTGACGTACGTTTCCTCCATGCGCGTCTTCACCTCTGCATCGGACATCCTCGCGGCCGTCGGCGAGGAACTCGGATCGAGCGACTGGCTCACGATCACCCAGGAACGGGTGAACCAGTTCGCCGACGCGACCGGAGACCACCAGTGGATCCACGTCGACGTCGAGCGTGCGACGAAGGAGAGTCCGTTCGGGGGCCCGGTCGCGCACGGCTACCTCACCCTGTCGCTGGTGCCGATGCTCGCGTGGCAGGTCTACTCCGTCGAGAACGCGAAGTTCGCGGTGAACTACGGCTCGAACAAGGTGCGATTCCCCTCGCCGGTCCTCGTCGGGTCCGAGGTGCAGCTGACCGCGACGTTGACGTCCGCGGAGGAACTGGCCGACGGTGCGGTGCAGATGGTCGTGACGCAGACGGTCACCGTGCGCGACGCCGCCAAGCCGTCCGTGGTGGCGGAGACGATCTCGCGCGTCGCGTTCTAGGCCGCGGCGGCCCGTGGGCCGATCGTCAGACCGTGGTCGTGGCGAGAAGCCACAACACCGACGACGCGTCGTCGGGGAGGGTGCACGGGGCACCCTTGGCGGCGCTCTGCACCGCGAGGCCGTCGGTGTAGACGAGGACGCGATCGACCCGGGCGGGGATCTGGTCGGCGGCGACCCCCGCGGCCGTGAACGCATGGGTGAGGAGTCGACGGTAGGCGTCGAGGACGCGTGCGCCGATCGCGGCGACGTCGACGTTGCGCGCTGCCTCGGTGTAGGTCTCCAGCTGCGCGAGCATGCGCGTGGTGTCGCCGTAGACGTCGTTCAGGTCGGCGATGACGGCCGACATGACGTCACGCCCGGAGAGGCCGTCCCAGTGCGCCGCGGCGATCGCCTTGTCGCAGTGGTCGGTGACCGAGTCGGCGAAGCGGCTCAGCGCGGCGATCAGCAGCGCGTCGCGATCGGCGAAGTGATACGTCGTCGACCCGAGCGACAGCCCGGCGGCGCCTGCGACCTCGCGCAGGGTGATCGCGTGGAGACCACGGTCGCCGATGAGCTTCAGGGTCGCATCCAGCAGGACGTCGCGCCCTGTTCCCCGCGCGACGGTCGCGCGACGTGTGCTCTCCACAGTGATTAACCACCCTTCCCGCCGACCGTTTCGAGGCCGGTGGTCGTGTTTGACAATAGCTACCGTACGTAAACCAGGTGCAGCGGGTGGCCGCAAACTTTCATCTGCACACATTGTGCCTCACGGATGAGCGGACCCGGCACCGCCGCGCGGTGCCGGGTCCGGGTCAGCCGGTGAGGCCGAGGGCGCTCGGCCCGTGTGTCAGCTGTAGAGGTTGCTGCCGCACACCGGCCATGCGCCGACGCCCTGCGACGCGAGCACGTTCTCGGCCACGCGGATCTGCTCCTCGCGGCTGGCGTTCGCCGGGCTGCCGGTGCCGCCGTTGGCCTGCCAGGTGCTCTGGGTGAACTGCAGGCCGCCGTAGTAGCCGTTGCCGGTGTTGATGGCCCAGTTGCCGCCGCTCTCGCACTGTGCGACGGCGTCCCAGTTGTGACCGCCCTCGGCGTTGGCGGTACCGGCCATGACGCCCAGCGGGGCCGCGGCGAGGATGCCGGTCATACCTGCGCGCAGGGCGAGCTTCTTCAGTGTGGTGCTCATACGAGTACCTCCATGCCGTCGCGGACGCCTCATGGGCATCTGCGGACGGACGTCTTCGTCTCTCCCGTCCGACGTGTTCCGGACGGTCGTCGCGACCGTGGCGTCCGGGGTGATCCCCGGGTCGGTCGCGAGCCGTCGGCGACACTACGAACAGGCCCCCGGGCCGGTCACATCGCGCGGATCGTCAGTCACGGGCTGATCACGAACAGATCACGACACGCGACAACACCGTCGTCCCTGCGCATCACGGCGAGTCGGGATCACGAGCGTCGCGAACGACCGTCCGGGGCGGGTGATGCAACACACGTGGTTTCTGTGGCCCCGGACACGCTCGTCGTCACCGCGACGGCGGTCGGAGACCGTCGATGACGACACGGATCATCGTCTCGGCGACCGCCGGGTCCCCGTCGTGTGTCGCCGTCATCGACAGTCCGCCGATCAGTCGGGAGACGGTCTCGGTGTCGACGTCGGGGCGAAGCTGTCCGGCAGCGCGGCCGGCGTCGAGGATGCGGCCGATCATCTCCCGCGTGGCGGTTCCCACGTCGCGGAAGACCGGCGCGTCGGCGCCGAGCTGGGCCAGGATGACCTCTTTCATCCCGCGCTTGACCGCGGCCGTGCGCAGGTACTCGCGCAACACCGCGGTGAGCGCCTCGTCCGGGGGGAGCGTGTCGGCGAACCGGTGGCCGGCCTCGACGATCTCCTCGCTCTGGACGCGGTAGGCGGCCTCGACGAGTGCCTCTCGGCTGGGGAAGTTGCGGTACAGCGTCCCGATGCCCACGCCGGCGGCCTCGGCGACGCGCTCCAGGGCCACCTCGGTCCCGTCCGAGCCGAACAGGTCGCGGGCGGCGGTGACGATGCGCGCTCGGTTGCGGACCGCGTCGGCGCGCGGTGCCCGGCGCGGGGTGCCTGTCCTCGACGTCGTCACGGCGTCGTACCTCCCAGCGGTTGCAAAGCGGAGGGTGCCTCCGTATCGTATCCGGAGGAAGCTTCCGTTTCTCGGTCCGAGTCTACCCGTCCATCTCTGGGAGAACTCATGTCGTTTCGTCCCTCGTCGTCCCTGGTGCTCGCCGCCGTCCTGGGATGCCAACTCATGGTGGTGGTCGACGCCACCATCGTCAACGTCGCACTGCCCGACATCCAACGCGCACTGGGGTTCTCGCCCGCCTCGCTGTCCTGGGTGCTCAACGCCTACACGCTCACCTTCGGTGGTCTGCTCCTGCTCGGTGCCCGCATGGGCGACATCCTCGGTCGTCGCAGGACGTTCCTGACCGGTGTCGCGCTGTTCGCGATCGCATCGGCGACCGGCGGCGTCGCGACCGACGCCTCGGTGTTGCTCGCCGCCCGCGCGGTGCAGGGTGTCGGGGCGGCGATCGCCGCGCCCGCGGCGTTGGCCCTGCTCATGACCCGTTTCCCGCAGCCCGCGGACCGGGCACGGGCCTTGGGGCTGTTCACCGCGGTCTCACTCGGCGGCTTCTCGATCGGCCTCGTCGCCGGCGGGATGCTGGTGCAGTGGCTGGACTGGCGGTGGGTCATGTTCGTCAACGTGCCCATCGGAGTCGCGGTGCTGGTGGCCGGGATGATCGCGCTGCCCGCCACGGAGCGGGAGCGGCGACCGTTCGATCTCGCCGGAGCCGTCCTGTCCACCGGCGGCGTCGGGGCACTGGTCTTCGGCCTCGTCCGCGCGGCCGAGGCGGGGTGGACGGCAGCGTCGACCCTGGTCCCGATCACGGTGGGTGTCGCAGCGTTGTGTGGATTCGTCGTCGCCGAACATCGTGCCGCACAACCGATCACGCCGCTGCGTATCTTCGCCGACCTCGGTCGCTCGTCGGCCTACGCCGGTCGGTTGCTCATGGTCGCCGGGTTCGTGGGGATGATGTTCTTCCTCACGCAGTTCATGCAGGACGTCCTGGGCTTCGGCCCGCTGACCACCGGGTTGGCCTACCTGCCCATGACGATGGCGACGCTGACCGCCACGCAGCTCTCCGCGCGGTGGGCGTCGACGCGGATCGGCCCCCGTCCGCTGCTGATGGTCGGGTTCGCACTCGCCGCCGCCGGCACGGGTTGGCTCACCACGATCGGCCCGACGTCGGTCTACGGCGAGTTCGTCGGCGCGATGGTCCTGGTGGGATTCGGTGGCGGACTGGCGTTCTTCTCGCTCACCACCGCCGCACTGCACGACGTCGACCCGGCAGACGCGGGCGCGGCGTCGGGGATGGTGAACGCGGTCCAGCAGCTCGGCGGTGCGCTCGGGCTCGCCGTGTTGGTCTCGGTGTTCGGTGCCGCCACCGCCGGAGTCGCGGGATCGGCTGCGGACGTCTTCACCTCGGGGGTCCGCGCCACCTTCTGGGTGTCGACCGGCCTGATGCTCGCCGGGATCGGGTTGATGGCGGTGACGCAGCCCGGGCGCGTGCTGCGCTCGCCGGTCCCCGCGGCGGTCGAGGAGGAACTCAGCGCGGTCTGACCCACCGACGACGACGGCCCGGACACCGCAGGGTGTCCGGGCCGTCGCCGTGGGCGCCGGTGGCGCCGTCCGTCACTTCAGCTCGGCGCTGCTCTTGTTCAGCACGCGACGTGCGATCACCAGGTTCTGGATCTGCTGGGTCCCCTCGAAGATGTCGAGGATCTTCGAGTCGCGTGCCCACTTCTCCAGCAGCAGGTGCTCGGAGTAGCCCAAGGTGCCGGCGAGTTCCACCGCGCGGGTGGTCACGTCGACGACGGTGCGACCGGCCTTCGCCTTCGACATCGACGCCTCCTTGGAGTTCGGCTCCTTGTTGTCGGCCAACCAGGCGGCGCGCAGCATCAGCAGGTAGGCACCCTCGAAGTCGGCCTCGAGACGGATGAACTCCGCGGCCGCGGCGTGCTGCGACTGCGCGGGCTTGTCGTAGTCGATCTCGACACCGGCCTCCTCGAGCAGTCGGCGGATCTCCTCGAGCGCGGCACGGGTCACGCCGACGGCCATGGCGGCCACCATCGGACGGGTGTTGTCGAACGTCTGCATGACGCCGCCGAACCCCTTCTTGGTGTCCACCTCCGGCGAACCCAGGAGGTTCTCCTTGGGGATGCGGCAGTTCTCGAAGCGGATCGCCGCGGTGTCGGAGACCTTGATGCCCAGCTTGTGCTCGAGGCGCTCGATCGTCACGCCCGGGTGCTCCCGCGGGACGACGAAGCTCTTGATGGCGGCGCGTCCGGCGCTCTTGTCCACCGTCGCCCAGACGACGATGTGCGTCGCGCGCGAGCCGGCCGTCACGTAGATCTTCTCGCCGTTGATGACGTACTCGTCGCCGTCGAGGACGGCCGTGGTGGACACCGCCGCGGAGTCGGAGCCGAAGCCGGGCTCGGTGATGGCCATGGCGGCCCACACCTTGCCGAAGTTCGCCAGCTGCTCGTCGGTGGCGACCGCCGAGATCGCCGCGTTGCCGAGGCCCTGGAAGGGCATGCTCAGAACGAGGCCGACGTCACCCCAGGACACCTCCATGGTGTTCAGGCAGGCCTGCATGTTCCCGCCGTTGGCGACGGCACCCGCGGGCAGTTCCTTCTGCGGCTGCTTGCGTCCGCCGTCGGCGCCGGCACCGGCCTGGCCCGCCTCGGACAGGCCGTCGTAGAGGCTCGCGAGGGTGTCGAGCTCGACGGGGTAGTCGTGCTCACGCAGGTCGTACTTGCGGGAGATGGGTCGGAAGATGTTCGACGCGGCCTGGTGGGCCTGGTCGACGGTGACCAGGAGCTTCTTCGGGAGCTCGAGATTGATGGCCATGATGTCTCTCTTTTCGAGGAAGGAACGGGGGAGTGGGGGTCAGAGGACGACGATGCCCTCGCCGATGCTGGCGGCACGCAGATCGCGGTACCAGCGCTCGACGGGGTGCTCCTTGGTGAACCCGTGACCGCCCAGCAGCTGCACGCCGTCCGAGCCGATCTGCATACCCTTGTCGGACACCAGCTTCCGGGCCAGCGCGGCCTCGCGGGCGAACGACAGGCCCTGCTCGGCACGGGAGGTGCCGCGCTGGGTGACCAGACGCAGGGCGTCGAGCTCGGTGGCCATCACGGCGACGGGGAAGGCCACGCCCTGACGGTTGGAGATGGGCTCCCCGAACGCGACGCGGTCGTTGACGTAGGGGACGACGTAGTCGAGGACGGCCTGCGAGGTGCCGACGGCCAGCGACGCCCAGCCGAGACGCGAGAGCCGCACGACGTCGCGGTAGGCGGCGAACGCGGCGTCGCCCTCCTCCTCGCCGAGCAGACCGGCCTTGGGCACGCGGACGCCGTTCAGCAGCAGGCGCCCCATCCCGGCGGCGCGGACGCCCATGCCCGGGTCCGCCTCGACGACGAGGCCCTCGGAGTCGGACTCGACGATGAAGAGTGCCGGCCGACCGTCGAGCTGGGCGCCGACGATGAACAGCTCCGACGACCCGGCTGCGGGCACGAAGGACTTCACGCCGTCGAGCTTGTAGCCGCTCGGGGTGCGGGTCGCGCGGGTGGTGATGGAGAACGCGTCGAACAGGGCACGCGGTTCGGCGATGACCACCGCGGACTGGGGGACCTCCTCGCCGGCGAAGTCGGGCAGGTACGTCTTCTGCTGCCCGTCGCTGCCGTACTGGGTGAGGGTCGAGGCCACACCGCTGGGGGCGAGGAGGGGCAGCGCGAGCCCCATGTCGCCGTAGGACAGGGCCTCGGCCACGAGTCCGTTGGTCACGACGCCGCGCTCGGAGGCGGCGCCGTCGAACTCCTCGGGCACGTTGATGGTGGTGATGCCCAGCTCGGCGAAGCGGGTCAACAGCTCCTCCGGGGCGACGGCGGCCTCGTCGGCGTCGTGTGCGGCCGGGCGGAGGATCTCCTCGGCGAACTCCTTCGCCGTGTCGGCGATCATCTGCTGCTCGTCGTCGGGACGCAGGTTGAAGTAGTCCTTGCCCGGTGTGCTCAGCCGCTTGGGCTGGCCGCCGCCCTGCACGGACTTGAAGGCCCGGCCTGCGGCACCGAGGGTCTGGAAGCCGGACTTGGTGCCCTGGAACGCGACCCGGTTGATCGGCTCGCGCAGGCCGAAGCGTTCGGCCAGGTCCGAGCCGGTGATCGTGCTCAGCACGCGCATCGCGACTCCGATCGCGTTCTGCTTGGGGGCTGCCTTGCCCACCGCGGAGGTGTCGCGGGGCTCGGTGTGAGTGGACATGTGTCACCTAACGGTTCGGTAATCGACGGACATGGAGTTGTCGGCTGCGAGTGCCGAACGCCGATCTTACTCAGCGGTAAGTTCGATCTTACCGAGTGGTAAGGACGATGTCACCCCCCAGGTGAACGGTGTGTTCACCAGCCGGGCGAACCGCCCGCGACCTGGGGCGATCCCCTAATCTCTCCGTCATGACGATCCCGAGGGGCCCGACGGCCACAGCGGCGCCACGGCTGTCGTCGACGACCGTCGCGACCCTCGTCGGAGGCGGTGTTGTGGCCGCCGCGTTCGCGATCCCGGTGTCGACGGTGGACGGCGGGCCGGTGCTGTGTCCGTTCCGTCTCGCGACCGGGTTGCCCTGCCCGGGATGCGGGCTGACCCGCAGCTGGGTGGCCCTCGCACACGGGGATTTCTCGACAGCTCTCGCGGACAACCTCTTCGGTCCGGTCAGCATGCTGTTCGTCGCGGCGACGGTGCTGATCGCGGTCGTGCTGCGCGTGGTGGCCCCCACCCGACCGCATGTGCTGGTCGTGGTCGCCCGCAGTCGGGTCGTGTACGCGGTGGTGGCCGTGTGGCTCGTCTACGGAGTGGCGCGGGCGGTCGACGCCGCCGTCGGCACCGGATGGTTCCCGGCCGTCACCTGACCCGGGCTGGTCGGGAGACGCCGGGCGTCAGGAGATCTCGAGCGCGTTCTCCGTCGGCAGCGTGCGCCAGTCGGTGTCCGCGCCCTTGAGGCCCTCGAGCATCGACATGTACGCACCGCGACCGCCGTCGGACAGGACGCCCTCGTGGATGGGGAACGCGACCCGCGGGGCGATCGCGCGCAGGAAGTCGACGCCCTCGCTGAGCTTCATCCACGGCGCCGCGGTCGGGATGGCGAGCACGTCGACGTCCTCCTCGGGGACGAACAGTGCGTCGCCGGGGTGCATGAGCGCGCCGGGGTTCGCGTCGTCGCCGAGGAGATAGGCGACGTTGTCGATCTGCGGCAGGTCGGGATGGATCACGGCGTGCCTGCCGCCGCGGATCCGCGCGGTGACCGAGCCGATCGAGAACTGCTCGCCGGGATGCGCGGCCGTCCAGGTGCCGGCGACCGAGTCGCCGTTGAGCTGCTCGGTGGTCTGCGGATCGGCGTAGAGCACTGCGTCGGGGTTGTCCGCGACGAGATCGGGCAGGCGGTCCACGTCGACGTGATCGACGTGCTGGTGGGTGATCAGGATGGCGTCGAGTCCGGTGATCCCGGCGAATCCGTCGGAGAAGACACCCGGGTCGAACAGGACTGTGGTGCCGTCGATCTCGACCAGGATGCAGGAGTGTCCGAAGTGTGTGACGCGCATGATCGCAGCGTAGCCACGCCGGGCGCGCGGCGCCGACGGACGGTGAGAGCGCCTCACCCCGTCGGGGTTCAGGGTCGGAGCGCGCCGAGGGCGTCGGTGTGCAGCAGTCCGTTCGTGGCGAGTGCGCTGCCGCCGTGCGGTCCGGGGGTCCCGTCGAGGGCGGAGAAGGTGCCGCCGGCCTCACGCACGAGCACGTCGAGGGCGGCCAGATCCCACAGTGACACCTCCGGCTCGGCGGCGATGTCCACCGCTCCCTCGGCGACGAGGCAGTAGTGGAAGAAGTCGCCGTAACCACGGACCCGCCACACCGCATCGGTGAGTGCGAGGAACTGCTCACGCAGACCGCGGTCCGCCCACCCGCTCAGGCTCGCGAACGACAGGCTCGCCGAGGACAGCTCAGCGACGGCGGAGACGGTGGTCGCGCGCTCGGCGCCGTCGGGGCCGCGGGTGTGCGCGCCCGCGCCGGCCGCCCCCCACCACCGTCGACCGAGGGCGGGCGCCGAGACGACGCCGACGGTCGGTGTGCCGTCCTCGACCAGGGCGATCAGCGTGGCCCACACCGGCACGCCGCGCACGAAGTTCTTGGTCCCGTCGATCGGGTCGATCACCCACTGCCGTCCCCGCAGCACCGCGTCGCCGCCGAACTCCTCACCGAGGAGCGCGTCGTCGGGACGCGATCGACCGAGCTCGTCGCGGAGCCGACGTTCGGCCTCCAGGTCCGCGTCGGACACCGGCGTCAGATCCGGCTTGGCGTCCACGTGGAGGTCGAGCGCGCCGAAGCGGGGGAGGGTGATCGCGTCGGCGACGTCGGCGAGGTGCAGCGCGAGCCGCAGGTCATCCGGGGTGGAGGGCATGCCCGGTACGGTAGAAGACACGCCGAACCGGGCGTGCGAGAGGAGGTCGGCGGTGCTGTCCATCGCGTTCACGATCATGTTCGCCGTGCTGCTCGTCGCCCTCATCCTGCAGTGGCAGCGGGGACGCGGCGCGGGCGGGCGCGGCGCGAACGGACGTGCCGCCGGAGGTGGAGTGCTCGGTGGACTGTTCGGCGGCGGCAGCGCCGGATTCGTCGAGGGCACCCTGACGGTCACCGGTGTGTCCGACCCCGCCGAGCAGGGCGACAAGAACGGTGACATGTTCTGCACCGTCTCGGGCACCATCATCGGACCGGACACCGCGCCCGCCGACGTCTACGGCCACCTCGTCCTCGGTGCGAACTCGCCGTGGCCCAAGGTCGGCACCGACATGCCGGTGGTCTACAAGCCGGGCAAGGCGGAGACCAGCTGGCGATTCGGCTCCCTCGAGGTCCCACCCGCCGCGTGAGGTGCGGCCGCCCGATCCGCCGGTCAGAACGTCCTCCCGGAGCAAGTAGCCTGGTCCACCGTGCAGCCTGACGTCCAGACCGACATCGAGAACCTCGACGCGACCCTCACGACGGTCGAGAAGGTCCTCGACCTCGAGGAGCTCACCCGTCGCATCGACGAACTCGAGCACGAGGCCGCCGACCCCGAACTCTGGAACAACCAGGAGAACGCGCAGAAGGTCACCTCGGAGCTGTCCCACGCCCAGACCGAGTTGCGTCGTGTCAGCGAGTTGCGCAGCCGCCTCGACGATCTGCCGGTGCTCTACGAACTCGCCGAGGACGAGGAGGGGGACGCGCGGACCGCGGGTCTGGCCGACGCCGACGCCGAGCGCGGGTCGCTGCGGGCCGACATCGAGGCCATGGAGGTCAAGACCATGCTGGCCGGCGAGTACGACCAGCGGGACGCGCTCGTCAACATCCGCTCGGGGGCCGGTGGCGTCGACGCCGCCGACTGGGCCGAGATGCTCATGCGCATGTACGTCCGCTGGGCGGAGAAGCACCACTACGGCGTCGAGGTGTACGACACCTCCTACGCCGAGGAGGCCGGGCTCAAGTCGGCCACGTTCGCCGTGAAGGCCCCCTACATGTACGGGACGCTGTCGGTGGAGATGGGGACGCACCGACTCGTGCGGATCAGCCCCTTCGACAACCAGGGCCGCCGCCAGACGTCGTTCGCCGAGGTCGAGGTGCTGCCGGTCGTCGAGACCACGGACCACATCGACATCGACGAGAACGACCTGCGGGTCGACGTGTACCGGTCGTCGGGGCCCGGCGGCCAGTCGGTGAACACCACCGACTCCGCGGTGCGTCTGACCCACGTGCCGACGGGCATCGTCGTCACCTGCCAGAACGAGAAGAGTCAGCTGCAGAACAAGGCCGCCGCGATGCGCGTCCTGCAGGCGAAGTTGCTGGAGCGCAAGCGCCAGGAGGAGCGGGCCGAGATGGACGCGCTCAAGGGCGACGGCGGATCCAGCTGGGGCAACCAGATGCGGTCCTACGTCCTGCACCCGTACCAGATGGTGAAGGACCTGCGGACCGAGTACGAGGTCAACAACCCGTCCGCGGTGCTCGACGGCGACATCGACGGATTCATCGAGTCGGGGATCCGCTGGCGCATGGCGTCCGGCGAGAACTGACGATCGCAGTGGGCTGAGGGGGAGACGTGAACGACATTCTCGTGCTCGCGGTCGGCTCACCGCCGGGGAGCGACCGTCTCGTGCGCGCCCTGTCGCTGCAGGGTCTGCAGATCGTCCTGTTCGTGCTCGGGGCGATGATCCTGACCCGGTTCATCCAGTGGACGACGGCGAAGATCACCGGCCGCATCGACCGGAGCTTCCAGGAGAGCGACGAGCTCGTGCGATCGGAGTCGGCGAAACACCGTCACTCCCTCGCCCAGGTGGTCGCCTGGGTCGCGATCGTCATCGTGTACATCATCGCCGCCTTCAACATCATCAAGGCGCTCGGTGTCCCGATCACCGGGTTCGTCGCGCCGGCAACGGTTCTCGGTGCCGCACTCGGTTTCGGCGCGCAGCGCGTCGTCCAGGATCTGCTGGCCGGCTTCTTCATCATCACCGAGAAGCAGTACGGGTTCGGCGACGTCGTCGAGCTCGCGATCCTCGGATCGGTGCAGACGGCACAGGGCACCGTCGAGGACGTGACATTGCGCATCACCAAGATCCGCTCCTCCGACGGCGAGGTCATCACCGTCCCCAACGGCCAGATCGTGAAGGCCATCAACCTGTCCAAGGACTGGGCGCGGTCGGTCGTCGACATCCCGCTGCCCGTCGGTGCGGACATCAGCCGCGTCACCGAGCTGCTGGCCTCGGTCGGGAAACAGACCTTCGCCGATCCGCGGATGCGCCCGCTGCTGCTCGACGAGCCGACATCGATGGGTGTCACCGACGTCGAACTGGACAACCTCACCGTCCGCCTGGTCGCACGAACCCTGCCGGGCAAGCAGTTCGAGGTCAGTCGCGACCTGCGGGCCCGGGTCATCCGGTCGTTCGGTCGGGCCGGCATCGCCCTGGCGAACGGCGGAGACATCGAGACCGGTGCGATGACCCC
Organism: Williamsia sp. SKLECPSW1; assembly: GCF_054332755.1. Classification (NCBI taxonomy): domain Bacteria; kingdom Bacillati; phylum Actinomycetota; class Actinomycetes; order Mycobacteriales; family Nocardiaceae; genus Williamsia; species Williamsia sp. SKLECPSW1. The sequence goes on along the minus strand of NZ_JBTGLI010000001.1, from coordinate 314,880 downwards.
GTCCGGTGTCGGTGAGAAGCGCATCGACCCCGACGCCCCCGCCGCCGACACCCCCTCGAGGCAGACCCGATGAGCCCCGACGACCAGAAGCCGTCGACGACCCCGACCGCACACGAGCACAAGCGGACGCTGTGGTCCCGCATCCCTCGCCACATCCTCGGCGGGCGGGTGCGGACCACGACCGCCGTCATGGTGGTCGTCTTCATCGGTCTGCTCGCGCTGTACGGCCAACGCGTGGACCACTACGCCTCGGTCGACGCCGACCGTGCCCGCAACGCCCCGCGGTTCACTCCGACGACGACCCAGGACTACGTGCCGGAGACGACCCGGTCGTCGACCCGACGGTCGGTGTCGTCGACACCGTCGACTCCCTCGACCACCTCGCGCGAGAGCGATTCGACCACCTCGCCGGACGGCGGGTCGGGACCGACGCAGACCGCGCCGACGACGACCACCGGCGGTCTGCGCTTCCCGCCGATCCCGGGTCTGCAGATCCCCGGCCAGACACCGACGACGACACCCGCACGGTGACGCGCGCGGGGGCCCTCCGGGTCCCCGGGCGCGCCCGCACGCGTGGCTACACTGGCCGCCGTGATCAGCCTCGACAACGTCACGATGAAGTACAAGAACTCCGGGAGACCGGCGCTGCAGGGGCTGTCGTTGGAGGTCGAGAAGGGTGAGTTCGCCTTTCTCATCGGGCCGTCCGGCTCCGGGAAATCGACCTTCTTCCGCCTTCTGCTCAAGGAGGACAAGCCCACCAGCGGCGACATCCACGTCGGTCGCTTCCACGTGACGAAGCTGCCCAGCCGACGCGTGCCGCAGCTGCGGCAGTCCATCGGATGTGTGTTCCAGGACTTCCGCCTGCTCCAGCAGAAGTCCGTCGCCGACAACGTCGCGTTCGCCCTCGAGGTGATCGGCAAGCCGCGCTCGACCATCGAGAAGGTGGTGCCCGAGGTGCTCGACTACGTCGGCCTGTCGGGCAAGGCCGATCGCATGCCCACGGAGCTGTCGGGTGGCGAGATGCAGCGTGTGGCCATCGCCCGCGCGATCGCGAACCGACCGCTGCTGCTGCTCGCCGACGAGCCCACCGGCAACCTCGACCCGTCCACCAGTGAGGAGATCGTCGACGTGCTCGACCGTGTCAACCGTCGGGGCACCACGGTCGTGATGGCCACCCACGACCGCCACATCGTCGACGCGATGCGTCGGCGGGTTCTCGAGTTCGACCTCGGCCGCCTCGTCCGCGACGACCAGCGCGGCGTCTACGGGGTCGGCTGATGCGCGCGAGCTTCATCGTCAGCGAGGTCCTCAACGGACTGCGCCGCAACGTCACCATGTTCGCCGCGATGGTCCTCACCACCGCCATCACGCTCGCCATGTTCGGCGGCGGCCTGCTGGTGGTGCAGATGGCCGACAAGAGCCGCGACATCTTCCTCGACCGTGTCGAGATGCAGTTCTTCATCTCCGATCAGGTCGCCGACGCCGATCCCGAGTGCCGCGCCGACCCGTGCGCGGCGCTGCGGACCCGGATCGAGCAGACCCAGGGCGTCGAGTCGGTGCAGTACATCGACCGTGCCGAGGCGTTCCGCGACGCGAAGACGAAGACGTTCGCCAACGACCCCGACATCGCGTCGATGATCCGCGAGAACACGCTGCCGGCGTCGTTCAAGGTGCGCGTCTCCGACGCCAACCGGTTCGGGCCCGTGCTCGACGAGTTCCGTACCGCCGACGGCATCGACGGCGTCCTCGACCAGCGGGAACTGGTGAAACGGATCTTCAGCGTGCTCGACGGCGCCCGGAACGCCGCGTTCACCATCGCGCTGGTGCTGGCGTTCGCCGCGGTGCTGCTCATCGCGAACACGGTCCAGATAGCCGCGTACACGCGGCGCACGGAGGTCGGGATCATGCGCCTGGTGGGTGCGACCCGGTGGTACACGCAGCTGCCGTTCCTGCTCGAGGCCGTCGTCTCCGCCGTGGTCGGGTCGGTCATCGCGATCGCCGGGCTGTTCGCCGCGAAGGTCCTGTTCTTCGACCGAGCCCTCGGCGACCTCTACGGCGTCAACATCCTGGCGCGCATCACGATGGGTGACGTCGTGTTCGTGTCGCCGTGGTTGCTGCTGGCCGGTCTGGGGCTCGCGACGGTCACCGGGTACGCGACGCTGCGCTTCTACGTGCGGATCTGACCGAGGGCACGCTCGAACAGCACGATGCGCATGTCGCGACCGAACCGCGCCGGCAGGTCCGCCTCGCGCAGCACCCGGAACCCCAGCGAGCGGTAGTAGTCGACCATCGTCGTGTTGTGTGCGGCGGTGTCCAGACGCAGGCGGTCGTGTCCGGCCGCTGCGGTCGCGTCGGCGGCCCATTCGATCAGCGCCCGGCCCCACCCGTGGCCGGCGTGGTCACGACGGACCATCAGTCCGTGGACGTATCCGGCCGGCGCGTCGTCGTCACCCCAGAAGTCGGGGTCCGACCACGCGAGCCGCACACACGCGACGACCTCCCTGCAGCCCTCGGGGCCGTCCACCTCGGCGACGTGCCACTCGCCGAGGCGGGTGCCCGCGGCGACGTCCTCGACGGTGATCTCGCCCTCCTGCCACTGGTTCACGCCGGTCGCGGCGAGCCAGCGTGCGAGCCCGTCGCGCAGGTCGACGATCGCGGGTGCGTCCTCGGGGGTCGCGGCGCGCAGGTCGGGGAGAGGGACGACGTCGGTGACGGACACGGTTCGGATGCTAAAGGATTCGTCGGCGCGGCTCGTCCCTGCGTAGGCTGGACCGTCGACCGCAACCGCGTCGCGAGAACCGTCAGGAGGTGCACCGTGGTGAAGGAGAAGGGCCGCAAGGCCATCGCGACCAACCGCAAGGCGCGCCACCTGTACACGATCCTCGACACCTACGAGGCGGGGATCGCCCTCGTCGGCACCGAGGTGAAGGCGCTCCGCGACGGCAAGGCGTCCCTCGTCGACGCGTTCGCGACCATCGACGACGGCGAGGTGTGGTTGCGCGGTCTGCACATCGCGGAGTACGGCAGCGGTAGCTGGACGAACCACGCGCCCCGCCGTAACCGCAAACTCCTGTTGCACCGCAAGGAGATCGACAGTCTGGTGGGGACGCTGCAGACCCAGAACCTCACGCTGGTCCCGCTGTCGATGTACTTCTCCGACGGCAAGGTGAAGGTCGAACTCGCGCTCGCCCGCGGCAAGCAGGCGCACGACAAGCGCCGCGACATCGCCGAGCGGGACGCACGCCGCGACGTCATCCGGGAACTCGGGCGACGCGTGAAGGGCATGAGCTGACCGAAAGAGGGATGATCGTGCCCTCGTGTCTTGTTATGATCGAGTGCCTGTCGTGAGAGATCGCGGCAGGTCCTACACGGGGCTGAACGGTTTCGACTGCGTGCGTCGATGTAGGGGAAGCGTGCCGGTGCAGGCTAGAGACCACCGTAAGCGTCGTAGCAACCAATTAAGCGCCGATTCCAATCAGCGCGACTTCGCACTCGCCGCCTGAGCGAGTGTGAGTCTGTCGGCCCGGGTGTGCTCCCGCCCCGGGTACCGGCATCATCCAGGGAGCTCACCGTCCATCCCGGTCGCGGGGATGGACGGGACATCCAACAGCGACTGGGATCGTCATCCTGGCTCGTCCGCATGACCAGGAGATCCGAGTAGAGACAGAGCGGACTGCGCACGGAGAAGCCCTGCTGACACGACGAAGGACCCGGGTTCGATTCCCGGCAGCTCCACCACTGAGCCGCCCACCTGCATCACCGCAGGTGGGCGGCTTTTCTGGTTCCGGCGTGTCCGCACCGTCGGCGATGTCCGGCAGACGGCGTCGGAATGCCGGACCCCCGGGGGCCTGTTGCAACCACTGTCGGCCCGAGACTCGGGCCGAGCGCGACGACACGAGGAGGACGCCTCATGGCATCTGTCCCGACCCTGACCCTCAACGACGGCCGCAGCATCCCGCAGCTCGGTTTCGGTGTGTTCCAGATCGAGCCGGAGGAGACCGCGAAGGCCACTCGCCTCGCGCTCGAGACCGGGTACCGCCACATTGACACGGCCCAGATGTACGGCAACGAACGTGAGGTCGGACAGGGCATCCGGGACAGCGGCGTCGCCCGCGACGACATCTGGGTGACCACCAAGCTGAACAACGGTTTCCACCGCCCCGACGACGCGCGGAAGGCGTTCGACGAGAGCCTCGAGAAGCTCGGCGTCGACCACGTCGACCTGTTCCTCATCCACTGGCCGCTGCCGACCCGGTACGACGGCGACTACGTCTCGACCTGGCAGACGCTCATCGAGTTCCAGAAGCAGGGGCGCGCGAAGTCGATCGGCGTCTCCAACTTCCAGCCCGACCACCTCGACCGGCTCGCCGCCGAGACCGACGTCGTGCCGGCGGTCAACCAGATCGAGGTGCACCCCTACTTCACCAACGACACCGCCCGCGCCTACGGCAGGGACCACGGGATCGCCACCGAGGCGTGGTCGCCGATCGCCCAGGGCAAGGTCCTCGACGACGCGACGATCTCCGAGATCGCCGAGCGCGTCGGCAAGTCGACCGCGCAGGTGGTGCTCCGCTGGCACATCCAGCGGGACAACATCGTCTTCCCGAAATCGGTGACCGAGAGCCGCGTCAAGGACAACTTCGACATCTTCGACTTCGACCTCACCGACGACGACCTGACCGCGCTCGACAAGCTCGACGGCGGCGAGGACGGCCGCACCGGACCCAACCCCGACACGTTCGACTACATCCCCGACTGACCCATCCCGGACCGGCCCATCCTCGACCGACCCATCCCGGACGCGACGATCGGCGACCCCGTCAGATGACGGGGTCGTCGATCCGTTCGTGCAGCCAGGCGATCACCTGGCCCCAGGCGAGTGCGGCGAACGACCATGTGTGCGAACCGACTTCGTAGCGCTCGGTGACGGTGACACCCACGGACCGGGCGACCTGGGCGAGTTGCTTCGCCGCGGTGATCTGCGGCGAGTGGAGCTGGCCGTCACGGCCGCGCCGCCCCTCGGAGATGAACCATCCCGCGACGCCGTCGTACGGACCGTGCGCACGCATGACGGTCGTCGGGTCGAACTGGTTCCACGCCTCTGCGTCGCCGCCGTACAGGGCCTTGATCGTCGACTGCTTGTCGCCGACGTTCGGTCCGATGTCGCCCGAGATGTCGACGAACGTCGCGAAGTCGTCGGGATGGCGGACGACCAGGTCGATCGCGCAGGTGCCCCCCATCGACCAGCCGACGACGGCCCAGTTGCGTGCATGCGGAGACGCCCCGAAGCGACTGATCACGTAGGGCCGCACCTCGTCGGTGATGTGGGTGTCGACGTTGCCGCGGGGCCCGTCGACGCATTCGGTGTCGTTCGTGAGGTTCCCCGACGGGTCGACCAGCACGAGGATCGGTGCCACGCCGTGGTGGTCGCGGGCGTAGGCGTCGACGGTCTGCAACGCCTCGCCGCTGCGGACCCAGTCCTCCGGTGTGTTGATGACCCCGCCGATCATCACCACGGCCGGCAATGCGGGGGGTTCGGCGCCCACGAACCACGCCGGCGGGAGGTAGACGTACTCGGTGCGTGCACGAAAGCCGCTGAGGCGGTTCGGCACGTCGATCGGCACGATCCGTCCCTGCTTCGCCGCGGCGGGGGAGTTGCGGAAGGTGTTCAGCCGATCGGGTGTCGTCTCGTGCGGCAGCGGGTCGTTCGCGATGCCGGCCCAGGCGCGACTGAAGGTGGGGTAGTACCCCGACCACTGGTTGACGCTCAGCGCGAGACAGAACACGCACAGCAGCACCGCGACGACGGTCACGCCGTTCTGCCACCACCGCGCGGTCCGCACGCCGATCACGGCCGCAACGACGAGTCCGACGGCCACCGCGGTCCACACCCAGAACGAGGTGGGCGCAGACCCGGGTTGCAGCCCCCGGGCGTCGAGGACACCGAAGAGCGTCACCGCCGCGATCGCGCCGGCCACGGCGCCGATCGGCAGCCAGAAGACACCCCACCGCTTGGACCGCCGGAGGACCGCCGCCAGCACCAGCAGCGCCGTGATCACCGAGACGGCGATCGGGAACCAGCCGTGCAGCAGCCGGACGTCGAAGAGGGACCCTCCCGTGTGCGGGATGTAGGTCCATCCCGGGTTCACGGTGACACCGGACCGCGGACCGGAGGCGACGCGTCGTCGGCCACGCCGGTGCCGACGCGGTCCAGTGCGGCGCCGACGAAGTCGAGTGCGGCGCGCTGCCAGTCGAGGACGTGATCGAGCATGGCGTGACCGCCGTCGGCCACGGGGACATACGTGGCGTCGAGACCGCGCGCCCGGAGTTCGCCGACGCCCTTCTCCGTCCGGGTGGCGTAGGTGCGGGTGTCGGCGGTGCCGTGCATCGCGACGACGCGCACCCCGTCGTGGATGAGCCGCCAGTCCGCGTGCTGCCACCACGGCGCCAACGCCAACACCCCGTGTACCCGCGGATCGGCCGCGAGGTGCGCGGCGACCCGTCCGCCCATCGAGTGGCCGACGAGATGGACGGGGACACCCGGCGCACTCGCGGCGAGGCGGTCGAGGGCCTCCCGGGCGGGGACGAGGGGGTCGGCGTCGTCGTTCCAGCCGTAGAAGCGGTAGGCGACCTGGCGGACGCGGACACGACGGCCGAAGCGGATCGCCATGCTCGCGGTGAACGGATACATGCGCAGCGCCGACGGCGATCGCCACGAGAACGGTGCGCGACTGACGTCCGTGCCACCCGGCAGGACCAGCACGAGTGCCGACGGTGCGTGCGACATCACGACGTTCTCCTCTCCCTGCCGGGCGGTCCGTGTCCGGTCTGTCGAGACTAATGCCGGTCCGATTTGGCAGAATCGCAGCGGTGGCGCACCCCCGAGCCGGACAACCGGCACTCCCAGAGGATCTCGTCGACATCGCGGCGCTCGAGGATGCGTACTACTCCACGGTTCCCGATCCCGACGATCCCGTCCAGCAGGTCGTGTTCGGGACGTCCGGGCACCGCGGGTCGAGCCTCGACGGCGCCTTCACCGAGGCGCACATCATCGCCACGACGGCGGCGATCGTCGAGCACCGGCGCGGTGCCGGGATCACCGGCCCGTTGTTCATCGGCTTCGACACCCATGCCCTGTCTCGACCTGCGTGGCGGACCGCCGTCGAGGTCCTCGTCGCGGCCGGTGTGACCGTCGCGATCGACGAGATGGAGCGGCACACCCCGACCCCCGCCGTCAGCCACGCCATCCTCGTGCACAACGCGGCGAACGACGACCGCGCCGACGGGATCGTCGTCACCCCGTCGCACAACCCGCCGCGGGACGGCGGGTTCAAGTACAACCCGCCGGACGGCGGCCCCGCCGGGTCCGACATCACCTCGGCGATCGCGATCCGCGCCAACGAACTCCTGCGCTCCGGCGTCGGTGCGGTGGCGCGGGTGCCGTTCGAGCGGGCGATCACCGACGACCTCGTCATCCGGTACCCGTTCAGCACCACCTACGTCGACAGCCTGTCGCAGGTGCTCGACATGGAGGCCATCCGATCCTCCGGCGTCCGGATCGGCGCCGACCCGCTCGGCGGTGCCTCGGTGGGCTACTGGGCCGAGATCGGTTTCATGTACAACCTGGCGAATCTGACCGTGGTCAACCCCACCGTCGACCCCCAGTTCGGGTTCATGACCCTCGACACCGACGGCAAGATCCGGATGGACTGCTCGTCGCCGAACGCGATGGCGTCTCTCATCGCGGCGCGCGACTCCTACGACATCGCGACCGGCAACGACGCCGACGCCGACCGGCACGGGATCGTCACGCCCGACGCCGGTCTGATGAACCCGAACCACTTCCTCGCCGTCGCCATCGACTACCTGTTCACCCACCGGCCCGGCTGGGGTGCGTCCGCCGCCGTCGGCAAGACGTTGGTGAGTTCGTCGATCATCGACCGGGTCGTCGCGGCCCTCGGTCGCCGGCTGATCGAGGTGCCCGTCGGGTTCAAGTGGTTCGTCCCCGGACTGCTGTCGGGCGACATCGCGTTCGGCGGTGAGGAGAGCGCGGGGGCGTCGTTCCTGCAGCGCGACGGATCGGTGTGGTCCACCGACAAGGACGGCATCATCATGGCGCTGCTCGCCGCCGAGATCCTGGCGGTGACCGGTCGGTCCCCGTCGCAGCACTACGCCGACCTCGTCGAGCGCTTCGGTGACCCCGTCTACGCCCGCCGGGACGCACCGGCGTCGCGGGAGCAGAAGGCGGTGCTCGCGAAGCTGTCCGCGTCGCAGGTGACCGCCGACACGCTCGGTGGTGCACCGATCACCGCGGTCCTCACCGAAGCGCCCGGCAACGGTGCACCCATCGGTGGCCTGAAGGTCGTCACCGACGACGCCTGGTTCGCCGCCCGCCCGTCGGGCACCGAGGACCTCTACAAGATCTACGCGGAGTCGATGAAGGGCGCCGACCATCTCGCCACGGTCCAGGACGAGGCGCAGGCGCTGGTCGACGCCGCTCTGCAGGGCTGATCGACGGCGCGTACCCTCAGGCGGTTCTCAGTCGGGCGGGGTTACCGTATCGGGCGTGAGCGAATCCCGTCGTCCCCGCGTGAGCGCGAAGTATCAGCCCAGTCGCACCTCGAGCCGGGCCACCTACCTCCTCGCCGGGGTCGCGATCGTCGTCATCGCCGTCGTCGTCATCGGCGGGATCATCTGGAACAGTCAGCGCACCAAGGGCAGTGCCGATCAGGCGGTCCTCGCGGAGAACGCGAGTCTGATCATCGGCAAGGCCGACGCCCCGCACACCATCGACGTGTTCGAGGATTTCCAGTGTCCGTACTGCAAGGAGTTCGAACAGGCATCCGGACAGGCGATGGTGAACGCCGCGAATGCGGGGAAGTTGCGCGTCCGGTATCACATCCTCAATTTCCTGGACCGCAACTCGGGATCGGGTGACTATTCGTCGCGAGCCGCGGGAGCGGCACTCTGTGTCGCGCAGGCGGGTGGTGCCGATCAGTTCCTGAAGTACCACACCGAATTGTTCGCCAAGCAGCCCGAGGAGGGTGGCGACGACCCCGACAACGCCGAACTGGCGGCGATGGCCGGATCGGTCGGGGCGTCACCGCAGACGCAGCAGTGCATCTCCTCCGGGGCCCGCGTCGACGCGGCGAAGGCCGATGCGAAGCAGTCGCTGACCCAGCTCAGCAAGGCGCTGGGCGGGCAGGCCGGCACCCCCACCGTTCTCAGCGAGGGCAAGCCCGTCCCGAACGTGCTGGCCGGTCCGGGCTGGCTGACCACCCTGCTGTCGGACAACTCCTCGAGCTGATCCGGGGATTTGGTCGCCGTCGAAGCGGTGGTGTAATTTCGGTCGGGTCGCCGCGAGGCGTACGGGGCTATGGCGCAGCTGGTAGCGCACCACACTGGCAGTGTGGGGGTCAGGGGTTCGAGTCCCCTTAGCTCCACCCACACCACGACGGCCGGTTCTCGAGGATCTCGAGAACCGGCCGTCGTCGTCTGTCCGGGCTGCGTGCGTCAGTGCGCGGCTTCGAACGCCTCCACGACCTCGATCGGGATCCGGCCGCGGTTGCTGACGGTGAAACCGTTGTTGTTCGCCCAGTCGCGCATGGCCTGGGTCTGCTCCTTCGAGCGGGTACCGCCGTTGCCGTTGGCCGCAGCGCGGCGGGCTCCTCGTCGACCGTTGACCGCGCGCGACGCCTCGACGTACTTCTCCAACGAATCGCGGAACTGCTGCGCGTGCTTCGGGGAGGTGTCGAACTCGTACTGCTTCCCGTCGAGAGACCAACGGACGGTTTCGAACTCCTCGAGCACCTTCCCGTCGATGTCGTCGATGAATTGCACGATCTGCTTTTTGGCCATGTGTGTACCAATTCCCTTCTTGACAGCTCGGACTGCTCGGGACAAAACATTAGATGACGATCAAGAATAGGGCAATCATGTCTGATCAATGACGCACCGTGTCGCATGAAAAATGTCCGAGAAAAGCGTTCGTCGACGTCTCCACATATGTACAGGAATGTGTCAGACGAATCGTTCGGTGCGCCACTTGCAGTCGTCATACGGCATGCGGTGTGTCGTACGCGACTTTGCGCGAGTCCCGAGAAGTCGGTGTCGTCGCGTACGCTGAACGCAGATCATCTCCGCCCGCGATCTCATGTCGGGCGATGCGCGTCATCGGTGGCGCGCCGGAAAGGCTTTCTCATCATGACGACAGATTTCTCTGCTCTCGGCGTGCCCGCACCGCTCGTGTCGGTACTCGCCGCCGAGGGGAAGACACAGGCATTCCCCATCCAGGCCGACACCCTCCCGGACTCCCTCGCGGGCCGGGACGTGCTCGGGCGTGGCCGCACCGGGTCGGGCAAGACGCTCGCCTTCGCCATCCCGCTCGTCGCCCGCATCGCCGCCGACGGCGCGGCTCCCGTCCGTCGGCGTGGGCGCCCCCGGGCGTTGGTGCTCGCACCCACCCGCGAGCTGGCCACCCAGATCGCCGCGGTCATCGACCCGCTCGCGAGCGCGGTCGGACTCCGCACCACGACCATCTTCGGTGGCGTGAACCAGAAGCGTCAGGTCGACGCCCTGCAGGGCGGGGTCGACGTCGTCGTCGCCTGCCCGGGTCGGCTCGAGGACCTCATGGGCCAGGGCCACCTCACCCTCGACGACATCGAGATCACCGTGATCGACGAGGCCGACCACATGGCCGACCTCGGGTTCCTCCCGGTGGTCACCCGGATCCTGGGCCGCACCCCGCGCGGCAGCCAGCGGTTGCTGTTCTCGGCGACCCTCGACAACGGTGTCGACGCACTGGTGAAGCGGTTCCTGCAGAACCCGGTGTCGCACTCGGTGGACGAGGCCCACTCGCCCGTCGAGGCCATGACCCACCACGTCTTCCAGGTCGCCGACACCGGCACCAAGACCGATGTGGTCGAGGCCCTCGCCGGCGGCACCGGTCGCCGCATCCTCTTCATGCGCACCAAGCACCAGGCCAAGAAGCTCGCGAAGAAGCTCACCGCGTCGGGTATCCCGGCCGTCGACCTGCACGGCAACCTGTCGCAGGCAGCTCGGGACCGCAACCTCGCCGCATTCGGCGACGGCAGTGTGCGCGTCCTCGTCGCCACCGACGTGGCCGCCCGCGGTGTCCACGTCGACGACGTCGAGCTCGTCATCCACGTCGACCCGCCTGCCGAGCACAAGGCCTACCTGCACCGCTCCGGGCGCACGGCCCGCGCGGGCGCCTCCGGCGACGTCGTCACCATCGCCCTGCCCGAACAGCGCAGCGACCTGACCAAACTGCTGCGTCGCGCCGGGATCCGGGTCGACATCACACCGGTCACCGCGGGTTCGGCCGTCCTGGCCGACCTCGTCGGCGAACAGGCGGAGCGCATCGCGCCGCCGCCGGTCACGCAGGTCCACACCCAGTCGCGTCCGGCCTCGGGCGGGGCCTCCCGCGCACCCGGCCGCCGACGAGGCGGACGTGGCGGCTCAGCACGCGCGGGCGCCGGCACGGGACGTTCCGCCGGTGCGGGACGCTCGGGCGGTTCGGGTCGCTCCGGCGCCGCCGGGGGTTCCGGTCGGACCGGCGGAGCCGGTCGGGGTCGGAGCCAGTCGTCGGGCCGGTCCCGCACGGCCTGATCGCCCGGCGCCGCGCCGATCAGCGGGTGGCGGCCACCGCGAAGATCAGGACGATCAACAGCGCGAGCAGCGCCAGGATCATCAACGCGACACCGACCCATCCGAGGATGCGTCCGGCGATCGCCATCTGACGTCCGTCCTGCGTGCCGCGCGACTCGTCGATCTCGGCGAGCGCGAGGTTGCCGAGGATGACGGCGGGGATCCCGAGGAACAGCAGACACGTCACCAGTCCGGCGATTCCGCAGACCAACGCACCGATCGCCTTCCCGTTGGTCTGGCGGACCATCGGGTAGGCGTACGGCGGTGGCTGCGGTGCGCCGTACGGCGGCTGACCGCCGAAGGGCGGCTCCTTCCCGAACCCGGGCTCCTGCCCGTGGGGAGGCTGCTGACCATACGGCTGTTCCTGGCCATACGGGGGTTGTGTCATGGCGGCGAGCTTAGCGGCGACAGAGGGTTCGTATCCTGGCTGCGTGTCCCAGTCGAAGATCGTGCTCTTCTACGTCTTCGCCCCGCTGCCGGACCCCGAGGCGCTCCGTCTCTGGCAGCACACGCTGTGTGCGTCGCTGGGGTTGCGGGGTCGTGTCGTGCTGGCGCCGCACGGGATCAACGCGACGGTCGGTGGTGACATCCGCGCGGTGAAGCGGTACGTCCGCTCGACCCGGGAGTACCCGGCGTTCGCCCCCGCCGACGTCACGTGGTCCGACGGAGGTGCCGAGGACTTCCCGCGACTGTCGGTCCGGGTGCGGCCCGAGATCGTCACGTTCGGCAGGCCCGATCTCGTCGTCGACGACGACGGTGTCGTCGGGGGAGGTGTGCGACTCGATCCCGACGCCCTGCACGCTCTCGTCGACGCCCGCGGCGACGACGTCGTCTTCTTCGACGGCCGCAACGAGATCGAGTCGCGTGTCGGGCACATGCGCGGTGCGGTCCGCCCACCGGCGAGGGTGACGACCGACCTGACCGCGATGCTCGACGCCGGCGACTTCGACCATCTCCGCGACCGTCCCGTGGTCACCTACTGCACCGGCGGCGTCCGGTGTGAGGTGCTCAGCGCGCTGATGATCCAGCGGGGGTTCTCCGAGGTGTACCAACTCGACGGCGGGATCGCCCGCTACGGAGACCATCTCGGCGACCGCGGGTTGTGGCAGGGCTCGCTGTACGTGTTCGACCGCCGCACCACCGTGCGGTTCTCCGCCGACGCCGCCGTCGTCGGCACCTGTGATCGCTGCGGTGCGCCGGGTGACACCGTCGTCGACGTGTCCGCCGAGGATCGCCATCAGGCGGTCCGGTGCCCGTCCTGCGCCGCCGCAGGCGGGCCGGCATGAGGCCGCCGGTGCCGGTCGTGGTGCTCTCGGGGTTCCTCGGCGCCGGCAAGACGACCATGGTCAACCACCTCCTGCGATCCGGGTCGCGTGCGCGGATCGGGGTGGTGGTCAACGACTTCGGGGCGGTGTCGGTGGATGCGCTGCTCGTCGCGGGGTCGGTCGACGGCGCCGTGCGGTTGGGCAACGGGTGCATCTGCTGCACGGCCGACGCCGACACGCTGGGCGAGGTGCTCGCGGGTCTGGTGTCACCGTCGTCCGCGCTCGACGCGATCGTCGTCGAGACGAGCGGTCTGGCCGAACCCGTCGCCGTCGTGCGGATGATCACCGCCTCCGCCGACCCACGGATCGCCTACGGCGGCCTGGTCTATGTCGTCGACGCGGAGAACATCGACGCGATCCGCCCCGACCATCCCGAGATCGATCGGCATGTCGCCGTCGCCGACCTGGTCGCGATCAGCAAGGTCGACCGCGTCGACGACGCTCGCCGGGAGGCGGTCGTCGCCCACGTCCGGTCGCTGAACCCGACCGCCGCGGTGACCCAGGTCGTCGACGGGCGGGTGGATCCGGCGCTGCTGCTCGACATCCCCGACGAGCGCGTCGACAGCGGACCGCGTCAGCTCGAGCTCGCCGACCTCCTCGTCGCGGACGACGGCTGCCACGACCACGACCACCGCCACGCCCACGACCGCTACGAGTCGCTGGCACTGGTCGACGCCCGACCGCTGCACCCACGGCGTCTCGCGGCGTTGCTGGAACGGCCGCCGTCCGGCGCGTACCGGATCAAGGGAGTCGTGCGCCTCGGTGGTCCGGGACATCGCGCGCCGATCGTGGTGCATGCGGTCGGCGGCTTCGTCGACGCCACACCGCATCGGGGTGCCGCCGGGGCGGGGGAGCTGGTCGTCATCGGGGCCGGGATGGACGTCGATGCGGTGCGCTCCGTACTCGACGACCTCCCCGTCCGAGACGACGAGACGGTCGACGCCCGGGCCGCGATCGCCGTGACCCGTCACCTGCGCACGACGGCGGGTGCACCACGATGAGCGGCGCCATACCGGATCGCCGGGAACTGTGCCGCGCTGTCCTCGATCTCCTCGCGCAGCGGGCGCCGACGTCGTCGATCTGTCCGTCCGACGTCGCACGGCGGCTGAATCCCGACGACTGGCGGCCCCTGATGGAGCCGGTCCGGGAGGCGGCACGTGAGCTGGTCGCCTCGGGCGACGTCGAGATCACCCAGCACGGCGAGGTGGTGGATCCCGACACGATCCGCGGACCGATCCGCATCCGTCTGCCGCGCGGCACGGACTGATCACCCGAGGGTCACGGGCCCATCACGACACGCCGCAGACGTCAACGATCTCACCGGTGTGTCGACGCAATTTTTTGCGCTGGCAGTCACCTCGTGTGACAGTTGTGACTGCAGTGGCCTGTGAGGCCACCTGCGTTGCTGCCCTGAGTGTTCCTCGAGTGCCGAAAGAGATGCGATGACCAGCACACGCCTCCGCCGCCGGATCGTCTCGTCGGTCGCCGGCGCCGCCGCGGTCGTGATCGCGGCCGGTGCCGTCACCGTTCCCGCGGTGTCGGCCGCCCCCGCGACGCCTGCCGCCCCCGCGCCGGCCCCCGAGAAGAAGGACGCACTCGCCGGCCGCACCGTGTTCCTCGATCCCGGCCATCAGGGTTCGGCAGCCGGACACGACCTGCGCAAGCAGGTCCCGGACGGCCGCGGCGGGACGAAGGACTGCCAGACGACCGGCGCGGTCGGCGTGAACAAGGCGGCCGAGCACACGGTCAACTGGGACGTCGTGCAGTTGGTGAAGGCCGGCCTGGAGAGCCAGGGCGCCAAGGTCGTGCTGAGCCGTCCCGACGACACCGGGTGGGGCGGGTGCGTCGACGAGCGTGCGGCCGCCGCCAACGCCTCGAAGGCCGACATCGCGGTGAGCGTCCACGCGGACTCGACGTCGCCCGGCGCGGACCCGGTGAAGAAGGGTTTCCACATCATCGTCCCGCAGCTGCCCGTGCCCGACGTCGCCGTCACACGGGTCGCGTCGACCACGGGCAAGGTCGCCTCGAACCAGATGCGTGACTCGTTCAAGGCCGCCGGGTTCCCGCCCGCCAACTACGCCGGCGTCGTCGACGGGATCCAGACCCGGTCCGACATCGCCGCGGTCAACCTGACCCGCGTGCCCGAGGTCTTCGTCGAGATGGGCAACCTCTCGAACCCGGCCGAGGCCGACCAGCTCGCGAGCAAGAGCGGACAGGTCAAGTACGCGGTCGCGCTCATCGACGGCATCGTCAAGTACCTCATGGCGACGCCGGCCTCGACGGCCCTGAGCCCCAGCCTGCCGCAGGGCAGCCAGAACCCGCCGACCGGCGAGACTCCGCCGACGACGTCCAACCCGCTCGACCTCTCGGGCCTGCAGGCGGTACTGCCGCTGCTCACCCAGGTCCTGCAGAGCAAGGACCCGTCGTCGGTCCTCGCGCTCATCCAGGGTCAGGGGTCCGACGCCGCGTCGGACATCCTGAAATCGGTCCTTTCGGTCGTCTACACAGCCTTTGGTGGCAAACTGCCCATCTGAGCGACCTCGAGGGAAGGGACCCCGCCGGATGGGTGTGCGCGACCTGGTGTTCATGCGACCGCCCGTCCCCGACCTCACCGGTCGGTCGGTGTTCGTCACCGGCGCGGCGGGCGGCATCGGACGTGCCCTCGCAGTCGCCGCGGCCGCGGCCGGGGCTCGTGTGGCGATCACCGACATCGACGGTGCCGGACTCGCCGAGACCGAGAACCTGATCGCCGGGTCCGGAGGGACCGTCCTCGACGCGTCGGTCGGCGACATCACCGATCACGACTGGGTCGACGCACTCGCCGCCCGGATCATCGCGGCGCACGGCGTGGTCGACGTCGTCTGCAACGTCGCCGGGGTGTCGGCCTGGGGGACCGTCGAGAACCTCAGCCACGAGACGTGGCGACGCATGATCGAGGTCAACCTCATGGGTCCGATCCACGTGATCGAGGCGTTCGTGCCGCCGATGGTGGAGCGCGGCGGCCGTGGCCATCTGGTCAACGTCTCCTCGGCGGCGGGACTGCTCGCGTTCCCCTGGCACGCCGCGTACAGCGCGAGCAAGTTCGGCATCCGCGGGGTGTCGGAGGTGCTCCGGTTCGACCTCCGACGCCACCGGATCGGGGTCTCCCTGGTGGTGCCCGGCGCGGTCGCCACCCCCCTGGTCGGCACCGTGGACATCGCCGGGATCGACCGCGATCACCCTGTCGTCCGAAAGGCCGTGGAGCAGTTCGAGTCCCGGGCGGTGTCCCCTGAGCATGTCGCCGACGCGATCCTCGCGGGCATACGGCGCAACCGGTTCCTCGTCTACACCTCGATCGACATCCGTGTCGCCTGGTGGTTCGCGCGGAAGTTCGCCCTGCCCTACGAGATCGTGATGCGGATCGGCAACGACCGCTTCGATCGCCTCGCGCGTATCAGTCGCGCCACCAGTCGTCGAACGGGGTGACCGGCACCGTGCGCTTGTGACGGGTACGGGTGAACAGCGACTCGATCCGCTCGGCGACCTCGTCGTCGACGTCCTCGCCCTCGAGGTAGCTGTCGATCTGGGCGTAGGTGACGCCGAGTGCCTCCTCGTCCGGCAGCGCCGGACGGTCGTCTTCGAGGTCGGCCGTCGGCACCTTGCTGGTCACCGACTCGGGGGCGCCGAGATGGCGCAGGATCGCGGCGCCCTGCCGTTTCGTCAGACCGGTCAACGGGGTCAGGTCGACGCCGCCGTCGCCGTACTTGGTGAAGAATCCCGAGACCGCCTCTGCGGCATGGTCGGTGCCGACGACGAGCATCTGCAGCTGACCGGCGATGGCGTACTGCAGGATCATCCGCTCCCGCGCCTTGACGTTGCCGCGGACGAAGTCGCTGGGACGTTCACCCAGTGCGTCGCCGACGACGTCGACGGTCGCGTCGGCCCCGGGCCTGACGTTGGTGACGACCGACCGGTCGGGACCGATGAACCGCAGCGCGATCTGGGCGTCGTCCTCGTCGGCCTGCGTGCCGTAGGGGAGCCGTACGGCGACGAACTGCGCGTCGCCGCCGTCGGCGCGAATCTCTGAGACCGCCTGCTGGCAGAGGTGTCCCGTCAGGGTGCTGTCCTGTCCGCCGCTGATCCCCAGCACGAAGCCGGCCGCCCCGGTGGCACGGAGGTAGTCCTTGAGGAAGTCGACGCGACGCCGGACCTCGGCGGCGGGATCGATCTCCGGGGTCACGTCGAGCTCGGCGATGATGGCCTTCTGCAGAGGACGCATCTCACGATGGTAGCGACGGGTGCCGATGTCGCGCAGTGGGAGAAGACCGGCAGGATCGGGGCATGACGGCAGACGTGCACCACAAGACGAGGCCGGGTGCGCCCCGGGATTTCTTCGCCGCGGAGGCGGCTGGGTTGCGGTGGCTCGCCGCGGCCGGGGCGCCGGTCGTCGAGGTCGTCGACGTCGGGGACGAGCACATCGACCTGCGCCGACTCGACAGCGCCGCACCCGACCGTGCGGCCGCCCACGCATTCGGCGAGGCACTCGCGCGGATGCATGCGGCGGGCGCCGACGCGTTCGGGTCACCGCCCGACGGGTTCGACGGGACGACCTTCATCGGCAGCCGCGCGCAGCCGTGTACCCCGGCGCCGACGTGGGGTCGGTTCTACGCCGAGCAGCGGGTGCTGCCGTTCGTCGGTGTGGCCGTCGACGCCGGCAACCTCGCCGAGGAGGACGCCGTCGTGGTCCGAGAGGTGTGCGGGCGCATCGCCGAGGGCGCCTTCGACGACGACGAGCCACCGGCCCGTCTGCACGGGGACCTGTGGAACGGCAACGTGATGTGGACGCCCGAGGGGGTCGTCATGATCGACCCCGCGGCCCACGGCGGGCACCGGGAGACCGACCTGGCGATGCTGGACCTGTTCGGGTGCCCACGCCTCGACGAGATCGTCGCGGCCTACGACGCCGAGTCGCCGTTGCGCACGGGGTGGCGGGAGCGGACGCCGTTGCACCAACTGCATCCGCTCGCTGTGCACGCCGCCGGACACGGACCGGGATACGGCCGTGCCCTGGGCGCGGCCGCGCGAGCGGTGCTGGAGCTGTGACCCGGCGGGGTCAGACGCCGCGGTAGCGCGCCCGGGGAGCCGACGGGATCTCGGTGGCCCGCTCGGTGGGGCGATAGGCGTCGGTGGACGGCCTGCGGGTCGGCGGTTCGGCGCGACGGGGCCGGTAGGCCTCCCGCGACCCGAGGCTCTCGCGGGCGATCACACCGGGTTCGGGCGCGCGGCGCATCTCGTCGGGGCGACGTGGCGTGCCCGATCGGCGCGGCGGCTCGGGGGTCCGCCGAGGCGGTTCCGACGCCCGGCGGGGTGATGGGTCGGCAGGGCGGCGGCGCGGCGGGTCGCCGGCAGCGGCACGTCGCCGCGGCGTCTCGGCCGCTGTGCGACGGGCTCCCTCGGCCGCGCGGCGTCGGGGTGTCTCGCCGGTGTCGCGACGGGGCGTCTCCCCCGTGTCACGTCGCGACGTCTCGCGGTCGTCACGACGGGAGGATGCGCGCCGGGTGCCTGTCGCGCGTTTCGCGGGCGCCGCGCGACGCCGGGTCCGCTGCGCCGTGGCGGTCGCGTCACCGCGGGTCAGATACCAGCGCGCCGCGCCGAGCAGGCCCACCACGACGAACGTCCACGCCATCACCGGGAACGTCTTCGCGATGGGCAGCATGACGTTGATGATCAGACCCCGGATGCCGGAGCTGCTGTCGGCCTCGAGGGAGTACAACGCCACCAGTGCGACGGCGAACGCGATGAGCGGGGGCTGGGTGATCGCCGTGAAGAGGGCCTTGCGACGCACCGCGAGAACCGCGGCGACGCAGCCCATGACGTACAGCACGCGGAACCACGTGGACAAGGCCCCGCTGCTGCCGCCGTCGATGAGCGCGCCCAGGGCGGTGGGCACGAGGGCGACGAGGACCGCGCCCCACCAGGGCACACCCCGGACCGTCGGCAGGACCGACTGACGACCCGTCGGTACGCCCGCACGGGCCTGGGGGGCGGAGAACACGGTCAGACCCTACCGGGTGTACCCCCGTTCGCCGGTGCACCGTGGCGGCTCACCCCGGTGGTGTCACACCCCGGACGCTGACGTCCACCGGCGCCGGTCGGTCGGTCGGGAGCCCTTCCGTACCGGCGTACGCGTCCAGCTCGCCGAGTGCACGGGCCGTCACCAGGACGCGGGACTGCATCGACGCCACCGTCGCGTTGTATGCGGTCACCGCCGAACCCAGGCTCACGCCCACGCGGTGGAAGTGGTCGGCCATGGTGGCCACGCGGTGGTGCAGCTCACGCCCGAGTCGGTGGATCTCCTCCGCGTCGCGGGCGACGGAGTCCTCCCGCCAGCTCAGCGCCACCGTCCGCAGCAGCGCCACCAACGTCGACGGGGTGGCCGGCACGATGTCGCGTCCGAACGCGAACTCCAGCAGGTCCGGATCGGCCCGGCAGGCGGCCTCCAGGATGGCGTCGCTGGGGATGAACAGGACGACGAACTGGGGGGAGCGCCGTACCTCCTGCCAGTACCCCTTCGCCGACAGTGCGACCACATGGGCCTTCACCGCCCGGGCGTGATCGACGAGCAACGCCGCCTCGAGGTCGGGGTCGTCGGTCGCGGCCGCGTCGAGGTAGGCGTGCAGCGGGACTTTGGCGTCCACCGCCACGTCGTGTCCGCCGGGCAGGTGGACCACGAGATCCGGGCGCTTGCCGGTCGACGTGCGCAGCTGAGGGGTGAAGTCGCAGTGTCTGCTCAGGCCCGCGGCCTCGACGGCGGCACGCAGGTGGACCTCACCCCACCGCCCGCGCAGGTGTGGCGTGTGCAGTGCGGACGCGAGCCTGCGTGCCTGGTCGCCGAGCTCGCTCGACGCCGCGCGCATCCCGTCGAGCTGGGCGGCCAGACCCGCGTCGGCGCTGATGCGTGCTCGGTCGACGCGGTGCATCTCCGCGGCGAGCCGGTCCAGCGTCTCGCGCACCGGCCCCAGCGCGTCACCGGAGACCCGGCGGTCGCGCAGGATCCAGCCGGCGACCGCGCCGAGCACCGCACACACCACACCCACGACGACGACGGTTGTGCTCATGGCCGCCAGGGTGCCGGACGGGTCCGACAACCCCGCCGACGAGCGCCCGGGGACCGCGTCAGGCGGCGCGGCGGGCGTGGTGCGTCTCGTGGGCCTGCAGGCGCCGCTTCAGTTCGATGCCGTACCGGAAGCCGCCCATCGACCCGTCCGAGCGCTGCACACGGTGGCAGGGCACGAACAGCGCGGCGGCGTTGCGCGAACATGCCTGTGCACCGACACGCCCCCCGTTCTCGTGCCCGAAGCGGGACGCGAAGTCGCGGTAGGAGACCGGCCGGCCCGGCTCGACGCGGCGGAGTTCGGCCCAGGCGGTCTCCAGGAAGGCGCCGTTGCTGCGTTGGGTGACCGCCACGGCGTCGAGTGCTGTCAGGTCTCCGTCGTCGTAGCGTCGCGCGGCCTCGACCGCGGCCGGGAGGTCACCGGGTGTGACGGCCTCCGGGCGGAGGCGGGGGTGCACGAGGGCGAGGAGTTCGTCGACGTCGCCGGTCCAGCCGGACGCGACGACGACGTCGTCGACCGCGACGATCGTGAACGGTTCGCCGAGGACGGTGGTCTGTGCGGTGATGCCTGTGGTGGTCATGGGGTCTCCTGCCCGGATCGTGGTGATGCTGTCGTGGAATCGGACGCACGCGACGGCGGATCGGTTCCATCGCCGTCCGGAGGCGGTGTCGTCGTCGGCCGGAGGAGGGGGACGCTCGGGGCGAGGGCGTGCCGCCACAGGTGCATCGACACGTAGCTGCGCCACGGCGCCCACCGGCCCGTGTCGGTGAGGTCGATGCCGAGTGCGTCGGCGTGACGTCGCAGCACGAGGTCGCCGTCGAGGAGGATGTCGGGGTCGCGCAGGACGCGCATCACGACGTAGTCGGCGGTCCAGCGCCCGATCCCGGGCTGCGCGAGCAGTGACGCGCGCAGCTCGCCGGCCTCCATGCCCGGATGCAGCGGCAGCGCACCCTCCGCCACGGTGCGGGCGACCCCGCAGATGGCGGCCACGCGGCGACGCGGTCCGCGCAGGACCTCGTGGCCGCGCTCGGCGATCGCCGCCGGGGTCGGGAACAGTCGGGTGACGGCCTGACCCGACGACGGATCCGTCCCGGTGTCGATCGGTTCCCCGAGCGTGTCGACGAGCCGCCCGACGTGGGTACGGGCCGCTGCCAGGCTGATCTGCTGACCGACCATCGTCCGGATGAGCGTCTCGAACCCGTCGACGGCGCCGGGGACCCGGATTCCCGGCCAGTCGGCGACGAGCGGACCGATCTCGGGGTCGTCGGCCAGAGCGGCGTCGACCGCCTCGGCGTCGGCGTCGAGGTCGAGCAGGCGGCGGAGCCGGGCGATCGCCGGGCCGAGGTCACGGAGGTCGCGCGCTCGGACGGCGCCCTCGACATGATCGGCGTGCAGCGTGGCCGACACGATCGCGTGCCCGTGGGGTGTGGTGACCGCGCGGTGGAATGTCGTGCCGTCGTGGTGTTCGAGCCCGTCGACGGCGTGCCCGGCCAGGAACCAGTCCAGCCACGCCGGTGCGAACGGCCGGCGCACGCCCAGTCGCAGGCGGATCGTCGTCCCGTCGTGGACGCCGGGGTCGCCGCCGCGTCGCCGCAGCGCCGTCGGTGACTCTGCGAACACCTCGCGGATGGTGTCGTTGAACTGGCGGATGCTGGCGAAGCCGGCGGCGAAGGCGATGTCGGACATCGGCATCGGGGTGCACTGGATGAGCAGCCGCGCGGTGGTGGCGCGGTTCGCCCGCGCCAGTGCCAGCGGCCCGGCACCGAGCTGCTCGGTGAGCACCCGCGTGACGTGGCGCGCGGAGTACCCCAGCGACTGCGCGAGCCCGTCGACGCCCGACCTGTCGACGACGCCGTCGCCGATGAGCCGCATCGCGCGCGACGCGAGGTCGTCGCGGACGTCCCACAGTGGTGAGCCGGGGACGGCGTCGGGGAGACAGCGACGGCACGCCCGGAAGCCGCGCTGCTGTGCCGCCGCCGCGGTGAGGACGAAGGCGACGTTGTCGCGGCGCGGACGGATCGCCGGACACGATGGGCGGCAGTAGATCCCGGTGGACGTGACGGTGACGAAGAACTGACCGTCGAACCGACGGTCGCGCGAGGCCAGCGCCCGGTAGCACCCGTCGTGGTCCAGTGCGATCGCGCCGCCGTCGGCCGTCAGCGCTGTCGGGGGTGCCGTCATGTCCTCCACGGTGCCAGTCGCGCCGGTCGTCCACCAGCGGGTTTCGGACACGACGATCCGCGTGCCCGCCGACCGGTCAGCAGCAGCGGGCGCCCGGGTTCGCGTCGGCGTCGGCGTGCCGGGCGCGCCAGTACTCCCGCTCGGACATCAGCGGTGTGCCGGGGTGATGTCGACGATGGTGGGCGACGTACCGCTGGTAGTGATTGTCCCCCATGACGTCCCCGACGTAGCGGCGGAGCGTCGAGAGACCGGTGCGGATCCCGGTCATGTCCGTCTCGCCCCCAACGGATCCCGGGTCTTCTCGTACTCACGCCACTGCTCGGCGACAGCCCGCTCGGCGGGTGTGGTGACCAGACCGCTCGGTGCGAACAGATGCGACGGCACCGGCTCCACCTCGGTCGTGGGGAGTCCGCCCGCCCGCACCGCGCGGATGCACACCCACAGCCCGACCGCGGCGACGATCAACACGAGCACCGCGAACACGATCGACAGGGTGCCCTGGATGAAGGTGTTGCGGATCACGGCGTCGATCTCCTCGGCGGTCTTCGCCGTCCTGAACGTCGTCTGTCCGGAATCGCGCGCGGCGACGAAATCACTGTGCTGCTGCCAGTACCCGATGGCCGGGTTGGAGGAGAAGATCTTCTGATACGACGCGGTCATCGTGACCGCGAGGTCCCAGACCAGCGGCACACCGGGGATCCACGCCCAGCGGAACATGCCCTTCTTCATCACCACCACGAGCACGACGGTCAGAGCGATCGCCGCGAGCAACTGGTTGGCGATGCCGAACAACGGGAACAGGGTGTTGATGCCGCCGAGTGGGTCGGTGACGCCCATCAGCAGGATCGATCCCCACCCGGCCACGACGATCAGCGTGCAGATCCAGGCGCCCACACGCCAGGACGGATCGGCGAAACGCTTGGCGCCCTTGATGTTGCTGAGTCCGTCGGACAGCATGAACCGCGCGACGCGGGTGCCGGCGTCGACCGTGGTGAGGATGAACAGCGCCTCGAACATGATCGCGAAGTGGTACCAGAACGAGCGCAGCGAATCGCCGCCGAACGCGCGTTGCAGTGTCTCGGACATGCCCATCGCGAGGGTGGGGGCACCGCCGGCCCGGGAGACCAGCGAGTCCTCGTCGACGCCGTCGGCGAACGCCTGCAGCTGTTCGGCCGACGTCGGAGGACCGGGGAGGCTGAGCTTGGTGTTCGTGTACTCGGCGGCAGTCTGCGCGGTGCCGCCGGTGACGGACTTCGGTGCGTTCATCGCGAAGTAGAGGTGCTGGTCGAGGATGCAGGCGGTGATGAGCGCCATGATGGCCACGAACGACTCGGTGAGCATGCCGCCGTAGCCGATCACCCGCGCCTGACCCTCCTTCTCGAGGAGCTTGGGCGTCGTGCCCGACGCGATCAGCGCATGGAACCCCGACAGCGCACCGCACGCGATGGTGATGAACAGGAACGGGAACAGCGATCCGGCGAACGCCGGCCCCTTGCCGTTGCCGGCGAATGCGCTGACGGCCGGCGCCTCCATGACGGGCCGGGCGATGAGGATCCCCACGGCGAGCAGCACGATCGTCCCGACCTTCATGAAGGTCGACAGATAGTCGCGCGGGGCGAGCACCAGCCACACGGGCAGGACCGCCGCGGCGAAGCCGTAGACGATGATCGCCCACGAGAGGAAGACGGGCGAGAGGGTGAACCAGTCCTTGCCCCATGACGTCTCGGCCACCCAGCCACCGGCGACGATCGCGAGGACGAGGAGCACGAATCCGATCGCCGACACCTCGGAGATGCGACCGGGACGCAGGTAGCGCAGGTAGACGCCCATGAACACGGCGATCGGGATGGTCATCGCGAGAGAGAAGACGCCCCAGGGGCTCTCGGCGAGGGCGTTGACGACCACGAGTCCGAGGACGGCGATGAGGATGATCATGATGACGAACACCGCGACGATGGCCGCGGTGCCGCCCACGGCGCCGAGCTCGTCGCGGGCCATCTGGCCCAGGCTGCGCCCGCGTCGTCGGGTGGAGATGGCCAGGACCAGGTAGTCCTGGACGGCGCCGGCGAAGACGACGCCGACGATGATCCAGATGGTGCCGGGGAGGTACCCCATCTGCGCCGCGAGCACGGGTCCGACGAGCGGCCCTGCGCCGGCGATCGCGGCGAAGTGGTGGCCGAACAGCACCCGCCGATCGGTCGGCATGTAGTCCTTGGCGTTGTCGAGCAACTCGGCGGGTGTCGCGTGGTCGTCGCGGGGGACGATCACCTTCGTCTCGATGAGCCGGGCGTAGAACCGGTACGCGATCACGTAGGTGCAGACGGCGGCCAGGACGAACCAGACGGCGTTCACCGACTCGCCGCGCACGATCGCGATCACGGCCCAGGACACGGCGCCCAGGAGTCCGATCGCGGCGAAGAGCAGTCGCTTGCCGACGGTCATGGGGGAGCGGTCGACGATGGCGACCGGAGGTGCGGCGGGGTCTGTCCGGACGAGCTCGATCTCGGGGTTGTCGAGGACGTCGCCGGAAGCATCCCTGGTGGCTGTCACGAGCGGGTCAACTCCTGTGCGGGCCGTGGGGTGTGCAGGGGCCGGATGTGGCCCGGGTCACTCTACATTCGGGGCGACCTGCACCGAATGCTGGATGAACGCGCGACTACGTGTCATTCTCGTAACGTGCGCGTAACACGGCGGAAGGAACGGGACATCCCGCTCTCGGAGTACCCGGGGTGGGCTGTCGACATCATGATGGGCCTCTACGGCGAGCGGCCGGTGGCCGACGCTATCGCGGCCGAGGGCCATCCCGGCGCGGCGGAACCCGCCGCCGTGGCCGACCTCGCGGCCGTCGAATCGGTGTTCGCCCGGGTGCGCTCGTTCCGGCGCGGCCGGATCAGACGGGACTGACCCGGAGCACCTTGTCCGCGCCGCCACCGTTGTCGGTGGTGACGAGCAGGGACCCGTCCGGCGCTGTCGTGAGCGACCGGAGTCGTCCCTCACGGCCGTCGAGCAGGTCGACACGATCGGTGGTCGTGCGGCCGTCGGGCGACAGACGCAACAGCATCAGTCGTTGGGCCTTGAGCGTGGCGACGGCGAGCATGCCGGAGTACTTCCCCCACGACGGACCGAGGACCTCGACGTCGGCGACGGCGAGCGTCGGGTCGCCCGACGACCACACCGCTCCCACCGCCGACGGGAACTTGCGGGTGTCCGTCATCGGCACGCTCTCGTCGTAGGCGCCGGTGCCCGTGTCGGGGTCCCACCCGTAGTTCGCCCCGGGCACCTCGAGGTTGACCTCGTCGTCGATCGTGGGCCCGTGCTCGGTCGTGTAGAGGCGATCGGTGCCGGGGAGGAACGTCATCCCCTGCGGGTTCCGGTGTCCGAAGGAGTGGATCGGGGTGCCCGGCACGGTGCCTGCCGCCGGGGATCCATCGGCGTTGATGTGCAACACCTTTCCGCCGAGCGACCCGAGATCCTGGGCGACGGTGGGGGATGCGGTGTCACCCGTCGAGACGAACAGCGACCCGTCGGGCGCGGGCAACACGCGGCAGCCGCTGTGGCGTCCACTGGCGTTGATCGGGATCCCGGTGAGGACGTCCTGCGCGCGCGTCATCGACGTCCAGTCCGGGGCCGCGGTCCACTGCACCAGACGCACGTCCCCCGCGGTGCTCGCGAAACACGTGTAGACGGATCGGCTGGTGGTGAAGTCGTTCGCGAGGGCCATGCCCATGAGCCCACCCTCGCCGCGTGCGCGGACGTCGCCGGTGTCCGCGCGGACCTGCTCGACGCGGCCGTCGCTGTGGCGCACCACGATCCGCCCCGATCGCTCACCCGTGACGACGTTCCCCGCCTTGTCGAGGACGACGTCCCAGGGGTGGTCGAGCTCGGTCATCACATCGGAGACACGCACGGAGTCGGCGGCGCCGGACGACGGCGAGGGACCCGATGGCGTGGTGGCCGCGGAATCCGGGTCACCGTCACCGCCCGAGCTGCACGCGGAGATGGTGAGGGCGGCGACGACCGCTGCCGCGACGGGGGAATACCGGGCGATCCGCGATCGGTTCACCTCTTCGACCGTACCAGCGGGAGAGCCTTTCCCGAGGGGGCGGCGAGTGTACCGTCGTCCGTACAGCCGAGAAGCGTTGCTGTGCCTTGACGACGTCCGCGACCAGCCGTGCGGCGACGCACGCGGCGAAGGAGCAGCGCATGGCCGACAAGAAGGACGAAGACCAGCCGCAGCTGAAGGATCCCGATCTCTACGAGGAACTCCGCGACGAGGGGAACTCGAAGGAGAAGGCGGCGCGGATCTCCAACGCGGCCGCCAATCGCGGCCGGTCCGAGGTCGGACACAAGGGCGGGACATCACCCTCGTACGAGGACTGGACCGTCGACGAGCTGAAGGATCGGGCCAAAGAGCTTGATCTGCACGGCTATTCGGACAAGAACAAGGACGAGCTGGTGGAGATGCTGCGCGACCGCTGAGTCGCCGCACCACCGGCACCACCCGCACGACGAACGGAGCATGAACGATGACTGACCAATTGACCGGCAAGACCGTGGCCTTCCTCGTCGCCCCCGAGGGGATCGAGCAGGTCGAACTCACCGAGCCCTGGAAGGCCGTCGAGCAGGCCGGCGGGACGCCGAAGCTCGTCTCCACCGACAGCGGTTCGGTCCAGGGTTTCAACCATCTCGACAAGGCCGACACGTTCCCCGTCGACTCCACCGTCTCGGACGTCACGCCGTCCGACTTCGACGCGCTGGTCCTGCCGGGCGGCGTCGCGAACCCGGACTACCTGCGCACGGTGGACGAGGCCGTCGCGTTCACGAAGGGATTCTTCGACGCGGGCAAGCCCGTGGCCGCGATCTGCCACGCCCCGTGGACTCTCGTCGAGGCGGGTGTCCTGTCCGGGCGCACCATCACCTCGTGGCCGAGCCTGCAGACCGACATCCGCAACGCGGGTGGCACGTGGGTCGACGAGGAGGTCGTCGAGTGCACCTCCGGCCCCAACACCCTGGTGAGCAGCCGGAACCCCGACGACCTGCCCGCATTCTGTGAGCGCGTCGTCTCCGTCGTGGCGAAGGGCTGACGCCCATGCAGATCGGCTTCAAGCTGATGGCCGAGGCGTTCGACCCGAAGGAGATCGTCCGCCAGGCCGTCGTCGCCGAGCAGGCAGGGTTCGACTTCGTCGAGGTGTCCGACCACTTCCACCCGTGGCTCTACAGCCAGCAGCACTCCGGGTTCGCATGGTCGATGCTGGCGGCGATCGGCGCGCAGACGTCGACGCTGCAGCTCGCCACCGGAGTCACGTGCCCGATCATCCGGTACCACCCGGCGATCGTCGCGCAGGCCGCCGCGACCACCGCGGTGCTGTCCGACGGGCGCTTCACGCTCGGCCTGGGCTCGGGTGAGCGGCTCAACGAGCACATCACCGGGGCGCCCTGGCCGTCCGCGCACATCCGGCACGAGATGCTGCGGGAGGCGATCGAGGTCATCCGGCTGCTCTGGTCGGGCGGATACCAGTCGTACGAGGGCAAGCACATCACCCTCGACGACGCGCGGGTGTTCGACCTGCCGGACGACCTGCCGGAGATCGTGGTCGCCGCCGGCGGGACGAACGCGGCGGAGATCGCCGCCCGTGCCGGCGACGGTCTGTTCTGCACCGAACCCGACGGCGACCTGGTCTCCGCCTACCGCTGCGCCGGCGGGTCGGGGGCGCGCTACTGCGAGGTGCCGATGGCCTGGGCCACCGACGTCGACTCCGCTGTCAGCGCGGCCCACTCGATGTTCCGCTTCGGCCTCACCGGGTGGAAGGTGCAGTCGGAGTTGCCGAACCCGATCAACTTCGAGGCGGCGACCTCGTCGATCCGCGAGTCCGACATCGCCGACGCGATGTCGTGCGGGCCGGACCTGGACGCCCACGTCGCGTCGGCGAAGGAGTTCGCCGACGCCGGGTTCGACCACCTGACGGTGCTCAACGCCGGCCCGGACGTCGACGCCTTCCTCGAACTCTGCAAGTCCGAATTGATCGAAACGATCCGTTCGTCCGTCTGACGCCTGGGTGTGTGACCATGGCGGCATGAGTCGCCAGGTCACCACCCGAGGATCGGTGTACGCCTCGCACCTGCGGTCGCTGTCGGTGGTCGCGGTGCAGGTGGTGCTCGTGGCGGCTGCGCTGTGGGTCGTCGGATGGGTGGTCTCCCGGACGTGGGTGATCATCCTCCCGGTCGTCCTGGCGACGATCGTGTGCACCGTGCTGTGGCCGCCGGTGCGATGGTTGCGGTCGCGGTCGGTGCCGCCCGCGCTCGCGGCGTTGATCGCCGTGGTCGTCGCAGCGGGCGTCATCGCCGGGATAGTGGCCGCCGTGGCGCCGTCGATCGCCGACCAGGCGTCGGTGCTGTCGGCGAAGTCCGTCGACGGCATCCGTCAGGTGCAGGATTGGCTGCAGGGTCCGCCGCTGAACATCAGTGACTCGCAGTTGAACTCGGCGGTGTCGGCGATCACCGACCGCCTCGAGTCGAGTGGCGCGCAGATCGCGGCGGGCCTGTTCACCGGTGTCGGGGCGGCGACGTCGGCACTGGTGACCTTGTTCACCGCTGCCGTCGTCACCTTCTTCCTGCTCAAGGACGGTCCGCGGTTCCTCCCGTGGCTGCGACGGTCGGTGGGGAGTCCCGGCGCGACGCACGTCGCCGAGGTGCTGAGCCGCATGTGGGGGACGCTCGGTGGTTTCATCCGCACGCAGGCGCTGGTCAGCCTCGTCGACGCGGTGCTCATCGGGATCGGACTGGTGGTGCTCGGGGTGCCGCTGGCCTATGTGCTGGCGATCATCACCTTCGTCGGCGGGTTCGTGCCGATCGTCGGCGCCTTCGTCGCCGGCGCTCTGGCAGTGCTCATCGCGCTGGTGTCCAACGGACTCGTCACCGCGTTGATCGTGCTGGCGATCATCGTCGCGGTGCAGCAGTTGGAGGGCAACATCCTCCAGCCGTGGCTGCAGTCGAAGTCGATGAACCTGCACGCGGTGGTGGTGCTGTTGGCGGTCACCTTGGGCGGCACGGTGTTCGGGGTCGTCGGTGCGTTCCTCGCCGTCCCTGCCACGGCCTGTGGCGCCGTCGCCATCCGCTACTACGGCGAACAGGTCCGCGCCCGGACCGACGATCCCGAGGACGTCGATGAGGAGCCGGACGACGTCGAGCCGGTGTCGCTCGAGAAGAACCGCGACGCGGAGGACGCGGCGGAATCCTGACCGGTCAGAGGACCTTGTCGCCGTACATCTCCCCGAGCGGGTCGGCGATCAGCTCGATGCGCGCGCCGTCGGGGTCACGGAAGTAGATCGACACCCCGTTGTGTTCCACCGTCTCGACGCCGGCGTCGGCGAGCTTGTCGCGCAGGTGCTCCCAGCGCTGCGGCTCGACGCTGATCGCGACGTGGTGCAGGCCGCCGAGGACCTCCTGGTACGGCCCGACGTCGAGGCCCGGGAAGTCGAAGAAGGCGAGCAGGTTCTGGTTGCCGATGTCGAAGAAGAAGTGGGTCGACCCGGCGTAGTCGCGGTTCTCGATCAGTTCGGTGAGCGGGAACTCGAGGATCCCCTGGTAGAAGCGGATGGTCCGTTCGACGTCACCGGAGACCAGGGCCGTGTGGTGCAGACCGCGGGCGCTGGAGGCGGGGCGGTCGGCCGGCGCGGTCAGATACTTCTCGCCCAGGCGTTCACGCTGTGCGGCGAACTCTTCTCTGCGGTCGGTCTCCTGCGACGTCATGACCACTTCCGTTCGTCGGCTGCTTCTCGTCGACGACCTTACGCGGCGGCCGTGCGCGACCGTCCGACCTGGGAAACCTAGAGTGGACACCCGTGAGCCTCACCCTCGGAATCGTCGGCCTGCCCAACGTCGGCAAGTCGACCCTGTTCAACGCCCTGACGCGCAACGACGTGCTGGCCGCCAACTACCCCTTCGCGACCATCGAGCCGAACGTCGGCGTCGTCGAACTCCCCGACGCGCGACTGGCACGTCTGGCCGAGATCCACTCGAGCGAACGCATCCTGCCGGCGACGGTGTCCTTCGTCGACATCGCCGGCATCGTGAAGGGCGCGTCGGAGGGCGAGGGGATGGGCAACCAGTTCCTCGCCAACATCCGCGAGGCCGACGCCATCTGCCAGGTGGTCCGCGTGTTCGCCGACGACGACGTCGTCCACGTCGACGGGCGCGTCGACCCGCTGGCCGACATCGAGGTCATCGAGACCGAACTGATCCTCGCCGACCTGCAGACGCTGGAGAAGGCGATCCCGCGGTTGGAGAAGGACGCGCGGAAGAACAAGGACCTCGCCGAGACCCTCGCCGCCGCGCAGAAGGCCAGTGAGCTCCTGAACTCGGGCAAGACCCTGTTCTCGCAGAAGGATTCGATCGATCTGACGTCGCTGCGCGAGCTGCACCTGATGACGACGAAGCCGTTCCTCTACGTGTTCAACGCCGACGAATCCGTGCTGACCGACGAGACCCGCAAGGACGAACTGCGCGCTGCGGTCGCTCCCGCCGATGCGGTGTTCCTCGACGCGAAGGTCGAGAGCGAGCTGCTCGAGCTCGACGCCGACGACGCGCAGGAACTCCTCGACTCGATCGGTCAGACCGAACCGGGCCTGCACTCGCTGGCGCGTGCGGGTTTCCACACCCTCGGTCTGCAGACCTACCTCACCGCGGGGCCGAAGGAGTCGCGCGCCTGGACGATCCACACGGGCGACACCGCCCCCAAGGCCGCCGGCGTCATCCACACCGACTTCGAGAAGGGCTTCATCAAGGCCGAGATCGTCTCCTTCGACGACCTCGACGCCGCCGGCTCGATGGCTGCGGCCAAGGCCGCCGGCAAGGTCCGCATGGAGGGCAAGGACTACGTCATGCACGACGGCGACGTCGTCGAGTTCCGGTTCAACGTCTGAGGGCGGGAGAACCGACTCGATGAGCTCGCGCGGTGTCTGAACGCGGTGGCGCAGTTCGGCTCAGGCCTCTCGGGGTCGGTGAGCAGGAGGTCTTGGTCACCGCGACGCTCGGAACGATGAACTGGTGTGGTGCGCGGTTCACGCGCGATGACGTTCGCCGTGAACCGCATCTGTGCCGCTACATCGAGTTCGTCCCGGACCGCGGAGACGTCGGTGTCGTGGCGGCCGCCGCGGACGAGGTCGTCTCTGTCGCGTGGGCCCAGTACTCGCCGGAACCCGGTGGCTACGGGTTCGTGGACGTCCGCACCCCGGAATGCAGCGTGTGGGTGGCGTCCGGTCGGCGTGGTCGCGGCCTCGGTCGCGCAGTCATGTCCCAGCTCCTGGACGTCCTCGCGGACCGCGGTGCCGAGCGCGTCAGCCTCTCGGTGGAAGCGGGGAACACCACCGCGATCGCTCTCTACCGCTCGCTGGGCTTCACCCCGGTCGAGGGCCGCGAGGCCGACGGCGTGATGGTGTGGGAACCGGCGAGCGGAGTGGGGCCCGGAACGCGATCGCCGGGCAGCGCGACATGATGTCGGCGTGGGCATGACAGCGACGAACGAGTTCGGACAACCGATCGGCGACGACGTCCCGGGGTGGCATCCGCCACCGGCGCCGGGCGCGGTTGTCCTGCGCGGATCGCACTGCACGCTCGAACCACTCGACGCGGACCGTCACGCCGACGACTTGTACGCGGCCTACGCCGCGGCAGCGGACGATCGGGACTGGACCTACATCCCGCTGGGCCCGTTTGCGTCGGCGGAGCACTTCCGCGAGTGGGCGACACCGGCCGCTGCGGCACACGACCCGTTCCTGTTCGCGGTGATCGACAACGCCACGCGGCGCCCGGTGGGCACCCTCGCGCTCATGCGGCAGGACCCGGCGAACGGGGTCGTCGAGGTCGGGTACGTCATCTTCTCGCCTGCGTTGCAGCGCACTCGCGCAGCGACCGAGGCGCACTACCTGCTCATGCGTCACGTCTTCGACCTCGGGTACCGCCGCTACGAGTGGAAATGCGACAGCCTCAACGAGCCGTCGCGACGCGCTGCCGCTCGACTCGGTTTCACCTACGAGGGCACCTTCCGGCAGCTCGTCATCTACAAGGGCCGCACCCGAGACACGGCGTGGTTCTCGATCCTCGACAGCGAATGGCCCGGCATCCGAACCGCTTTCGAGACCTGGCTCGATCCGTCCAACTTCGACGACGACGGCCGCCAACGTCGGCCCCTCCGCACGAATCCGTAGCGATCTTTCCCGCTCAGCGGGAACAACTGCTACGGATCCGATCGGGTAGGACGCGCCGGGTGGTGACCACCCTGACAGATGCCCGAATCGGTAGCAGTTCGTGTCGTCAGGCGACACGAAGTGCTACGGATGGTGGCGTGGGTGACGTACAGGAGGAGTTCGCGGCGCTGGTGCTGGACGTCGTGGACGCGATCCCGCCGGGGCGGGTGATGACGTACGGCGACATCGCCGAGTACCTGCAGCGCGGGGGACCGCGAGGGGTCGGGGGAGTGATGGCGCGGGAGGGTGCCGCGGTCACGTGGTGGCGGGTGGTGCGCGCGAACGGCACGCTGCCCGCGCATCTCGTCGTCGATGCGCAGGAGCACTGGCACATCGAGGGCACTCCGCTGCGGCGCGGTGTCGTCGACGTCGAGGCCGCCCGGTGGTGGCCCGACGCGGCCTAGTGTGGGGTGCATGCGCTTCGGACTGTTCGTACCCCAGGGTTGGCGTCTCGATCTCGTCGGCATCGAACCGGCACAGCAGTGGCAGACGATGCTCGACATCGCCACCGCCGCCGACGACGGCCCGTGGGAATCGATCTGGGTGTACGACCACTTCCACACCGTCCCGATCCCGACCGAGGAGGCGACCCACGAGGCGTGGTCGCTGATGGCGGCCTACGCCGCGGCGACGTCGCGGGTGCGGCTCGGCCAGATGTGCACGTGCATGGGCTACCGCAACCCGGCATACCTCGCCAAGCAGGCCGCGACCATCGACATCATCTCCGGCGGCCGTGTCGAGATGGGTATCGGCGCCGGCTGGTACGAGCACGAGTGGAAGGCCTACGGGTACGGGTTCCCCCGCGCCGGCGAGCGCCTCGCCATGCTCGACGAGGGCGTGCAGATCATGTCGCAGATGTGGCGGACCGGGACGGCGACCCTGCAGGGTCGGCACTACCAGGTCGACGGCGCGATATGTCGGCCACTTCCATTGCAGGACAACGGGATCCCGCTGTGGATCGCCGGCGGCGGGGAGAAGAAGACGCTGCGCATCGCAGCGCAGTACGCGTCGTACACCAACTTCGACGGGACCCCCGACGTCTTCGAGCGCAAGTCGCAGATCCTCGCCGAGCACTGTCGCGACGTCGGCACCGACTTCGACGCCATCACCCGATCGGCCAACTACAACGTCGTGATCGCACCGACCGAGGCGGAGGTGCAGCAGAAGCTGGACCGCATCCGCGAGCAGTACCGCCCATTCCTCACCCCGGAGGCCCTCGACGGTGCCGTCGCGTCGTTCGCGAACGGACCGCTCGTCGGCACACCCGAGCAGGTCGTCGAGCGTCTGCGCGCCGCCCAGGAGCAGGGCATGACCTACGCGATCATCTACTTCGTCGAGGCTGCCCACGACCGTTCGGGGATGCAGCTGTTCGCCGACGAGGTCATCCCCGCACTCGCATGACGACCGATCCCGCACCCGCGGTGGCGCGGCGACTCGCCTATCGACTGGCCCTCTGGGGTGGGGCGTCGACGGTGGTCGGCGGGGCGGTCGCGCTGACGGGCACGACATCGCGGACCCGCGCGTTCGGTCAGCAGAACGCGGCGTGGGGGATCATCGACGTCGCGATCGCCGCAGTGGCACACCGTCAGTCGACGCCGCCGACCACGTCGACGCTCCGTCGACTGCTGCTGGTGAACACGGCACTCGACGTCGGCTACGTCACCGGTGGTACCTGGTTCGCCTGGGCCACCCCCGATCTCGGTGGACGTGTCTCCCGCGATCAGGCCCGCGGTCACGGGGCCGCCGTGATCCTGCAGGGCGCCGCGCTGTTCGTCCTCGATCTCACCCACGCCCGAGCGTTGTCGGATCGATAGACGTCGCCTCGCACACCGTGCGCCACAGCGCATCACGTGCTGCCGGGTCGTCACGTCGCCACGACGGGTAATGGGTCGGTCGGGGAGCCCTGTCATTCCAGAAGAGGCCGGTGGACCGGGCGGCCTCGGGAGCGGCACACAGCCACACGATGGTGTCGGCGCCGTCGGTGTCGGTGCGCAGGATGGGCCCCATCACGCGGGCGAAGCCCGGGATCGAGTCGGTGACGCCGGGGGTGTCGGCCCACCCGGGGTGCATGCTGTGCACCACCGGTGACGCGGGACGCCCAGCGGAGGGGGTCCGGCCGCCGCTGATGTGGTCGGCCAGCTGCTCGGCGATCACCACCTGCATGCGTTTGGTCCGCGCGTACGCCGTCAGTCCCGAGTAGTCGCCGTGCTCGTACTCGACGTCGGTCTCCCGCAGCGGCACGGGGTACATCCCACCGCTCGAGACGAACACCACCCGGGAGTCGTCGCCGAGCACCGGGAGCACCCCGACGGTCAGCGCGACCGGCCCCAGGACGTGCGTGGCGAACGCGGCTTCATGCCCCTGGGCGGACAGGGTCCGCTCCGGTGGCATCACGCCTGCGCTGTGGACGACGGCGTGCACCGCTCCGAGCTCGGATGTCACGTCGGCGACGAGACGGGCGACCGCGTCGAGGTCGCTGACGTCGCACGGCCGGACGAGGAGATCGGCGCCGTGTACGCGTTCGCGGACACGGCGGGCGGAGGCCTCGAGACGCTCCGCGCTGCGCCCCACGAGGTGGACCCGGGCGCCGAGCCGGGCGAGCCCGACGGCCGTCGCGGCGCCGAGACCCGAACTGCCGCCCGTCACGATCACATCGACGGGCTCGGTGAACGGTTCGGGATCGGGCGCCCAGAAGCGTCGACGAACGGTGGGACCGATGCGCGACCATCCCGGTACGACAGTGCGATCGAGCAGGGTGTCGACCCCGCGGAGCAGGCGGTTCACTCGCTCGAGGGTAGTCGGACGGGTGTCTGTGAAAGGTCACAAATCGGACGGACGTCTGTGCAGTTCGTCAACACAACTGTTACTGATCCTGAACTCGACGGTGATCTGTCCCGTTAGTTTGCAACCGCAATCGACACCAGCTGGCAACGATCGGACTGAACATGAGACTTCGTAAGCACGTCATCGCCGTGGTCGCCGCAGCGATCTCCGTCGCGGCGATGGGGGTCGCCGTGGCGCCGGCCCAGGCGGACGTGGGCGACGACTACCCGGTGGGTCTCGCCTTCACGGCGGACACGACCACGGTCATCGCCAAGACGGGACAGCCCGTCACCTTCGCCACCACGACGCTGTCGACACGGACCGACCTGACGAACGTGGTGGGCACGCTGAACCTCCCGCAGGCGACTGCCGCCCTCAAGCTGGGGCCGGCGACACTGGCCACCTTCACCATCTCCATCGTGGACCCGTCGAAGGTGACCGGGACGATCACGCAGGGTGGGACGCCGGAGGCGCCGACGCTGGATCTGAAGGTCGCGCAGTCGTTCCGGATCCGGCTGGACAAGGTCGCGCCGCTCGGCATCGGTTCGCTCGGATCCTCGGATCTGACCCTCGTCCCGGCGGGCGGCAACTGCTCGACGACGACCACCACGGCGAACCTGACGGGGTCGATCGACGCGACGCAACTGTTCCAGCAGAACACCGCCGACACCCACGTGAAGGGGACCTACACCATCCCGCCGTTCCAGGGTGACTGCGGACTCTTCGCGCCGATCATCAACGGGCTCATCGCCGGTCCGAACAACACCCTCGACGTGCACCTGACCAAGCCGGTGTTCGACTTCAGCACCACGTCCCGCTCGGCGGCCCTGGCCGCGATCGCGAGGCGCTAACCGCGCGAGGCGGCGGCGAGCCGGTGCAGACGCACCTCGGACAGCTCGCCGTCGCCGACCGTGGCGGTCATGTACGTGCAGTGGGGCTGCCGCCGACGATCGGTCGGTGACCCCGGATTGAGCAGCCGCATCCCCGTGGGACCTGTCGTGTCCCAGGGGATGTGGCTGTGTCCGAAGACCAGGACATCGGTGTCGGGACAGGCCTGCGCCATCCGCTTCTCGCGTCCGGCGGCCGCCCCCGTCTCGTGGACGACGGTGATCCGCACGCCCCCGAGGGTCACATCCGCCCGTTCGGGCAACCGGGCGCGGATGTCGGGACCGTCGTTGTTGCCCCAGCACGCGACGAGCCGCCGCGACCGGCGTTCGAGGTCGTCGACGGTCGCGAGGTCCACCCAGTCGCCGGCATGGATCACGACGTCGGCGTCCGCGACCGCCGTCGCCACCTCGTCCGGAAGACGCTTGGCGCGCTTCGGGATGTGGGTGTCGGCGAGGAGGAGCAGCCGCAGGGACGTCACCCCGGGAACGGCCCGGCCTTGCCGAGCAGTGCCTGCACCGGTGAGTCGAGGCGGTCGCCGATCCAGCCGGCCGCGTCGACGACGGCCGCACCGTCGATCCCGGTCGCCACACCGGACCGCTCGAGCTGATACCGCAGGTCCTCGGTCGCGATGTTGCCGGTCGCGGCGGGCGCGAAGGGGCAGCCTCCGAAGCCGCCGATGCTCGAGTCCAACGCGCACTCGCCGAGGTCGAACGCGGTCAACGCGTTGGCGTAGCCCGAGTTGCGCGTGTTGTGGAAGTGCCAGCGACGGCGCACATCCGGTGCGACACGCTCGAGCCCGGCGTGGATGGCCCGCACCTGACCCGGTACCCCGACGCCGATCGTGTCGGCGACGGCGATCTCGTCCGGACCCGACTGCGCGACCCGGTCGATGATCTCGACGACCGTCTCGGTCGGGACCTCGCCGCTGAAGGGGCACCCGAAGGAGACGGCGAGGGTGGCGGTGGTGAACACGCCCGCGGCGCGCGATCGTTCGGCGATGCGCTCCCATCGGGCGAGGCCCTCGGCGACGTCGCACCCCTGGTTGCGACGGCTGAACTCGTCGGTGCACACCACGACGACGTTCACCTCGTCGACGCCGGCCTCGAGCGCGCGGTCGAGGCCGCGTTCGTTGAGGACCAGGCCGATGTAGCTGACGTCGTCGCGGCGGGGGAGTCCTGCCATGACCTCTTCGGCGCCGGCCATCTGCGGCACCCGCTTCGGGTTCACGAAGCTCACCGTCTCGATCCGGCGCAGCCCCGCGTCGACCGCACGGGTGATGAACTCGACGCGGGTGTCCACGTCCAGGACCTTCTTCTCGTTCTGCAGCCCGTCGCGCGGACCGACCTCCACCACGTGCGTGCCCGAGACCGTCATGGTCGCCATTCAACCACCGCCATCCAGATCATGAGTTGCATACAGAAACGACAAAGACCGTGTGAAATCTCGGTAAAACGCGCCCAGCATCGCGACAGCCGACCTAGATTGCATACAACACAACGACAGGAGTGGGTATGGAGCGAGCGGTCGACCGGGCGTACTCGTCGATCCGCGCGGCCATCCTCGACGGCCGATACAGCCCGGGGGCGCGGCTCGGAGAGGCGGAACTGGCGCAGCTCACCGAGGCCAGTCGCACACCGGTGCGCGAGGCCCTGCGGCAGCTCGAGGTCGAGGGTCTGGTGGAGGTGCTGCCGCACCGCGGGGCGCGCGTGTCGGCGTTCACCGCCGACGACCTCGACGAGATCTACGACCTGCGGATGACGCTGGAAGCGCTCGCCGCAGGCCGGGCGGCGACCCGTATCGCGCCCGACCGTGTCGACCGCATGGCCGAGCTCTGCGACGAGATGGAGGCTGCCGCCGCGGTCGGCCGGCTCGACGCCGTCGCCTCTGCGAACGTCGCCTTCCACGGCATCGTCCGCGAGGCGTCTGCGAGCACGCGACTGACGTCGATGTTGGCCGCCGTCACGCAGCTGCCGCTGATGATGCGCACCTTCCATCGATATGCACCCGACGACCTGCAGCGCAGCGCCGGCCATCACCGGGAGTTGGTGGCCGCCCTGCGAGCTCGCGACGAGGTGTGGGCCGACGCGGTCATGCGCTCGCACGTGCGAGCCGCCAAGTCCGTCCTGCTCGCATCCCTGCGTGCCGACGAATCAGCCGCCGCAACGGCTCTCGACGACGAGATCGGAGTGACCGCATGACCGACACCGCCCGCACGGGTCCTCTCGCCGACCTCCGGGTGGTCGAGATGGGGCAGCTCCTCGCCGGCCCGTTCTGCGGACAACTGCTCGCCGACTTCGGTGCCGAGGTGATCAAGCTCGAGGCGCCGGGCAGCGGGGACCCCATGCGGCAGTGGGGGCGTGAGAAGCCCTACGGCAAGTCCCTGTGGTGGCCCGTGGTCGCCCGGAACAAGAAGTCGGTGACGTGCAACATGCGCACGCCCGACGGCCAGCGTCTGGCCCGCGACATCATCGCGCAGGCCGACATCGTCGTGGAGAACTTCCGTCCCGGCACCCTCGAGCGGTGGGGGCTGGGCTATGGCGTCCTCAGTGCCGAGAACCCCGGGCTCATCATGGCGCGGGTCAGCGGGTACGGGCAGACGGGTCCGTACTCGACGCGCGCCGGATACGGCTCGATCGGCGAGGCCATGGGCGGGATCCGCTACGTGACAGGGGACCCCGGCAACGCGCCGTCCCGGGCGGGGATCTCTCTCGGCGACTCGCTCGCCGCGGTGTTCGCGACCATCGGCGTCCTGTCCGCGCTGCACGGACGCACCGCCACCGGACGGGGGCAGATCGTGGACTCCGCCATCTACGAGGCCGTGCTGGCGATGATGGAGTCGATGATCCCCGAGTGGGGGATCGCCGGATATCAGCGCGAGCGGACCGGATCGGTGCTGCCGAACGTCTCGCCGAGCAACGTCTACCCGACGGCCGGCGGCGAGATGATCCTCATCGCTGCCAACCAGGACACCGTGTTCAAGCGACTCGCGGCTGTCATGGGCCGCGACGACCTCGTCGGCGAGCCACGGTTCGCCGGGCATGCCGCCCGCGGCGAGAACATGGACGAGCTCGACGGGATCATCGCGGCCTGGACCGCAGAGCAGGACACGGAGACCCTCCTCGCGAGGCTGCACGACGGCGGTGTCCCCGCCGGGCGGATCTACACCGCCCGGGACATGTTCGACGACCCGCACTTCGCCGCGCGCGACGCGATCGTGCGGCTCGCCCACCCCGATCTCGGGGAGTTCCCCGTGCACAACGTCTTCCCCAAGCTGAGCGAGACGCCCGGCGCCGTGCGACATCTCGGCCCCGAACTCGGTGAGCACAACGACGAGGTCTACGGCGGGCTGCTCGGACTGTCCGACGCCGACCGCGCCGACCTGCACGACCGCGACATCATCTGACCCCCGACCCCGGACGACCCTGCGACACCCAGGAGGACCCATGCGCTATCGACTCGGAGTGGACGTGGGAGGCACGTTCACCGACGTGCTCCTGCTGGAGGAGACCTCCGGCAGCACCTACCGCGCGAAGACCCCGTCGACGCCTGCCGACCAGTCCGTCGGCGTGCTCAACGGTGTCGGCAAGGTGTGCGCCGACGCCGGGATCGACCCGGGCGAGATCGAACAGGTGCTGCACGGGACGACCGTGGCCACCAACGCGATCCTGCAGGGCCGGGGCGCGAAGGTAGGTCTGGTGACCACCGACGGGTTCCGGCAGGTGCTGCAGATCGCGCGGTCGTTCGTACCCGGCGGCCTCGCGGGCTGGATCATCTGGCCCAAGCCCGAACCCCTGGCCGCGCTGGAGAACACCGTGGAGGTGGTCGGCCGCATCGCCGCCGACGGCAGCGAGGTACGACCCCTCGACGAGGACCAGTGCCGCGCCGCGCTGCGATCGCTCAAGGGTGCCGGGGTGGAGGCCATCACCGTGTCGCTCATCAACTCGTACGCCAACGCCGACCACGAGGAGCAGGTCGGTCGTTGGGTCGCCGAGGAACTGCCCGACATCCCGGTCTCCCTCTCGTCGCACGTCCTGCCCGAGATGCGCGAGTACGAACGCACCCTGACCACCGTCGCCAACAGCTATGTGCAGCCCGAGGTCTCGCGCTACGTCCGCAACCTCGACACCTCACTGCGCGACAGGGGCATCTCCGCGCCGCTGTCGATCCTGCGCAGTGACGGTGGCCTGGTGCAGGCGGACAAGGCCGCCGAGGACCCGGTGTCACTACTGCTCTCCGGCCCGGCCGGCGGTGTCACGGGTGCGGTCTGGTTCGCGCAGCAGGCGGGGTACTCCGACTTCCTCACCTTCGACATGGGTGGCACGTCGACCGACGTCGCCCTGGTGCTGGACGGCAAGCCGCGCATCGGCCGGGAGACGAAGGTCGGCGACCTGTCCGTGCGGGCCACCAGCGTGGACGTCCGCACTGTCGGTGCCGGTGGTGGGTCCGTCGCCCACGTCCCCGAACTCACGAAGGCGCTGCGCGTCGGACCGCAGTCGGCCGGTGCCGATCCCGGCCCCGCGGCCTACGGCAACGGTGGCACCGAGCCGACGGTCACCGACGCCAACGTCGTCCTCGGATACCTGCCGAGTGAGCTCGCCGGCGGCGAGGTGGCCCTCGACGTCGACGCCGCGCGGACTGCGGTGGCCACCATCGCCGACGCGATGGGTCTCGACTCCCCGGAGGCCGCGGCCTCCGGGGTCATCGACATCGTCAACGAGAACATGTTCGGTGCACTGCGACTCGTGAGCGTGCAGCAGGGATTCGATCCGCGAGACTTCGCGCTGGTGTCGTTCGGCGGAGCGGGACCGCTGCATGCCAACGCGCTGGGCCGGCTCACCGGCTCGTGGCCGGTCATCATCCCGCCGTCACCCGGTGTGCTCTGCGCCTACGGGGACGCCACGACGTGCCTGCGAGCGGAGAGCGCCCGGACGATGGTGCGTGCGTTCAGCGACCTCACCAGCGACGAGCTGCGCTCGGTCGTCAGCGATCTCGCCGACTCCGCCGCGGAGCGGCTCGCGGAGGAAGGGGTGGACCGCGCGGACCAGACCGCGACGTACCAGGTCGACCTGCGCTATCACGGCCAGGGATTCGAGATCCCCGTCGATCTGGACCCGGACGTGCTTGCGGGTACCGGGGACCTGCTCGCGGAACTCGGTGCCACCTTCGACGGTGAGCACAAGCGGTTGTTCTCGTTCCTGCTGCCCAATGAGCGCGAGGTGATCAACCTGCGCGTCACGGTCAGCGGGCCTCGGCCGCAGGTGGCCTTCACCGAGTTGGAGCAGGGATCCGAGGACCCCTCGGCCGCGCTGCTGCGCGAGTCGCAGGTGTGGATGGACGGCGGTCACACCGACGCGGGCATCTACGACCGGTCGAAGCTCATGGCGGGCAACGTCGTCCGCGGTCCGGCGATCGTGACCGAGATGGACTCCACGACGCTGGTGCTGTCCGGGCACGCAGCCACCGTCGACCCCAGCGGTTGCCTCGTCATCCGTCCCCTCTGACCCCCTCGGCATCAGGAGAACCTCATGGCCACCATCATCGAGACCACCACCGAGCCCGTCGAGAAGACCACCGTCGACCCGGTCACCCTCGACATCATCGAGAACGCCCTGCGCAACGCGCGCTACGAGATGGACGAGGTGTTGTTCCGCACCGCGCTGTCCCCGGGCATCCGTGAGCAGCACGACGAGTTCCCGCTCATCGCCGATCCCAGCGGCAAGATGGTCGTCGGTCAGTTCGGGTTGTCGGTGCCCGACTTCCTCGACAACTTCCACGGGACGGTCGGCGAGGGTGACATCCTGCTCACCTCCGATCCGTACGCGTGTGGTGCCGCGATCAGTCACGCCAACGACTGGCTGGTCGTGCTGCCGATCTTCCACAGCGGTCGGGTCGTCGGCTGGTCGTCGATGTTCGGCCACATGTCCGACGTCGGCGGCAAGACACCGTCGTCGATGCCGGCCGACGCGCGCACCATCTACGAAGAGGGCGTGGTGATCCCGCCGTTCAAGCTGTACGACCACGGAGAGCTGAACGACACCGCGCTGGACATCATCCTCAATCAGGTACGCATGCCCGACTGGAACCGCGCGGACCTCAACGGGCTGGTCGCGGCGTGCACGACGGCATCGCGGCGCATCGTCGAACTGTGTGACCGCTTCGGTGTCGAGACCTACCTGTCGGCGCTCGACGCCCTGCTCGACCGCAACTACCAGGCCATGAAAGTCCTTCTGTCCACGTTGTTCGTCGACGGCGAGACCATCGAGTTCAGCGACTGGATCTGCGACGACGGGTGCGGTTACGGCCCGTATCAGCTGACCATCAAGCTGACGCGGCACGGCGAGAAGATCCACCTCGACTTCTCCGAGCACGCGCCGCAGGCGGTCGGACCGATCAACTACTTCATCAACGAGAACCTCGTCCGGATGTTCTTCGGCATCTACGTCATCACGATCGCCGACCCCCAGATCCTCTGGAACGACGGGTTCTATCCGCTCATCGACGTGACGATCCCCGACAACTCGTTCTGGAAACCCGCGTATCCCGCCGCTCTCAACGGCCGCAACCACGGCATCGGCCGCGTCTTCGACCTGTTCGGCGGTCTACTCGGGCAGAACAACCCCGAGATCCTCAACGCCGCGGGGTTCTCGTCGTCGCCGCACTTCATGTACTCGGGCCACTACGACGGCGGTCCGCGCGACGGCGAGTGGTTCCAGCTGTACTCCATCGGGTTCGGTGGGATCCCCGGTCGGCCGATCGGCGACGGCCCCGACGGTCACTCGCTGTGGCCGTCGTTCGTCAACATCCCGTGCGAGTACCTCGAGTCGTACTACCCGCTGCGTGTCGAGCGGTGGGAGACCGTGCCCGACACCGGTGGCGCGGGGGTCCACCGAGGTGGAAACGGCGTCGACGTGTCCTACCACTTCGAGCAGCCCGGCACCATCGCCATCCACGACGACCGCTGGCTCACGTATCCGTGGGGAGTCAATGGTGGCAAACCCGGTGCGCGCGGCCGCAAGTGGATCCAGCGGGCCACCGGCGAGGTCGAGATCCTGCCCAGCAAGATCCACGATGCGCCCGTGTTCCCCGGCGACGTCCTGCACTTCGTGACCTGGGGCGGTGGTGGGTGGGGTGATCCCCTCGACCGCGATCCGGAGCTCGTCGCCCTCGAGGTGCGACGAGGTCTCGTCTCCGTCGACGGCGCGGCGGGCGGTTACGGCGTCGTCTGTGACGCCGACGGTGTCGTCGACACCGACGCCACCGAGGCGCGGCGGTCCGAGATCCGTTCCACGCGGGGCGAGCTCACCACCTTCGACATGGGCCCGGAGATGCCGGAGATCCTCGAGCGGTGCGAGG
This sequence comes from Williamsia sp. SKLECPSW1, assembly GCF_054332755.1. Lineage (NCBI taxonomy): Bacteria > Bacillati > Actinomycetota > Actinomycetes > Mycobacteriales > Nocardiaceae > Williamsia > Williamsia sp. SKLECPSW1. The sequence goes on along the minus strand of NZ_JBTGLI010000001.1, from coordinate 271,305 downwards.
CCGAGACCGGCCTACCGGCGCCGCGACCGCCGGTGGCGGCCCGGTCGGGACGGTGACCCCGCCGTCGGGGCCCATCGACGACTACCGCGCATCGGGATTCGCCGGCTCGGTCGGTGTCGGGGAGTGCCCCGCGGTCCTCGTCATCGACCTCGCCCGCGCCTACACCGAGGACGCCTCGCCGCTGCGTGCGCCGGTCGAGGACGCCGTGGCAGCCTGCGGGCGACTCGTCGACGCGGCCCGTGGCCTGGCGGTGCCGGTGATGTTCACCCGCGTGGAGTACCAGGTGGATCCGGAGACCGACGAGATCGTCGACGGTGGGCTGTTCGTGCGAAAGATCCCGTCGCTGCGCGTGTTCGCGGCCGGGTCGCCTCTGGGCGATCTCGTCGACCACCCTCGACCCGTCCCGGGGGAGACGGTGGTGACGAAGCAGTACGCCAGCGCGTTCAGCGGCACCTCGCTGGCGGCGACGCTGACCGCACGCCGCATCGACACCCTCGTCATCTGCGGTCTGTCGACCAGCGGCTGCGTGCGTGCGACGGCCACCGACGCCATCGCCCACGGGTTCGCGCCGATCGTCGTGGCCGACGCGTGCGGCGACCGCACCCAGGCCGTCCACGAGGCGAACCTGCTGGACCTGCAGGCGAAGTACGCCGACGTCGTCGACCTGGACGCCGCGATCGCGCTCCTCGGTGGCGGTCCGACCTAGCCGGTCACGTACGGAACACCGCGTCGGGACGGTCGTCGACAGCGGCCGCGACCCGGCGGTGCATCTCGTCGGACATGGGCGGCAGGGCGTCGAGTGGGAACCAGCCGCACTCGGTGTTCTCGTCGTCGCCGACCGCGGGCTCGCCGGAGGTCCACCGCATGCGGAACGTCAGGTCGAGGTACTGCGACACGTCACCGTTCGGATAGGTGATCGGCTCGGTGACACCGACGGCGGCGAGCCGTTCGGCCACCGCGACACAGCTCGCCTCCTCGGCCACCTCGCGCTGCGCGGCGATCGCCGGCTCCTCACCGGGGTCGATGATCCCCGTGACCGGTGTCCACGCACCGGTGTCGGAGCGGCGGACCAGCAGGACATCGGTGTCCGGCGCGGCGTCGGGGTCACGCAGGACGACCGCTGTCACCCCGGACAGCCAGAGCGGGGCATGACCGATCTTCTCGCGCAACGCGAGGATGAAGTCGGGAGTGGGCACGCCCCGCACTGTAGGCGGGCGGGCCTCACCCGTCGCGGCCGGTGAGGAGCCACTGCAGGGTGGGCGCGAACCGGTCCACCACCTGCGCGCGGGTCAGCGCGACGACTTCCGGGACGCGGACCAGGTAGCGCAGCGTTGCCAAGCCGATGAGGGTCGACACGATCACCTCGACGTGGGGGGCGTCGTCGCGTGTCGCCCGGGCCGCCTCGATCGCCGGCCGGACCTGATGGTCGAAGGTGGCGCGCATCCGATCGGCGGCGTCGGGGTCGGTGCCTGTGGCGGTGAGCAGCAGGCGCAACGGCTCGCCGGCGTCGGTGTCCCAGCGGTCCAGGAAGGTCTCGACGACGGCGCGTCCCAGGTCGTCCGTGTCGACGTGGGCGAAATCGGGGAGCGCGAGATCGACCTGCACCGCCGCCTCGTACAGACCGCGCTTGCCGCCGAAGTATCGCATGATCAGCGCCGGGTCCACGCCGGCGTCGGTGGCGATCTCACGGACCGTCGTGGCCGCGAACCCGGTGCGGCTGAAGCGGTCACGGGCTGCGGCGACGAGAGCGCCGCGGGTGGCGTCGGCGTCGCGTCGGTGGGGAGCCATGCCGCGAGTCTATGTCAACGACCGTTGACTGCCTGGTCCGGGAGGCATAAAGTCAACGCATGATGACTTCTACGGCACCCCGCACCGCACTCGTCGTCGGGGCCGGGCCCGCCGGTCTGACCGCGGCGATCGCATTGCTACTCCACGGCCTCGACGTGCGAATCGTCGACGCGGCGACGGAAGGTGCGAACACGTCGCGCGCCGCGGTCATCCACCCCCGCACGCTGGAGGTGCTCGAGCCGCTCGGCGTCGTCGAGGCGATCGGCGACCGTGCACTGCGGGTGCCCCGCTTCGACATCCGCGACGCTGACCGCTCGCTGGCCCGGCTGAGCTTCGAGGGACTCCCCACACGCTGGCCGTGGACGTCGATGATCTCGCAGGCGGACACCGAGACGATCCTGCGTGACCGGCTGAGCGGTGTCGGCGTCGCGATCGAGTGGGGGACCGCGGTGACGGGACTGCACCTCGACGACGGACGGGCGACGGTGCGACTCGCGTCCGGGGAGGACGTCACACCGGACATGGTGGTCGGGGCCGACGGGATGCACAGTGCCGTCCGCGATCTCCTCGGGGTCGGGTTCCCGGGCAGCGGATACGACCAGTCGTTCGTCCTCGCCGACGTCGCCATGGACTGGCCGGTGCCGCGTGACACCGTCTCGCTGACCTTCGCCCCCGACGGACTCGCGGTGGTCGCACCCCTGCCCGACGACCGGTTCCGTGTCGTCGCCACCCTCGACGACGCCCCGCGACAACCGAGCGGCGAGGAGATCGAGGAGTTGTTGCGTCGTCGCGGGGGAATGGCGACCGTGTCCGACGTCGCGTGGAGTGGCCGGTTCCACGTCCACCATCGGCTGGCCGAGACCTACCACCGGGGTGCCGTCGCCCTCGTCGGTGATGCGGCACACGTGCATTCACCGGCCGGCGGGCAGGGGATGAACATCGGCGTCCAGGATGCCGTCGTCCTCGCCGAGGTGGCCGCCACCGGAGCGCCGCTCGACACCTACGAGTCGCGGCGACGCCCCGTCGCGCGTCGGGTCCTCGCCCTCACCGACCGCATGACGCGCGCGGCCACCGTGCGCGGGGGCGCCGCCCGCGCCGCGCGCAACACCGTGATCCGTACGGCCCTGACGCTGCCTCCGGTGCGCCGCCGCGCCGCGATGGAGATCGCCGAACTCGCCCACCGCTGACGCCACGGGAATCGGCGGGCACGCGGCTCGGTTGCACCCCGTCGTGAGCACATCGCATCTCTTCACCCCGTTGACCCTGCGCGACGTCACGTTCGACAACCGGGTGTGGATGTCGCCGATGTGCCAGTACAGCTGCTTCGAGCGCGACGGGATGCCCGGCGACTGGCACCTCGCCCACCTCGGGTCGCACGCGATCGGCGGGTTCGGGCTGGTGATGACCGAGGCCGCCGCGGTGACACCCGAGGGGCGGATCAGCCCGGAGGACGCGGGCATGTGGAACGACGAGCAGGCCGGCGCGTGGGCGCGCATCGTCGACTTCGTCCACGCACAGGACTCCCGGGCCGGCGTGCAGCTGGCTCACGCCGGGCGCAAGGCGTCGACGTGGTCGCCGTTCGCGGAGGACGAGGGATCCGTTCCCGAGTCGCAGGGCGGGTGGGAGGCGGTGGCGCCGTCCGCCGTCGCGTTCGAGGGCTACGCGACTCCCCGCGCCCTCGCCGCCGACGAGATCGCCGACGTCGTACAGGCATTCGCCGACGCGGCCCGTCGCGCGGACGAGGCCGGGTTCGACGTCGTCGAGATCCACGCGGCGCACGGGTACCTCCTGCACGAGTTCCTGTCCCCGCTGTCGAACCGTCGCGACGACACCTACGGCGGTGACTTCGAGGGGCGGACACGACTTCTCGTCGAGGTCGCCGAGGCCGTCCGCTCGGCCTGGCCCGCCGGCAAACCTCTGTTCGTGCGCATCTCGTCGACCGACTGGACCGACGGCGGCTGGTCCGGTGACGACTCCGTCGCGCTCGCGCAGCGACTCGCCGACGTCGGCGTCGACCTGGTCGATGCGTCGACGGGTGGCAACGTCCTCGCCGACATCCCCGTCGGCCCCGGCTACCAGGTGCCGTTCGCATCCCAGATCCGGGACAAGGCGTCGGTGGCGACGGCAGCGGTCGGCATGATCACCGACGCCGAGCAGGCGGAGACGATCCTGGGCACCGGACAGGCCGACGCGGTCTTCCTCGCCCGGGCGGCGCTGCGCGACCCGGCGTGGCCGTTGCGCGCCGCCCACACCCTCGGCCTCGACCACCACGAGGCGCCCTACCGCCCCCAGTACCTGCGCGGAGCCTGGCGCGACTGACGGCTACGGCCTGACCCAGCCGGCTCCGCCGGTCGGGTCAGGCGGGGCGGTGGATGAGCAGCGGCAGCACCGGTCCGGCGCCGGCGTCACGCAGGTGCGCGGCGGCCACCGTCACCGGCCACCCGGAGCGGCTGGCGTCGACGACGAGGAGCACCGCCCGGCCGGAGACCTCTGCGGGCGCCGTGCCCATCACGGAGCGCCACCGGGCGGCCTCCTCGGCACCGGACGCCTCGCGGTCGATCGTGACGGCACCGTCGATCGGCTGATCCACACGGTCGAGGGAACCGACCCCGGCGAGGTGATCGGCGACGCGGGCGGCGAGATCGGAACCGGTGAGGGTCAGCGTCACGGCGATCTCCGGGCGCGTCACCCACTCCGACCGCCACCGCGACAACGTTCGAACCGCCGCCGCGCAGACCTCGTCGACGGCGTCGGGCTCTCCGCCACGTGCCGCGTCGAGTGTGTCGACCCATTCCGGGGCGTCGGCGTGGACCAGCACACGCCCGGGTTCGGCGGCCAGATGACCGGGGATGCGGCCCTTGGCGCCGAACACCCCGCCCGGCCACATCTTCCGCGGCGCGAGTTCCTGGGCGTCGGAGCGCAGAGCGCCGGCGATCGATCGCGCGGTCGCGACGTCCGCAGCCTCCGACAGGCCCGGTGACAGCGCGCCGCGACACACCGAGCATCGGCCGCAGTCGCCCGCGTCGGGGTCGTCGAGGGACGCGACGAGCAGCGCCATCAGGCACCGGTCGCCGCGGGTGTAGGCGCGCATGATGTCGGCCTCGCGGCGGCGGGTCGCGATGATGCCGTCGTAGTGTTCGGCGTCGTAGTGCCACTGCCGGTCGGTGGCACGCCAACCGCCGTCGACGCGTTCCACCGCGCCGTCGACGGCGAGCTGCTTGAGCATCAGCTCCACCCGGGTGCGGCGGATGCCGGTGGACGCCTCGATCGCGACCGCCGACGGCGCCTCGCCCGATGCGGCGGAACGCAGCTCGCTGAGGACGGCGTCCATCTGCGCGGGATCGGGGATGGTCGCCGTGGCGAAGTGGTCCCAGATCCCCGCGTCCGACGGTGACGGCAGCAGGACGACGACGGCCTCGTCGATCGCGCGGCCCGCACGACCCACCTGCTGGTAGTACGACACCGGTGACGGCGGCGAACCGACGTGCACCACGAATCCGAGATCGGGTTTGTCGTAGCCCATCCCGAGCGCAGAGGTCGCCACGAGTGCCGTGAGTCTGTTGTCCCGCAACGCGTCTTCCAACTCATGGCGTCGCTCGGTGTCGAGTTGGCCGGTGTAGGCGGCCACCGGGATCGCGTCACCGTGCACGGATCGGATCGCCGCGACGAGCCGGTCGGCGTCGGCGACGGTGAGCACGTAGACGATGCCCGACCCGGGGAGGCGTCCGAGGTTCTCGGCCACCCAGGCGTAGCGCTGCAGTGGGCTCATCGAGGGGCACACGTTGAGGGTCAGCGACCTCCGCGCCAGCGGGCCGCGCAACACCAGGGTGGCGTCACCGAGTTGGCGCGCGACGTCCTCGGTGACGCGGGCGTTGGCGGTGGCGGTGGTGGCCAACACCGGCATGGCCGGGTCGGTCGACGAGAGCACATCGGCCACGCGTCGGTAGTCGGGTCGGAAGTCGTGTCCCCAGTCGGAGATCGAATGCGCCTCGTCGATGACGAGCATCCCCAGGTGGGTGGCGACGGCGTCGAGGACGCGCCGGCCGAAGCCCGGGTTGGCGAGCCGTTCGGGCGAGACCAGCAGTACGTCCAGCGCGCCGTCGCGGAGATCGCCCTCGATGGCCGACCAGTCGTCGACGTTGCTCGAGTTGACCGTCGCCGCGCGCAGACCGGCACGGGCCGCGGCCGCCACCTGGTCGCGCATGAGTGAGAGCAGCGGCGACACGATGAGGGTGGGACCGGCGCCCTCGGCACGCAGGATCGCCGTCGCCGCCCAGTACACCGCCGACTTGCCCCACCCCGTCGCCTGGACGACGAGCACACGGGCGCCCGGGGACACGAGAGCCGCGACCGCTGTGCGCTGGTCGTCCCGGAGTTCCGCACCGGGGCCCGCGAGGGCCTCGACGACCCGTGTCGCGACCGCGGCACGATCGGCGGTCAGATCGGCGGGGGCGTGTTCTGTCTGCATCGAGGATCGACGCTACCGGGCGACACCGACGGCTTCGTGTGTTTCTATTTCGCATAACTAATCACCCGACGGGTGATGTGGACCCGAGGAGAGACCATGAACCGTTGCGTCGTGGGCCGCGCTGTGGCGTCGGCTCTGGTGGTGATCGCCGCGTCGTCGGTGGCGAACAGTGCTGTCGCCGACGCGGCCCCGGCGCGGGCCGACGGACACGGTCTCGGCCTGAACCTGCCGACGGCCCGAGCCGCGGAGAACGTCGACACGTCGTCGGGTGACGCGTTGCCGGCGAGACTGCGTGGGACGACGGCGCTCCCGGCGTCGGCATCGCTGCAGCAGTACGCGCTGCCCCCCGGTGACCAGGGGCAGGTCGGGTCGTGCGTCGCGTGGGCGACCGGGTACACCGGCTACGGCATCCTGATGCGCGAGCAGGGCATCACCGGCAGTCCGATGGCGCCGATGTTCGTCTACTCGCAGATCGCGCGAGGCGACGACGAGGGGACGACCGCCGCGGTCGCGCTGCCGATGGAGGTCTCGCAGGGCATCGACACCCGCGCCGACTACAGCCAGGGCGACTACGACTTCACGACGCAACCCACCGCCGCCGAGCGGACCAACGCCGCCCGCTACACGCTCTCCGGGTCCAGTGACCTCACCGCCCGCGGCGATCTGCGGACCAACGTCGAGAACGCCATCGCCAGCGGCCTGCCGGTCGCCATCGGATTCGCGGTCCGTCCGAACTTCGAGACGCTGACCGCGACCCGGTCGAACTACGTCCCCGACACCGCTCAGCCGTCCATCGGCGGGCACGAGGTGACCATCGTCGGCTACTCCTCGACCGGCGTCACGCTCGAGAACTCCTGGGGCACCTCGTGGGGGAACAACGGGTTCTTCACCGCGCCCTGGTCGTTCGTCACCGGATCCGACGTCGTCGAGGTGCACTCGATGGGCAAACTCGTCACGGCCTGAACGGCCCGTGGGGGCGCGGAACCGATCGGAGATCGCGGCTGCGCCGACTACGCTCGGCGCACATGACAGCTGCACCGATCGCCGGGGACGGGGGAGCGCCTGCGCTCGCCGTCGACATCGGTGGGACGAAAGTGGAGGCGGCACTGATCGATCCCGGCGGGAACGTCGTCCCGGGCACGCGGCGTCGGGCGCCGACCGGCGAGGCGACGTCGGCCGACGCGCTGGACGCGGCCGTCCTCGGCGTGATCGAGGAGGTGCTGACCGGAGCGGATGCGCAGCGGGGAGTGGCCGGGCTGCGCGGGATCGGTGTCGCCTGTGCGGGGCCTGTCGACGACGCGACCGGCCGCGTCGGCCCGATCAACCTGCCCGCCTGGCGTGACCACCCGCTGGCGGCGACCATCCGTGAGGCGCCGGTGGTCGTCGCATCCGGCCTGCCGGTCACCCTGCGACGCGACGGCGTCGCCATCGCGTTGGCCGAACACTGGCTCGGTGCCGGCGTCGGTGTCGACGACATGGTCGCGATGGTGATCTCCACCGGCATCGGCGGTGGAATCGTGCTCGGCGGCCGAGTCGTCGCCGGCAACGCGGGTCACATCGGGCAGATCGAGGTGTCCGGCCACACAGGAGAGTCCAGTCTCGGCAGTCGCACGACCCTCGAGTCGGTGGCCTCCGGGCCGCACACGGTCGCCTGGGCGCGGTCGCAGGGGTGGGCGGGGACCACCGGTGAGGAGCTCGCGGACGCCGTCCGAGCCGGTGACGCCGTCGCGCAGCGGGTGGTGGACCGCCTCGCCGACGTTGTCGCGCAGGGGATCTGCAGCGCCTGTGCGCTGCTCGACGTCGATCTCGTCGTCATCGGCGGGGGATTCGCCAGGGTCGCCGACGATCTCGTGAGGCGCATCGGTGAGCGGGTCGACCGGCACCCCCTGCCCTATGTCGCCGCCACGCGTGTCGTCCCGGCGGCGCTGGGTGACACGGCACCGCTCGTCGGCGCGGCGGCGTTCGTGCATCGCGCGGATCTGCTCCCGAGCTGAGTTCCCCGCGCGCACAGGACTTCCTGCAGAGACGACTCGACCCCGCCGCCGACCGTGAGGTCAGGGGCGGGGTCGAGCGGATCCGGTGAGATCAGACGGCGGAGACGCCGACCGCCTGGGGGCCCTTGGCGCCCTGCTCGGTCTCGAACGTCACGCGATCGTTCTCGTTCAGGCTGCGGTAGCCCGAACCCTGGATCTCGCTGAAGTGGACGAAGACGTCCTTGCCGCCGTCATCCGGGGTGATGAAGCCGAAGCCCTTTTCGGCGTTGAACCACTTCACGGTTCCCTGGCTCATGGTGTTTCTCCTACTGCTGTGTTGCTGATCGGACCGTGCGGTTTGCCCGGCCCAGGGTGGTGCCACTACGGGAGCGAGGGAATTCGAGAAGAATGCCCGACGCGCACGCGTGTGTATTTCTGCGAGCGACGATCGAACACAAAAACTACAACCGGATACGAGTCAACACGGGTGCCCGACCGCTGTCAAGATGGCACGCGCGCCGACAGGGCAGACGACTCGGCGAAATCGTTTGCGCTCAGCGTGATCGCAGAGGTGTCGGTCGATCGTGATCCCGCCGACACTCGGTCCTCGTGAGTACCGACAGCATCACATCCACCACCTCCACCAGCGTCGACGCCCGTTCCGGCGTCGATCTGACCGCACGGTTCGGGCCGATCTTCGACCGGATCGCGGCCGGCGCGGTCGAGCGTGAGGTCGACCGGAGACTGGCTTTCGACGAGGTCCGACTGCTCCGCGACGCGGGCTTCGGTGCACTGCGAGTTCCCGTCGAATTCGGCGGGTTCGGGGTGAGTGTTCGCCAGTTGTTCGCACTTCTCGTCGATCTCGCGGCGGCGGAATCCAATCTGCCGCAGGCGCTGCGGGTGCACTGGAGCTTCGTGGAGGACCAGCGACTGTCGACCGATGTCGCCGAGCGCGAGCGATGGTTGCGCGCGGTGGCGGGCGGGACGCTGGTCGGCAACGCGATCACCGAGCCCGGTGTGGGTGCCGTCGACCGGTATCGGACCACGGTCCGCACACAGGGCGCCGACTACGTGCTCGACGGCACGAAGTACTACAGCACCGGCAGCCTCTATGCCGACCAGATCCTCGTCGCAGCGGATCTCGAGGGGGAGCGGGTGTCGGTCCTCGTCGACGCCGACGCACCCGGTGTCACCCGGCACGACGACTGGGACGGCTTCGGGCAGCGTCTGACCGCCAGCGGCACCATCGAGTTCGTCGGTGTGCGCGTGGCCGCCGACCGTCTCCTCGGGCCCGGCTACGGCGCGCCGGGCCCCACCTACGCGACCTCGTACCTCCAACTGGTTCAGCTGGCCGTGCTCGCGGGCATCGCACGCCGCGCCACGGACGACGTCGCGGCCTGGGTCCGGGAGAGCACCCGCAGCTACAGCCATTCCGTCGCCGACCTGCCGAGGGAGGACCCGCTGGTGCAGCAGGTCATCGGTCGGCTGTCGAGCGCTGCTCACGTCGCCCGGACCACCGTGCTCGCCGTCGCGGACACGCTCGATGCGGCGATCGACGACGCGGCGGCCCGCGGGGAGTTCGACACCGGCCTGCTCGACGCCGCCGAACTGGCCACATCCCACGCGCAGGCCGTGCTGATCCCACTGGTCCTCGACGCCACCGACCAGCTGTTCGAGGTCGGCGGGGCCTCGATCACCTCCGAGCGTCTGCGCCTCGATCGTCACTGGCGCAACGCGCGGACCGTCTCGGTGCACAACCCGCTGATCGTCAAGCTGCAGTCGATCGGTGCCCACGTCCTCAACGGCACCGATCTCCCGTACGCGTGGAGCGCCGGGAAGCGGTGAGCGGACCGGCCGCCCGGTAGCGTCGGGCGGCGTGCACCCGACGTCGTCGATCCGCGGTCGGCTCACGTCGACCGATGCCCAGGCGCTGTGGATGTCCGGCGTCATCCCCAGCGACCAGTTCCTGCTCTACGCGTTCTCCGGTGGCATGGATGCCGTGGGAGTCCTGACGGAGCGAATCATCCAGCGCGCGAACACCATCGCGGATCTCCGCGTGCGTGTCGTGGAAGTGCCCGCCCACCTCGACAGTCCACGGTGGACGGCGACGACGGTGGCGGCGGATGCGGTGCGTGTCCACGCGGTCGACGAGTGGACCGCATGCCTGCGACGTCTCGGCGAGACTATGGCCGACCAGGTCGACGCCCGACACCTGCCGTGGCGGGTGCACCTGTTCACCGGTGTGCGGGATGTGCCCAGTGCAGCCGGGACCTCTGTCGTCGCCGTGCTGCAGATCTCCCACGCGCTGGCCGACGGCACGCTGGCGTCGACGCTCGCGCGTCGACTGTTCGACGACGCGGCGTGCGCGACGAGCGAGGTGCGGCCGCCGGGACCGACGGTGCCGCCGATCGCCGCGGCTGCCGTCGGGGTCGCGCGGATTCCGCTGCAGGCGGCGACACTGCTGGCGCGCGGCACCCGGGCGCATCGCACCCACCGCGATCGTGTGCGGGACGAGGAGTCGGGCCGCCTGCCGCGTCGACGGGAGGGCGTTGCGCGTCTGTCGGTCAACGTCGCGCCGGACACCCGACGTGATCTCCGGGTCGTCGTCACCGACGCCGACACGTTGCGTGACATCGGTCCGACGGTGACCGTCGGGGCGCTCACCGTCATCGGTCGGGCGCTCGCCGAGCATCTCGGGGTCTCGCTCCTGCGGGCCGAGGTGCTCATCGGTGGTGTCGGAGCGCGCCGGTCCCGTAACCACTTCCGTTCCGTCGGTGTCGATCTCGCGGTCGACGAGCCGGACCCCGCGCGGCGTGCGTCGCGCATCGCCGACGACCTCGCCGAGATGATGCGACGTGGCGAGCACCCCGCCGCGCGGGCGGAGTCGGCGGCGATCGCGGCGATGCCGGCCGCGCTCGTCGCCTGGGGTGTCCGGTCGTTCGACGTGACCGCGGTGCCGACCACGGTGAGCGGCAACACGGTGGTGTCGAGCGTGAACCGCGGTGACGACGACCTCGTGTTCGGTGGCGGGCGGGTCGCGCTGACCGCAGGGTTCCCCGCGCTGTCACCGGTGCAGTCGGTGACACACGGGGTCCACGGCATCGGTGGACGGGTCGCGCTGTCGGTGTGTTCCTCGCCGACGGGCCTGCCGGACCCGGACCGCTACGCCGACCGGCTCGCCGCGGCGCTGCGCTGAGCGACGGCGAACTCGGTGATCGCGCGGTGGATCCCGCCGGCGTCGAGGCCGGCGGAGGCGATGTGCTCGTCGGGTGTGCCGTAGCGCCGGTTCTCCTCGCGGTCGAACCCGAGCGCGAGCAGCCGGTGCGGCCGGTCGACCAGCGCCGCACCGACCTCCTGGCTCGACGTGCCCCGAAGATAGGGCTCCAGCAGGACCACGTCGGGCACGGGGCCGACGACGCCGCGCAACCCGGCGGCGTCGAACGGTCGGACGGTGGCGGTGTACACGACGGTCGGGTCGAGATCACTGCTCACGGCAAGGCTTTCGGCAGCCGCGAGGGCCGCGTCGAGGAGCGGGCCGACGACCACCATGACCAGTGCCCCGGATCCCCGACGGGCCACGTGCAGTGCCGGGGTGCCCACGTCGAACGAGCGGGAGTTCTGCTGCGCGGTCACCCGGATGTAGTGCCGCCCGCGCCGTCGATGTGCGGTCCGGAGGAGTTGCTCGACCTCGTCGGCCGTCCCGGGGACGTGCACGGAGAACCCCGGCACGGCTGCCATGAGGGCGATGTCGGCGTCGGTCCGATGGGTGCGTCCCATCGACGCCATGTCCACGGATCCGCCTGTCGAGACCAGCAGCCCGTCGACGTCCTGGTGGCCGAAGCCGAGTTTGACCTGTTCGTAGGCACGTTCGACGAGGAACGGCGCGAACGTGTGGACGATGGGGAACATCCCGGCCAGGGACATGCCCGCCGCGGCGTCGACGAGGAGTTGTTCGCGGATGCCGACGTTCACGACGCGGTCGGGGCGCAGGTCGGCGTCGCGGGCGAACCACTGGCCGGCGATCTCCGCGTAGAGGATCGCCGTCTCGGGGTCCTCGTCGACCAGGGACAGTGCCGTCTCGGCGAATCGGGTGCGCGGGTCGGCGGTCATGCGTCTTTCCTCTCGACCACGGCGGACACGAAGACGGGACGGCCGGGGCGCTCGGTCAGTGCGGTGCGGATGGCGTCGTGGTCGTGCCCGTCGACCTCGCTGACCGCCCAGCCCTCGAGGGCGAACCGCGACGGCAGGCGACCGGGGCGATTGTGTGTGGACGACGCGTTGTCGATCGCCACGACGGTGAGGTTGTCGAGCCCACGGGCTCCCGCGAACGCGATGGCCTCGTCGTTGGATCCCTCGTCGAGTTCGGCGTCACCGACGAGGACGTACACGTGGGCGTGGCTGCCGCGGGATCGCAGGGCCGTGCAGGTGCCCACCGCCATGGGCAGGCCGTGTCCGAGCGACCCGGCACCGATCTCGACCCCGGGGACCAGGGTGCGGTCGGGGTGACCGCCGAGGGGTGAGTCGTAGGACATCCAGTCGTCCAACCATGCGTCCGGGAACCAGCCGTGCGCGGCGAGGACTGCGTAGAACGCCGTGGGGCCGTGACCCTTCGAGAGGTAGAAACGGTCCCGGTCGGGGTCGGCGGGGTGATCGGGGGAGGAGCGCAGGACATCGTGGTGGAGTACCCACACCACGTCGAGCGTGGAGGTGGCTGCGGGTGAGTGCTTCTCGTCGCCGGTCATCCGGGCCATGAGTGCGGGTAGGTCGTCGTAGCCGAACCGGGGTGCGGTGGTTCTGGTCTCGGTGGTCATGTGACCACCCTCTGACTTCGAGTTCACTCGAAGTCAAGGATTGCTACCGTTCAGTCGTGCGCGTGCCCGTTGATCTCGTGCGCTCGGCCGGCGCCGCGGGTGAGCCGCTTCGGCAGGCGCCCGGCGAGTTCACCGAGCGGGGTCACGGCGTCGTTGAGCACGTCGACCGCGTCGCGCAGTTCGTGCACGGTCTCCTGGATGGCGACGATGCTCGGCGCGAGCTGTCCGATGACATCGGTCAGCTCGGAGATGCGTTCGATCGGCCCGCCCGGTGCGATCACCCGCTCCACGGCGCCGTTCTCGCCGACGAGCTGGTCGAGCAGTCCGCCGTCGGCGACGAGGCGGTCGATGATGCCGCCCTCCTCGGTCATCTTGTTGAGCAGTCCGTCCTCGGCGGTGAGCTTGTCGACGATCCCGCCCTCACTGGTGAGGCGTTCGAGGATGCCCTCGTTCTCGGTGAACTGGTCGATGACGCCGCCCTTGCGGCTCAAACGGTCGAGCGGCCCTCCGGCGGCGGTGAGCCGGATGAGGATCCCGTTCTCCTCGGCCATCTGGTCGAGGAGGCCGCCGTCGGCGGTGAGCTTCTCCAGTGAACCGTCGCGGGCGGTGAGCCGGTCGACGACGCCGCCGTCGGCGAGCAGTCGGTCGAGCGGTCCGCCGGGGGCGAGGATGCGACCGAAGGGACGGTCGGGGCCGAGGAGTTCTGCGAGCTGGCCGATCAGCTGCAACGGCGTGCGGGCGGAGAACGACGTGTCGTCCTCGACACCGAGCGCGGAGTTCACCTCGTGCGCGACGTTCTCCATGGTCAGGCGGGCGATGGTGACACCCGATTCCACCGCTGCGAGGGCGACACCCGTCGCGGCGAACCCGATCCGCAGAGGGAGTTCGACGGCGACCTTCACATCCATGGATGACAGCGTAGGCCATCGAGATGTGACGTAGACCGCTCCTCCGGGGCTTCGCTCAGGACGCCGGGCAAGCCTCGACGGGCACCGGGAGGCTCAGCGGCTGTGCCTCCGCGAACGAGAAGGTGACCCGGACGTTCTTGCCCGGACGGACCGACGGGTCGATGCCCGTGAAGGTCGTGACGATGCCCGACGGAGCCCCGGACTGGGTCCGGGTGGACGTCAGTGAGCCCGCGACCGGGATCTCGTGCGGTCCGCCGGGCTCGATGGACACGGTCTGGACGTCGTCCGCGCGAATCTCGGTGAGACGGTCGGCCGAGGTGGTCGATCGGTTCGTGACCACGAACTCGAGCGTCGCGCGGTCACCGGTCTGCGCCGCACAGTCGGAGCCGCGGAACTCCGGGACGATGTAGGCGTCGCTCACCGCGATGTCCCCGCTGTTCCCGTTGGTCCCGCGGTTGCTCGAACCGGTGGCGCTGTCGTCGCCGCACGCCGCGGCGAGGAGCGCCACGGAGACGACTCCCGCCGTGCAGAGCGACCGCGCACCGCGGTGCCGGGTGGCGGGTGCGACGGCGATGGTGGTCGAACGCGAGGACGGTGCGGGGGCGGTCGGTTGCGTCATTCCTGCACGGTAGCTGCCGCCTTCGCGGCGGCCTTCTTCTGTTTCTTGAACTCCCGCACCTTGGTCAACGACTCCTCGTCGACGACGTCGGCGACCGAGCGGAAGCCCTTCTTGCCGTAGTCACCGACCGCGGCCGTCCAGCCGCGGGGCTTCACGTCGAGCTGTTTGGCCAGCAGGGCGGTGAAGATCTTGGCCTTCTGTTCGCCGAAGCCGGGCAGTGCCTGCACGCGGTCGACGAGGTCCTTGCCCGACGTCGCCTCGGTCCAGATGCGCGTGGTGTCGCCGTCGTACTCGGCCACGACCGTCGAGGCGAGCGCCTGCAGCCGCTGGGCCATGGACCGTCCGTACCGGTGGATCGCCGGCGGGGTGGCACAGAGGTCGGCGAAGCGTTCGGGGTCGGCGACCGCGATCTCCGCCGGGTCCAGGGTGCCGAATCTCTCCAGGATCTTGGCGGGTCCGGCGAAGGCGCGCTCCATCGGGAACTGTTGGTCGAGAAGCATGCCCGCGAGAAGCGCGAACGGGTCCGTCGACAACAGTTCGTCGGCGGCGGGGTCCTGGGCAATGCGCAGCGTCACCATGGCGTGATCGTAATGCGGCCCGCGGGGTACTTCGGCCGGAGTAGCGTCGCCACCGCAGCGACGCGATCGAGACGAGGCAGGCGATGAGCACCACGACACGTTCCTCCGGCACCGACCAGCACGTCGCGAAGGTCATCGGTGTGACCGTCGCCGCGGCCGTCGGCGGCTTCCTCTTCGGGTTCGACAGCTCGGTGGTCAACGGCGCCGTCGACTCCATCCAGGGCCACTTCGGTCTCGGTGAGTTCATGAAGGGCTTCGCCGTCGCGGTCGCCCTGCTCGGCTGCGCGTTCGGTGCGTGGTTCGCGGGACGTCTCGCCGACATGTGGGGACGCAAGCGGGTCATGCTGCTCGGGTCGTTCCTGTTCACCATCTCCTCCATCGGGACCGGATTCGCGTGGAGCATCCCGGATCTGATCATCTGGCGGATCCTCGGCGGTCTCGGGATCGGTATCGCGTCCGTCATCGCACCCGCGTACATCGCGGAGATCTCGCCTGCCCGGTTCCGTGGCGCACTCGGGTCGATGCAACAGCTGGCGATCACCATCGGCATCTTCGTCGCGTTGCTCTCGGACGCACTGCTCGCCGACAACGCGGGGACTGCGTCCAGCGACTTCTGGTTCGGCATCGAGGCCTGGCGGTGGATGTTCTTCGTCGGTGTCATCCCGGCGCTGGTCTACGGGTTCCTCGCGCTGCTGATCCCCGAGTCGCCCCGGTATCTCGTCGGCAATCACCTCGACGAGGAGGCCGCTCGCATCCTGCGCGACGTGACCGGTGAGGCCGAACCCCTGAAGAGGGTCAAGGAGATCCGGCTGACGCTGCGTCGCGAGTCGAAGGTGTCGCTCGGCGACATCCGGGGCAACTCCTTCGGCCTGCACCCCCTGGTGTGGGTGGGCATCTGGATCGCGATCCTCCAGCAGTTCGTCGGGATCAACGCGATCTTCTACTACTCGACCACGCTCTGGAAGTCGGTGGGCTTCAGCGAGAGTCAGTCCTTCCAGACCTCGGTCATCACCGGTGTCATCAACGTCGTGATGACGTTCGGTGCGATCCTGTTCGTCGATCGCATCGGTCGGCGACTGCTGCTGAAGATCGGCTCCGTGGGCATGTTCGCGGGCCTGGTGTTGGCTGCCATCGCATTCACCCAGCAGCAGGGCAGCGGCGACGACGTCACCCTGCCGGGGCACTGGGGTGTCATCGCCCTGATCGGCGCCAACCTCTTCGTCGTCGCGTTCGCGGCGACCTGGGGCCCCGTCATGTGGGTGATGCTCGGTGAGATGTTCCCGAACCGCATCCGCGGCGTCGCGCTCGGCGTGTGCACGGCGATGAACTGGATCGCGAACTTCACCATCTCCCTGCTGTTCCCGCAGGTCAGCCAGAGCCTCGGCCTGGCGTACGTCTACGGGTTCTTCGCCTTCTGTGCACTGATCTCGTATTTCTACGTGCAGTTCAAGGTTCCCGAGACCAACGGCATCGAACTCGAGGACATGGGGCGCGAGCCCGAGGCCGAGAAGACCACGGTCTGAACCGATCGCGCCGCGATCACACTGTGGAGTTGTCAAGGTGCTGATGCGGTCCCGCGGGTGGGCGGGTGCTGGGAAGTGTTGTCGGTCAGGCGGCTGTGGCGTCGAGTCGTAGGGTGCGTCGGTTGTAGGCGGGTTGTGGTTCGCGGCGTGGGTCCACCGACGCGGTTGGTCGGATCCAGGGGTGTCGGTCGGAACCCATGACGATCTCCCACCCCTGCTGATGCACCGCGACGTGGCAGGTCCGGCACAGCAGACACCCGTTGTCACACGTCGTCGCCCCACCCTGTGAGTGGAAGATGATGTGGTGGACGTCGGTCCACGACGCGGGATCCCCGCACTTGATGCAGCACTGATCACGCGCCACGATGGCTTTGCGGGTGCGGCCGGTGAACAGTCGCGCCGCGGGTGAGATGTCGACCGGAGCGGCGTCGACATCGACCGCGATGCGGGTGACCGAGGCGTCGCACGCCAGCAGCGACACCGCCTGATCGGACACACTGCCCATCCACTGCAGGTGCGCCGGCCCGGAGGGCGTGATCCCACAACACTCGGTGTCCGTGGCGGGGATGGTCAGCAGGACCTCGGTCTTCGCAGGCGCCACCAGGCCACCATCACCGAGGGCCCGGGATGCCGCTTCGACCACCTGAACGAACGCGTCGGCGCGGCGTTGGGCCGCCGACCTCGGATCCGGCGTCCCGTCCGGGAGTGGCTTCGGGCGGGATGCCTTGTCGATGCAGGAGATCAACCTCTCCCCGGTCACGACATCGAGATCGAAGGACCCGGTGAGCCGTCCGTCGTCGCGTTGGGTCCAGGACACCTCGTTGAGCGTGCTGTCTTCGGCGACCGGGGTCACTGTCTCCTCCCCATCGTCGCCGGGCTCAGGCTGGTGCTCGAGTGCGATCGCTCGTGCCCGGTCGGCTATCTCCACCGGCGACCGCCCTGCGAGGGCGTGCCCGATCAGGAGCGTCTCCGTCTCGACCGCGAGCTCCGACCCGAGTGGCGAGCGGGTCCGGACCGCGACGTGACGTACCCCGCGGGCGATGGCGTCGGCGAACTCCGCCGAGATCGACCCGTCCCGCACATGCCGAGCCAGCACCGGCAGATGCATGATCGCCCGCCCGAGCCGGATCGCCCGCGACGCCACCACCGGAACACACCCGTGGCGGCGCAGCAGTTCGCGCACCGACATCCCGAATCGCTTCGCCGTGCCCCGGCTTTCGATCTCCCCGGTCAGCGCGGCCAGCACACCGTCCGCAGCGTTACGTGCCGCGACCGCCGCACGCACCCCCGCCAGCAGCACGTCATCGTCCGCGGGCATGGTGCAGTCGCGAACGGCATCAGCGAGACGGTCGACCGCCTCCACCACGGAATCGAACATACATTCGACTCTACCGCCTACCGTTCAGACGTCAAGGGCAAATCGGAACAAATGTGCGATTCACTTCGGCGTAGGACCACCGGCCGGCGCGAGGCCTCGACGCGGCGAATATCAGCGGCGCCGGAACCGTACGGTCCTGCAGACTGTCGGGATGCTCATCTCCGTCACGGCGCACCGATCGCCGGCGCTGACGACGCCGTCAGACCTCGGGTTCCTGCTCCACAAGCACCCGGACCGCGCCCAGTCGTTCCCGGTCTACGGCGGGGTCGCGCACGTCTTCTACCCCGAGGTCAGCGACTCCCTCTGCACCGCAACTCTTCTGGTCGAGGTCGATCCCGTCGCACTGGTACGGGGTCGGGGATCGGCTCGCGACGGGTTCGTGCTCGGCCAGTACGTGAACGATCGCCCCTACGTGGCGTCGTCGCTGCTCGCGGTGGCGATGGGGAAGGTCTTCCGCTCTGCGCTCAACGGTCGCTGCGACGCACGTCCGGAACTCGTCGACACGGCACTCGACCTCACGGTGACGATCCCGGTCGTCCCCGGTGACGACGCGACGGTACGGCGGATGTTCGAGCCCGTCGGATGGGCGGTCACCACGTCGTCAATCCCGCTGGACCCCCAGCGACCGGAATGGGGTGAGGCGCCGTCGGTCTCGCTGAACCTGACCGGGAGCATGCGTCTGCGCGAGGCACTGAGCCACCTGTACGTGCTGCTGCCGGCGCTCGACGACACGAAGCACTACTGGGTGGGCGACGCCGAGGTCGACAAGCTGGTCCGGACGGGATCGGGGTGGCTCGCCGCGCACCCGGAGAATCGGTGGATCTCGCACAGGTATCTCGCGCACCAGCGCGATCTGACGGACAGCGCGGTGGCCCGGCTGGTCGAACTCGACGACGGGACGCCCGACGAGGCCACACCGGTCGACCCGCCCGTCGAGGACACCCGTGACACCCGCCCGTTGGTACGACGTCGGCACGACGCGGTGCTGGACGTCGTGGCGGCCGTCGCGCCGTCGTCGGTGGTGGATCTCGGATGCGGGCAGGGAGCGCTCCTGCGACGGTTGTTGCCGATGCAGGGGATCGATCGTGTCATCGGCACCGATGTCTCCGACTCCGCGCTCGCCACCGCGGCGAACCGCTTGCACGTCGATCAGATGACCGAGCGGCAGGCCGACCGGTTGTCGCTGTACCTGTCATCGCTGATGTACGTCGACGAGCGACTCGAGGGGATGGACATGGCGATCCTCATGGAGGTCGTCGAACACATCGACCCGGACCGTCTACCGGAGGCCGTGGCGTCGGTGTTCGGGTCGATGCGACCGCGCCACGTGGTGGTGACGACGCCGAACGTCGAACACAACGTCCGCTACCCGTCGTTGTACCCCAATGGTTTCCGACACGGTGATCACCGGTTCGAGTGGACGCGGGCGGAGTTCGACGAGTGGGTGCGCGCGACCGGGGACCTCTACGGCTACGACGCCGCCATCACCCCGGTCGGCGACGTCGACGAGACCGCCGGGCCGCCCACCCAGATGGCGGTCTTCCACATCCGCGAACGTCAGGAGGTGACACGATGAGCGACCTCGAGATCCCCGAGCTGTGCCTCGTCGTCCTCGTCGGCATCACCGGGTCCGGCAAGTCCACTTTCGCCGCGACGCATTTCCGGCCGACGGAGGTGATCTCCAGCGACACCTGTCGCGCACTGGTCGCCGACGACCCGACCGACCAGGCCGCGACCGCCGACGCATTCGAGGTGCTCGAGTACATCGCGGCGAAGCGGCTCGGGCGCGGACTGCTGACCGTCGTGGACGCGACGAGCGTCCAGGCGTCGGCGCGGAAGTCGCTGGTCGAGCTGGCACGAAGCCACGACGTCCTGCCCGTCGCGGTGGTCCTCGACGTGCCGGTCGCGGTGGCACTGCAGCGCACCGAGTCCCGGACCGACCGGGACCTCTCGCCCCGCGTCGTGACCCGACAGCACGATCAGCTGCGTCGATCCCTCCGCTCCCTGAAGCGGGAGGGTTTCCGGACCGTCCACGTCCTCGACGGCGTCGAGGCGATCGACGACGCGTCCATCACCCGTACCCGTCTGTTCAACGACCGCCGTGACGACCACGGACCGTTCGACATCGTCGGCGACGTGCACGGGTGTCGGGAGGAGCTGGAGGACCTCCTCGTCCGGCTCGGCTACACGATCGTCCGGGACGGATCGGGTCGCGCCGTCGATGCCGTGCACCCGGATTCGCGTCGCGTCCTGTTCGTCGGTGACCTCGTCGATCGCGGTCCCGACTCGGTCGGTGTGCTGCGTCTGGCCATGGGGATGGTCGGCGCCGGCCACGCCCTCTGCGTGACGGGGAACCACGAGGCCAAACTGGTCCGGGCGCTGGGTCGTCGGGACGTGACGAGAAGTCATGGTCTGCAGGAGACCTTGGATCAACTGGCCGTCGAGGGCGACGACGTCACCGAGCAGGTACGGGCCTTCTGCGATGCACTGGTCGCTCACTACGTCCTGGACGACGGTCGCCTCGTGGTCGCCCACGCCGGTCTGCCGGAGAAGTACCACGGACGGGCGTCGGGACGTGTGCGAGCGTTCGCCCTCTACGGCGACACCAGCGGCGAGACCGACGAATTCGGCCTCCCGGTCCGCTACCCGTGGGCGCAGGACTATCGCGGGTCCGCCGTGGTGGTCTACGGCCACACCCCGGTCCCGGAGGTGGAGTGGGTGAACAACACCCTCTGCGTCGACACCGGCTGCGTGTTCGGCGGATCGCTGAGCGCCCTGCGGTATCCGGAACGCGAGGTGGTCGCGGTACCTGCGCGTGCGGTGCACTACGAGCCGGTCCGTCCGGTCGACGCCGCAGTCGACCGGGACCCGGCGCAGCTCACGCTGTCCGACGTCATGGGTGCGCGGGTCGTCGAGACCGAGCACCTCGGCAGGGTGTCGGTACGCGCGGAGCATGCCGCGGGCGCGTTGGAGGTGATGAGCCGTTTCGCGCTCGCGCCGTCGCAGGTGGTCCACCTGCCGCCGACGATGTCGCCGGTCGACTCGTCGACGCGCGACGGGTATCTCGAACATCCCGACGAGGCGTTCGGGCACTACGCGAGAAGTGGTGTGGCGCAGGTCGTCTGCGAGGAGAAGCACATGGGATCGCGTGCGATCCTCCGGCTCGACCGGGACGGCACCGGGGTGGTCCACACCCGCACCGGCCGGGCGTTCTTCACCCCGGATCGCGAGTCCGCGATCCTCCGACGCGCCGCCGACGCCGCCACGGCGGCGGGGCTGTGGTCGGATCTCGGCGCCGATCGGATCATGCTCGACGCCGAGATCCTGCCGTGGGCGGAGAAAGCGGACGCGATGATCCGGTCGCAGTACGCGCGTGTCGGCGCGGCAGCGACGACGGCACTGCCTGCCGCCGTCGAGCAGGTGTCGCGCGCGGCGGGTCGGGGCGTGGAGGTCGCCGACCTGCTGCGGTCCATCTCCGGACGGGTCGAGACCGCGGCCGCGTTCGTCGACGCCTATCGGCGGTACGCGCAACCGTCGGCCGGCCCGCTCGGCGTGCAGGTCGCGCCGTTCCAGGTCCTGGCGTCGGGCTCGCAGACGTTCGAGACCCGGGACCACCTGTGGCATCTCGACGTCGCCGACCGACTGGTGTCCGCGGACGCCGACCTGTTCCGTCCGACACGTCGTCTCGTCGTGGACACCGGCGACGAGACCGCAACGGGGCAGGGCGTCGGCTGGTGGGAGGAGCTGACCGCCAACGGGGGAGAGGGCATGGTGGTCAAGCCGCTCGCGAACCTCACCCGGGGACGGCGAGGACTGGTACAGCCGGGTGTCAAGGTCCGCGGCCGCGAGTACCTGCGCATCATCTACGGACCCGACTACACCGATCCGGACACGCTCGCGCGGCTGCGCACGCGCAACCTCGCGACGAAACGGTCGCTGGCGCTGCGCGAATACGCGCTCGGACTGGAGGCGTTGCGCCGGTTCACGACCGGTGAACCGGTGTGGCGCGTCCATCAAGCCGTGTTCGCCGTCCTCGCCATGGAGTCCGAGCCGGTCGACGCGCGGTTGTGACGGCGACGGCGTCGATCCTCGCGACGACCGTGGTGCTCGGCACGGTCGTCGGGGTCGGCGTCGTCCCACGGCTGCGGCCCGCGCCCCGGCTCGGTGGCCGCCTCCGCCACCCCGGGCTCTGGCTGGGACTCGTCGTCGCGGCGATGGTCGTCAACCAGGTCCTCGTCACGGCGTACGTCCATCAGGAATGGCGCGACGACACGTCGCGGATCACGCGGTATCTGCCGTCCGGATGGTTCGACATGGCCGACCTCGGGCGGGTCTCGGATGTGCTCCCGGCATGGCCGTGGACGGTGTTGCACGTGCAGGCGGCACTGGAACTGCCGTTCGTCGTGCTGGCGCTCCTGGTGGTGGCCCGGTGGTTCGGGCCCGCGGAGTTCGCGCGTCTGACCGCGGCACGCTGGTGGATCTCGGCGTCGTTCACCGCGACGTTCTGTCTGATCGAGTGGGATCTGCGCAACCCGTACACGATGGGGGACATCGTGATCCGGGTGATCGCCGGAGTGGTGCTGCCGCTGCTCCTACCGCTGCTGGGGGCCGGCGACGGCCGTCCACGCGGACTCCTCGTGCTCGCGGTCTCCGTCGGCGCGTTGGGGTGTCTGGTCCTCGCCGGCTACGACGTCCTCACGCTGTACAACCTCGGACACGTGCGGCGGTGGCTCGTCCCGGTGATCGCAGCGGCCGCTGTCCTCGGTGTCGCCCGCCGGTGGGCGGCGCGGTCACCGGCCCGTCCCGGCCCGGTGACCGCCTGTGCGATCGCGAGTCTGGGATGGTTCGTCGTCGTGTTCGCCGTGCCCTCGCTGCCGGTCCGGTACGGGTTCACCTTCGGCACGGCCTGGCTGTCCGCCGCGGCGGGCACAGTGAGTGTCCTGGTCGCGGTCGGGCTGGGGTGGGATCGTCGGCGGTGGCGTGCACTCTGCGGTGCGGCAGCCCTCGGTGGGCTGGGTGCCATCGTCGGTGTGGTGGCGACGTCGACGCTCGTCGAGGCCCGATTGCTCGCCGCCGCCGTCGGATTCGTCGTCGGCGCCGCCGTCGCCTGTGCTCTCGCGGATCGGCGGCGACCGGGAGAACCCCGCACGGACGCCGATTCGCCCGCCGCGAACACGCAGCGGGCGAACCGATCTCGAGGAGGGCGTGGGGTCCCTCTCAGGCGTTGGTGATCCCGACCATCGGAAGGAAGAAGCAGCTGCGGCCGCCGTTGTCCACGGTCCCGAAGACGGCCGAGAGGACGGTGCCCTTGCCGGTCGTCACCGGGGCGAGACGGCTACCCGCGGGCGCGATGGTGTCGACGATGCCCGCCAGGGTCTTGGCGGCCATGTCCTTGATCGGCGACGGCGGGACGTTCGCCAACCACGCGTCGACCAGGGTCTGTCCGGCCTTGCCCATCTGCGCGATGCCGAACTTGCCGGTGGCCGTGTTGAACCACGCGACCTGCATCCCGGTCGCGGTCTGGTCGCTGGTGACGCCCGCGGGGACGAACCCGTAGAGGGTCTGTCCGTCCTTCACCACGTTCGGGTCGATGTTCACCAGGGGGATCGTCGGCAGCGCGAGACCCGGTGCGGCCCAGGGCCCGGCGACGGCGCCACCGGCGGCGGGCAACAGGCCCAACGGGTTCGACGCCGTCGGCGCGGTGCAGTTGAACGCGACCGTCGGGTTGAGGAACGGCTGGATCCCCAGGCTCCGCAGCGTCTTGTTCGCCGTGTCCAGCAGCGACAGGACGTCGGTGCCCGAGGTCGCGCTCAGGGTGGGTGAACCCAGTGCGGCGGCAGCGGCAGCCTCCGGTGTCGGGGTCGGTGCCGCCGAGGCGGGGGCGGCCACCGCGACGCCGCCGGCGGCCAGGGACAGGGCCACGGCGCCGGCCGCCACCGAGCGACGCAGGGACCGGGTGAGGGGTGACGAAGGCATGGGGGTACTCCATATCGGTCGCGAGGGGATGGTGCTGGGTCGTGACCGACAGGTGCCGGTCAGGTCAGATGAAGGCGAGTCCCACCGTGGGGATGATCTGGCATGCCACCGTCTTGCCCTTGGTCTTCGTGGTGACGGTGCCGTAGATGGCGGAGAGCACGCGGCCCTTGCCGGTCTGTGCGATCGCGGTGAACGTCCCGGGGCCGTTCGCGGCGTTGATCCGGTCGTTGCGACCGAGGTTGATCTGGCCGGTCCGACCGTTGTCGATGTTGATCCAGATCGCGGTCAGCGGCGCGCGGGCGTTGTCGAGCGCCGGACCGGTGCCGAGGCTGGTGTAGACGTAGCCGGCCTGGCCCACCTTCGGGCCGGGGGCGGGCGCCTCCTGCGGGCCGGCGGTCACCAGAGCGAACCCGACCGAGTTCCCCCCGGGGATGCAGCCGACGCCGATGGTCGGGTAGAGGAACTGCTGGATACGCGGGGCGTTCGGGCCGGTCGGGATCACCGGGTCGTTGGCCGCGGCCGCGACCTTGGCGACCTGGGCCGGCTTGGCCGACCCGTCGAGGAAGCCGGTCACCTGGTGCCAGATGGAGCTGACCTGAGCCGGCATCCCGGGGGCGTCGGCGATGGCCGTGGCCTGGGAGATCAGATCGGAGTTGATCTTTCCGTCGGGTCCGGGGGTCATCGCGGAGCCGACGATGGCGGGGACGAACGAGCCCAGCGAGTCGAGCGTCGACTTGTCGACCTTCGGCGCGGCCGGCGCGGACAGGGGGAGTGAACCCACCTGCGACGAGGTGCTCGGGGCGGCAGGTGTCGTCGGCGCCGGGGTGGCGAAGGCGACAGCGGGCACCGTCATGGCGGTCAGGACGCCCAATGCGGTCGTCCCCAGCTTCCGGCGGGTTCCCATGGTCAGCGCTCACATCCCATCGCAGTCATATCGGGCCGTCGTGCGGTCGCCCGCGGCCAAGCGGTCAGTCTAGGTCGTCACGGCGTGTCGCTCGCCGCCCAGGGGACAGTAGCGTGGTACCAGAGTGACCAGTGATACGGGTGATGCGATTGTTACGCGCCCGTCATGCCCCGGTTGCCTGTGCGTCGCCCGCGATCTGCTCGTCGATCACCGCGGCGAGGTCGGTGTCCTTCCCGGTCAGTCCGCCCGCGGAGTGGGTGGAGAGGGTGAAGGAGACCGTTCGCCAGCGGATGTCGATGTCGGGGTGGTGGTCGCGATCCTCGGCCGCCTGTGCCACCCGACGAACGATCTCGACCCCCGCCAGGAACGACGACGCGCCGTAGGAACGGCGCATCTCCGTGTCGGTCACGGTCCACTCGGGGAATCGGCTGCGCGCCTGATCCCGCTCGTCGTCGGTCAGCAGTGTGTCGTCGCGTGCGGCCATCACCCCATGCTGGCAGGCCTCTGGTTGGATCGGGTCCGTGAACGGCAGACAGATGCGACGGCCCCGCAGCGCGGTCCGACTCGGTGCGCTGCTCGCGGCGTCGATCGCGGTGATCGCGACCGCGACCGGGTGTTCGGGGTCCGACGACGCCGACCAGGTGACGCTGCTGACGCACGACTCGTTCGCGCTGCCCGAGTCGGTGATCGCCGACTTCACCAAGCAGACGGGTCTGAAGCTGGTCGTCACGAAGTCCGGCGACGCGGGCCAGCTCGCCTCGACGATCTCGCTGACGCCGGGGCGCCCCAAGGCGGACGCCGTCTACGGGATCGACAACACCTTCGCGTCCCGCCCGGTGACGGCCGGCGCGCTCGCCGACTACACGTCGCCGGATCTGCCGTCGTCGGCGCAGGACTACGTCCTCGCCGGTGACGCGGGGAAGCAGCTGACACCGGTCGACCGCGGGGACGTCTGCATCAACGTCGACACCGCCTGGTTCGCGCAACGGGGCATCCCCGCGCCGACGTCGATCGACCAGCTCACCGACGCCCGCTACAAGGGTGACCTCGTGGTGATGGATCCCGCCACCTCCTCACCCGGTCTCGGGTTCCTGCTCGCGACGATCGCCGCCCGCCCGGGGGACTGGCAGGACTACTGGAAGGCGCTGCGCGCCAACGACGTCGCGGTCGTGTCGGGCTGGGACGTGGGGTACAACCAGGACTTCTCCGGCGGCGAGGGCAAGGGGCCCAAGCCGATCGTCGTGTCCTACGCGTCGTCGCCCGCCGAGAACCCCGCCACGAAGGCGCTGCTCGACGGCTGCTTCAAGCAGGTCGAGTACGTCGGCGTCCTCAAGGGGGCCGCGAACACCGAGGGTGCGCACAAGCTCGTCGACTTCATGCTGAGCGACGAGGTGCAGCGCGCACTCCCGGAGTCGATGTACGTGTACCCGGTGCGCGACGGGGTGCCGCTGCCCGAGTCGTGGGCGAAGTACGCGCCGCTGCCCACCGACACCGTCGATCTCGCGCCCGGCGCCATCGCCGAGAACCGGGAGAACTGGCAGCGCGAGTGGCGCACGATCATGGGGCGCTGACCCCGGCGTGCGGCTGTCCGCGGACGACGCCCGCGCCCGGCTCGTCGGTGAGTCCCACGGGGTGTTGTGCACCCTGCACCCGCAGCGTGGTCCCGACCCGGTGCCGGTCGTGTACGCGGTGGTCGCCGAGCACGTCGGCGTTCCCGTCGACACCGTCAAACCCAAGTCCGCCGGACGGCTGGGCAGGGAGGACGACCTCGACGGCGACCCGCGGGCGGCGCTGCTCGTCGAGCACTGGGACCCGGTGGACTGGTCCCGACTGTGGTGGGTGCGTGCCCACCTCGAGCACGTGCCGGACCCACCGACGTCGACGGTGGAGGCGCTGTCGGCACGACTCGAGGCGCAGGTCCCGCAGTACGACGGCCGCCCGTTCCGCCGCGTCCTGGTGTGCCGGATCGTCGCGCTGACCGGCTGGTCCGCGAGCGGGTCGGTCGGGGTCGGTTGACACACTGGTGACAGCAATCCGTCGAAGGGGGTGACGCAGTGCCGGCCGCGTCACGACGCGCGCGACTCGGGGGAGGACTCCTCGCGACGCTGCCCCTGCTGTTCCTCGCGGTGTTCTTCGTGTGGCCGGTCGTCGCGCTCGTGCACCGCGCCGTCACCAGCTCCGACGGAGCCGGACTCGGAGCCCTGCTCGACCGGACCGACGCCTGGGGACTGCTCGGCTTCACCCTCGCCCAGGCGGCCGCCTCGACCGTCCTGACGATCGTCGTCGCCGCACCCCTCGTCTGGCTGGTCACCGTCGCCCCGCGGTGGGCGTCGACGCCGCTGATGGTCGTCGTCACCGTGCCGTTCGTGTTGCCGACCGTCGTCGTCGGCATCGCGTTCCGCGCCCTCCTCTCGCCGGGCGGGCCACTGGGCGGGCTCGGCCTCGACACCTCGGTGATCGCGATCCTCGCCGCGCACGCGTTCCTCAACGTCGCCGTCGTCGTCCGCGTCGTCGGGGCGGCGTGGCGTGCCCTCGACCCTCGTGCCGAGCAGGCGGCGCGCACTCTCGGCGCGAGCGGGCCGCGGGCGTTCCTGACGGTGGTCGCGCCGCGTCTCCTGCTGCCGGCGGTCTCCGCCGCGTCACTGGTGTTCCTGTTCTGCGCCACGAGCTTCGGCGTGGTGGTGATCCTCGGTGGAGGTCGTCTGCAGACCCTGGAGACGGCCGTGTACACCCAGGCCGTCGGCTACTTCGACATCCCCGCCGCGGTCGCGCTCTCGATGCTGCAGATCGTGGTGGTCGTCGTCGCGGTGGTCCTCACCCGGGTGCTCACGCCCACCACGCAGGCCGTCGCCGGTGGGGCCCGGGTGCACCCGACCTGGACCCCGCTCCGCCGGGCCGCGGCGATCGGGGCCGCGGCGTGGGGTCTGCTGGTGCTCGTCGGGCCGCTCGTCGTGGTCGCATTGCGGTCGGTACGTCCGACCTCCGGTGGCACCTGGACTCTCGAGGGGTACCGGGCGCTGGCGGCTCCGGTGAACGGCGAGACACCCCTGGACACCCTGCGCAGCAGCGTGATCAGTGCCGCCTGGGCCACCGTGATCGCCGTCGTCGTCGGTCTGGTGGCGGCCGTCGCGCTGCAGCGGTCGCGGGGCCCCGCTCGCACGGTCGCCTCCGGGCTCACGCTGTTGCCGCTCGGGGTCAGTGCGGTGACGGTGGGGTTCGGCTATCTCATCGTGCTGGCCGCGCTGCCGCCCGACGTCGCGGCGTCGCCGTTTGTGGTCCCCGCGGTGCAGGCCGTCGTCGCGGCACCGGTGGTGGTGCGGATCATCGCGCCCGCCCTCGCCGCCGTGCCCGACACGCTGCGGTACGCCGCCGCCGGTCTGGGTGCGGGACCGTGGCGGGTGTGGCGCACGGTCGACCTGCCCGCGGTGTGGCGATCCCTGGCCGTCGCAGTCGGTTTCGCGTTCGTCATCGCGATCGGCGAGTTCGGCGCGACCGGCTTCGTCGCCCGGCCGGGCACCACGACGCTCCCGGTGCTCATCGGATCGGCGCTGAACCGCCCCGGCGCGCAGTACCTCGCGACGGCGATGGCGGCGTCGATGCTGCTCATCGTCACCACCGCGGTCGTCGTCGTCATCATGGAGTCGCTGCGCGGCGTGGAGGGCAGCGAGTTCTGATGTTGGAGATCAGCGGCTTGCGGGTCCGGTTCGGCAGCACTGTCGTGCTCGACGGGCTCGACCTCACCGTCGGCGCCGAGGGCGCCCCCGTCACGGCCCTCGTCGGCCCGTCGGGATGCGGGAAGTCGACACTGGTGCGGGCCGTCGCCGGGCTCGAGCGGGTCGACGCCGGCGCGGTGCGCGTCGACGGCCGGGACCTGTCCGGCGTCCCGCCCCACCGCCGGGACTTCGGCGTGGTGTTCCAGGACGGTGCGCTGCTGCCGGGGCGGTCGGTCGCCTCCAACGTCGGCTACGGACTGCGGGCCCGGCGGTGGTCCCGTCGTGACGTCGCCGGCCGCGTCGCGGAGATGCTCGAGCTGGTGGGCCTGCCCGATCTCGGTGATCGCCCGGTGTCGCAGCTCTCCGGCGGGCAGGCGCAGCGTGTGGCCCTCGCCCGTGCCCTCGCCCCGCGTCCCCGGCTGCTGTTGCTCGACGAGCCGCTCTCGGCGCTCGACCGTCGTCTGCGCGAGCGGCTCGCGGTCGACATCGCCGACATCCTGCACACCACGGCGACACCCACCGTGCTCGTCACCCACGACCACACGGAGGCGGCGACGATCGCCGACCGTGTCGCGGTGATGGATGCCGGTGTGGTGGCCCAGGAGGGTTCTCCCGACGACGTCTGGCGTCGGCCCGCGAGCGAGGACGTCGCGCGGTTCATCGGCTGTACGACGCTCCTGTCGGCCGAGGTCGTCGACGGCGTCGCGCAGACGCCGCTCGGCCCGGTCGACGTCGGCTGGGCCTCGCCGGCCGATCGGTGCCTGCTCGGTCTGCGCGCCCGATCGGTCGTCAGGGCGCCCGGGGGAGTGTCCGTCCGCGTCGAGGCGGTCGCGGCGCTGCCCGACGACCGGCACCTGCGGGTCCGCACCGCCGACGGCCTGCGGGTCGCCGCGGTGTCGGCCACACGGGTCTCGATCGACGACGAGATCACCGTCGCGCTCGACCCCGATCGCGTCGCGGTCGTCGGGCCGTGGCCCGGCTAACCCAGCGACAGCTGCGACAGGTCCGTGCGCAGCATCATCACGTTGTAGTCGAGCCAGCGCGAGGCGGTGAAGTACAGGTAGCGGCCGTCGCCACCGGAGGTCGGGTAGATGTACGGCGCGTAGACCCCGGCGGACTGTCGTGACGACAGCAGCGTCACCGGCGCACTCCACGGTCCCTGGGGTGCGGTCGCGGTCCGCAGCACCAGCGTGCCGTCGGTCTCACGGCCGTACAGCATGACGTATCGCTGCAGCCGGTCGTTCCAGGCGACGGACATCTCGCCGACCGGTTCGGTGAGGACCTTCTCCGACTTCGTGGTGTCCGGCGACCAGCCCTTGCCGTCCCAGTAGGTGTACTTCGTCAGGTCGAGGATGTCCTGCGGGAGGAAACGGCACAGGAACGCCGCGCCGAAGCGTCCGTTGGGGGTGCCGTACTGGTAGACGTAGCCGTCGCGACCCCGCAGGTAGGCGTTCACCTGGTACTTGCCGTTGCTGTCGTCGATCTGCTCGACGCCGGGCACCGACACGGGGGTGTTGAGCCGGATGGTCCGCGGATCGGTCGACCACGTCTGCCCGTTGTCCCGCGACGAGGCGATGATCGAGTAGTTCGTGACCCAGCGTCCCGGTGCGCCCCACTGCCGCACCGACATGACGTTCATGTACTGCACACCGTCGATGGCGATCGCCGCGGTGGGGATGGTGGTGATCTCGACGCCGCTGACGCCGACCGCGGGCAGCGCGCCCTGGGCGAACCGGGGCGACGCGGCCGACACCGATGCGCCCGAACGGACGTCGCCGGGCACACCGGCCGGGATGTCGACGCCGTTCGACGGGTCCGTGTCGTTCGTCCGCAGGACGACGTTGTGACGCCACTGCTGGGTGGGGGCGTTGCACTCGCCGAAGGTGTCGCCGAACGCCATCAGGGTCTGACCCGATCCGTTGTCCCAGGCGATGCCGAGGTCGGTCCCCGTGATGCCGAACCGGCTGTCGGTGTGGTTCGGCGAGCGGGGGCCGGTGATCCAGCGGACGGTCTGGGTGGGCCCCGCCCCGAGGTCCGGGAGGTCGCCCTGCGCGCTGGACCGGCCGAGCAGGCCGCCGGAACTGCCGAAGGCGCCGGGGAAGGCCCTCCCGACGAGGCTGTCGAGACTGGACCCGAGGATCCCGGAGTTCCCGCACGGGGACGCGCTCGCCGGTGCCGCCGCCGTCACGGCGGCGACGAGACCCGTCGCCAGCGTCAGCACGGTGGTCAGGGTGACGCTGTGGCTGCGCCGCATCCGGGATTCCTCCTGTCCGGGTCCCGGAGCACTGTGTCGGAAGTGACGTGAGTGACTGGTGGGACGAATGATCGAGACGATCATGACCGAGCGATCGGACCTCCGACCGGGCCGACGACGATCGCGGCCGAACGGTCACCGGATCGTTACGAGGCGCTGTGACGGCTGTCTCTCGACCGGACCCGATACCCTTGATCCGGCCACATCGCGGTCGGCCGGATTCGTCGTGCCCGCGTAGTGCCCTGTCGACCTCAGAGAACGCCTCGGAGTGAACCCCTTCGGAGAAGGACTTTTGTGAACGCTGTCCAGAACTTCCGCAACGTCGCGATCGTCGCGCACGTCGACCACGGCAAGACCACCCTTGTCGACGCGATGCTCCGCCAGTCCGGCGTGTTCGCCGAGCGGGAGGAGATGGTCGACCGGGTGATGGACTCCGGTGACCTCGAGCGCGAGAAGGGCATCACGATCCTCGCGAAGAACACCGCGGTGCACCGGATCCAGCCCGACGGCACCGAGGTGATCATCAACGTCATCGACACCCCGGGTCACGCCGACTTCGGCGGCGAGGTGGAGCGCGGTCTGTCGATGGTCGACGGCGTGGTGCTGCTCGTCGACGCCTCCGAGGGCCCGCTGCCCCAGACCCGTTTCGTCCTGCGCAAGGCGCTCGCGGCGTCGTTGCCGGTGATCCTGCTGGTCAACAAGACCGATCGCCCCGACGCCCGCATCGCCGAGGTCGTCGAGGAGAGCCACGACCTCCTGCTCGATCTCGCCTCCGACGTCGACGAGGAGGCCGCCGAGGCCGCCGAGCTCGCCCTGGACCTCCCGGTGCTCTACGCATCGGGTCGTGCCGGTATCGCGAGCACCGTCGCACCGGAGAACGGCAGCGTTCCCGAGGGCGACAACCTCGACCCGTTCTTCGACGTGCTGATGAGCTACGTCCCGCCGCCCAAGGGCGATGTCGAGGCGCCGCTGCAGGCCCACGTCACCAACCTCGACGCGTCGGCCTTCCTCGGCCGGCTCGCACTGGTCCGCATCCACAACGGTCGCCTGAGCAAGGGGCAGACCATCGCGTGGATGCGCGAGGTCGACGGCGAGCCGGTCACCGAGCGCGCCAAGATCACCGAGCTTCTCGCCACCGTGGGCGTCGAACGCACCCCGGCCGAGTCCGCCGTCGCCGGCGACATCGTCGCCGTCGCGGGCATGCCGGAGATCATGATCGGCGACACCCTCGCCGATCCCGAGAACCCGGTCGCGCTGCCTCGCATCACCGTCGACGAGCCCGCCATCTCGGTGACCATCGGGACCAACACCTCGCCGCTGGTCGGCCGCGTCAAGGGACACAAGCTCACCGCCCGCATGGTGAAGTCGCGGCTCGACTCCGAGCTCGTCGGCAATGTGTCGCTGCGCGTGCTGGACATCGGCCGCCCGGACGCGTGGGAGGTGCAGGGCCGCGGCGAGCTGGCACTGGCGATCCTCGTCGAGCAGATGCGCCGTGAGGGCTTCGAGCTCACCGTCGGAAAGCCGCAGGTCGTCACCCGACAGATCGACGGCAAGCTGCACGAGCCGTTCGAGCACCTCACCGTCGACGTCCCCGAGGAGTACCTCGGGGCCGTCACCCAGCTGCTGGCCGCCCGCAAGGGCCGCATGGGCGAGATGACCAACCACGGCACCGGCTGGGTGCGCATGGAGTTCATCGTCCCGTCGCGCGGCCTCATCGGGTTCCGCACCGACTTCCTCACCGAGACGCGCGGCACCGGCATCGCCAACGCGGTGTTCGACGGGTACGCGCCGTGGGCCGGGGAGATCCGGGCCCGCCACACCGGCTCGCTCGTCTCCGACCGGGCCGGGACCGTCACGCCGTTCGCGATGATCCAGCTGGCCGACCGGGGCACGTTCTTCGTCGAGCCCGGCGCCGACACGTACGAGGGCATGGTGGTGGGTATCAACCCGCGCCAGGAGGACCTCGACATCAACGTCACCCGCGAGAAGAAGCTCACCAACATGCGTCAGTCGTCGGCCGACGTGATGGAGACCCTGGCCAAGCCGATGCAGCTCGACCTCGAGGCCGCCATGGAGTTCTGTGCCGGCGACGAGTGCGTCGAGGTGACGCCGGAGGTCGTGCGTGTCCGCAAGGTCGATCTGGACGCGACCACCCGCGGACGCGAACGCGCACGTGCCAAGGCCCGTAACCAGAGCGTGGGCTGATCTCACCCGGCCGATGACGAGGGCGAGCGTGAGGACGCGGATGCGCGGCGGTCTGGGCGTGGCAGCGCTCGGGCTGGTCGCGGTCGTCGTGGCCGGCTGCACGGCGGATCCGCCGCCGCCGGTGCAGGAGTCGGCGGCGCCGGCGACACCCACGCAGACGGCGCAGGGACAGACCATCCAGGTCGCCACCGACAGCATCGGTGTGGGTCTCAACCCGCACCTGCTGGCCGATCAGAGTCCGGTGACCACGGCGGTCGCCGCGGCCACCCTGCCGAGTGCGTTCGTCCCGGTGGCGACGCCCTCGGGGGTGCAGCTGCAGATGAACACGGCGGTGCTGACCGGCGCGGAGGTGACCTCGCGGGCGCCGTTCACCGTCACGTACCGGATCGCCCAGGACGCGCAGTGGTCCGACGGGCTGCCGGTGACCGCCGACGACTTCTCGTACCTGTGGGAGCAGATGTCGCGTCAGCCCGGCACGGTCGCGCCGGCCGGATACCGCCTCGTCGACGACGTCGCCTCGCGGGCCGGTGGCAAGGAGGCCGTCGTCCGGTTCCGCTCGCCCTACCCGGCGTGGCGTGAGCTGTTCTCGGCGATGCTGCCGTCGCACGTACTGCGCGGTGTGCCCGACGGCTTCCAGTCGGGGATGGACTCGGGACTGCCGGTCTCGGCGGGGCGGTACACGATCACGGTGATCGACCCCAGTCGCGACGAGGTCCGCATGCAGCGCAACGACCGCTACTGGCGGACGCCGGCCGTGGTCGACCAGATCGTGCTGCGTCGCGTCGGCACCGCCACCCAACTCGCCGAGTCCGTCCGGTCGGGCGACACCGGTGTCGTCGCGCTCGCCGGCGGCCCCGCCACCGCCGGTGCACTCGACGCGATCCCCGGTGTCGTCGTCGGCCGTACCCCCGTCGGACGCGTCCTCGAACTGACCGCGAACACCCGGACGTCGGTGATGTCCGATCCCGCGGTGCGTCGCGCGATCCTCGGCATCGTCGACCCGCAGGTCGTCACCGACGCCGCCGCGGGCGAGTCGGTGGTGACGCCGGTGGCCAACCCGGTGCTGGCGCCCTCGGACCCGGGGTACTACCCGGTCGACCGCGATCGTCCCGACGCCACGACGATCAGCGGTCTGCTCGCCGGTGCCGGATGGCGTCCGACGCCGTCGGCGGCGGTCACGGCGTCGACGAAGCCGTCGGGTACCGGGACCCCGGGAACCTCGGCGCCGCCCGCCGACGAGGCCGCACCGACGACCACGACACCCACCAGCGCCCCCGACGCGGGGTCCGCGGCGCCGGCCTCACTGCCCGTCGGCGTGGTGCCCCTCCAGCGCGACGGCACCACACTCACGGTGCGGATCGGCGTCGTGGCCGGTGACGTCCGCACCCGCGCGGCCGCGGACACCGTCTCCGACCAGTTGCGATCGGCCGGGATCGCGACCGACGTGTCCGCGCTGTCCGCGCCCGATCTCTACGGCCCCGCGTTGACCGACCCCGACGTGGACCTCGTCGTCGGATGGTCCGACGCCGCCGTCTCACCCGCCACCCGGCTGGCCTCGACCACGTCGTGTGACCCCGCACCCGCGACGTCGACGACACCGTCGAGCAGTGGTGCCGCGGGCGGTCCGAGCGCCACGACACGCGTGCCCACCCCGACGACGGCCGCGCCCACCTCGACGACCACCCGCCCGCAGTCCGACGGCGACGACAACCGCTACCCGAGCAACCTCTCCGGACTGTGCGATCCGACGCTCGCCGGGATCGCGGACCGCGCGCTGACCGCCGCCGACCCGACCGCGGACCTGCGGGCGGCCCAGCAGATCGTCTCCGCCCAGGCCGTCCGCCTGCCGGTCTTCGAGGACTCGATGATCACCGCCATCGGGCCGGGCGTGCGTGAGGTGCCGCTGACGGGACCGGTGGGGACGGGCATCTTCGGCGCCGTCGGATCGTGGGAGGTCGCGCCGCAGTGACCCAGGACGAGTGGGGCACCGCCGCCCGACGCCTGCTGATCGTGCACGCGCACCCCGACGACGAGTCCATCCAGACCGCCGGGGTGATCGCCCGGTATCTCGACGCCGGTGCCGAGGTGACCGTCGTGACCTGCACTCTGGGGGAGGAGGGTGAGGTGATCGGGCAGCGCTGGGCGCAGCTCGTCGCCGACGGCGGGGCCGATCAGCTCGGCGGCTACCGCATCCTCGAACTCACCCGCGCGCTCGAGATCCTCAGTCCGCCCGGGCGGCGTCTCGAGCCGTTCTTCCTCGGCGGGGCAGGACGGTGGCGCGACTCCGGCATGGCCGGGTCCCCGGCGGCCCGCAACCCCCGGGCGTTCACCCGCGCGGGCGACGAACCGGTCGACCTGTTGACGGATCTGATCGTGTCCCGACGTCCCCAGGTGGTCATCGGGTACGACCCCGCCGGCACCTACGGTCATCCCGACCACGTGGGCGTGCACCGGATCACCACCGAGGCCGTCGCAGCCGCGTCCGACCGCGGGTGGTCGGTGGCCAAGCACTACTGGTCGGTCAGCGAACGCAGTGCCGTCACCGAGGGTCTGGCCGACGCCGCGGCCCGGGCGCCGGACGGATGGCGGATGCCCGAAGACGGCGAGTTGCCGAGCTGTCCCGACGACGAGATCACCACCGCCGTCGACATCAGCGCGGTCCGCGAGCGCAAGGTGGACGCCATGGCCGCACACGCCACCCAGATCACCGTCTCCCCGAGCCGCCGCGAGTACGCGCTGTCGAACCAGATCCTCCAGCCGATCCCCGACGAGGAGCACTTCGTCCTCGTCCGCGGCACCGCACACCCCGACGCCGGCGGGCGCGAGCGCGATCTGTTCGCCGGCATCGGGCCCGGGACGTCCGCCCGGTCGACGGCCGACGAGAGTGTCTCCGATGCGCTGGGATGACCGCCTCGTCCTCGCGATGCTCGCCCTCGACGGTCTCGTCGTCGGCGTGCTGTCGGTGGCGTTCCTGAACGTCTACGCCGGCACGGTGCCGGTCCCGGTCACCGCGATCGTCGGCGGGTTGCTGATCGCCTGGTTCGTCCGCGTCGCCACCGAGATCACCGCCGGGGCCGTGCGCTACGCCCCGCTCATCGCCTGGTTGGTGCCGGTGTGTGCCGGTCTGCTCGGCGGCCCGGGCGGGGACGTCCTGCTCTACGCCGACTGGCGGACGCTGCTCCTGGTGGTGTTCGGGGTGGGTGCCCCGGTGGTGACTTCGTGGATCCGACGGGGACCCGCGAGCCCCCGTCGCGGCGATGGCGCATGATCGTGGGGTGACGAGCACCCCCGGCGACACACCCGGCGACCCCGGAGTCGTCCTCCCCACCCCGTCCTTCCCGGCCGCGGCGCATCCCGCCCCGCCGACCCCCGCTGCGATGCGTCGCGCGTTACGACGCGCCCGCGACGGGGCGACCGTCAACGTCGACGAGGCGACCGTTCTGCTCGCCGCGCGCGGCGACGACCTCATCGACCTGTGCGCCTCGGCTGCCCGCGTCCGCGACGCCGGGCTGGCCGCGGAGGACCGCGCCGGCCAGATCACCTACTCCCGCAAGGTCTTCATCCCGGTCACCCGCCTGTGTCGCGACCGGTGTCACTACTGCACCTTCGTGACCGTCCCGGGCAAGCTCGCCCGCGAGGGGCAGGGCGCCTACCTGGAGATCGACGAGATCCTCGACATCGCCCGCCGCGGCGCCGAACTGGGCTGCAAAGAGGCGCTGTTCACCCTCGGCGACCGCCCCGAGGACCGGTGGCCCGAGGCCGCGCAGTGGCTCGACGAACGCGGCTACGACTCCACACTGGACTACGTCCGGGCCGCGTCGATCCGCGTGCTCGAGGAGACCGGACTGCTGCCGCACCTCAACCCCGGTGTCATGAGCTGGGAGGAGATCTCGCGCCTCAAGCCCGTCGCACCCTCGATGGGGATGATGCTCGAGACGTCGTCGCGTCGGCTGTTCACCGATCGCGGCGAGTGCCACTTCGGCAGCCCCGACAAGGACCCCGAGGTCCGGCAGCGCGTCCTCGTGGACGCCGGCCGCCTGTCGGTGCCGTTCACGACCGGCATCCTCGTCGGGATCGGGGAGACGCGACAGGAACGCGCCGAGTCGATCCTCGCCATCCGGTCCGCACACAAGGCCTTCGGCCACGTGCAGGAGGTGATCGTCCAGAACTTCCGCGCCAAGGACGACACCGCCATGAGGGACGCCCCCGACGCCGACATCGACGAGTTCGTCGCGACCGTCGCCGTCACGCGCATCCTGATGGGGCCGTCGATGCGGATCCAGGCACCCCCGAACCTCGTCTCCGCCGCCGAGTGCGCTGCGCTCGTCGCCGCCGGGGTCGACGACTGGGGTGGTGTCTCACCCGTCACCCCCGACCACGTGAACCCCGAGCGGCCCTGGCCGGACCTCGACGCGCTCGCGCAGATCACGGGCGACACGGGTTTCACCCTGACCGAACGGATCGCCGCACAGCCGCGGTACGTCCTCGCCGGACAGCCGTGGATCGACCCGCGGGTCACCGCGCACGTGCGCGCCCTGGCCGACCCCACGACGGGCCTCGCCGCCGACGTCCTCCCGCAGGGACGCCCATGGCAGGAGCCCGACGAGGACTGGCAGTCGTCGGGTCGTGTCGACCTCAACACCGAGATCGACACCGACGGCCGCGCCACCGACACCCGCAGTGACCTGAACAGCGCTTTCGGTGACTGGGACACCGTCCGCGACCAGGTGCTGGCGTTGGCGGGATCGTCGGCGCCGGAACGTCTCGACTCCGACGTCGCGACCGCGTTGCGCAACGCCGAACGCGACCCGGCCGGGTGCAGTGACGCCGACTACCTCGCGCTCGCCACCGCCGACGGGCCCGGACTCGACGCGCTCGCCTCCCTGGCCGACGCGCTGCGCCACGACGCGGTCGGCGACGACGTCACCTACGTCGTCAACCGGAACATCAACTTCACCAACATCTGTTACACCGGCTGTCGCTTCTGCGCGTTCGCGCAGCGCAAGGGCGACGCCGACGCGTTCACCCTGTCGGCGGGCGAGGTCGCCGACCGCGCGTGGGAGGCCCACGTCGCCGGCGCGACCGAGGTCTGCATGCAGGGCGGGATCGACCCCGAGCTGCCCGTCACGGGGTACGCCGACCTCGTCCGCGCGGTGAAGGACCGTGTGCCGTCGATGCACGTGCACGCCTTCTCGCCCATGGAGATCGTCAACGGTGCCTCGCGCGGGGGCGTGGGTGTGCGCGACTGGCTGATCGCCCTGCGTGAGGCCGGCCTCGACACCATCCCGGGTACCGCCGCGGAGATCCTCGACGACGAGGTCCGCTGGGTGCTGACGAAGGGCAAGCTGCCCACGGCGACGTGGATCGACGTCGTCACGACCGCGCACGAGGTGGGCCTGCGGTCGAGTTCGACGATGATGTACGGCCACGTCGACGCACCGCACCACTGGGTCGGCCACATCAACGTGCTGCGCGGGATCCAGGATCGCACCGGCGGTTTCACCGAGTTCGTCCCGCTGCCGTTCGTGCACCAGAGTTCACCGCTCTACCTCGCGGGAGCGTCACGGCCCGGTCCGACGCATCGCGACAACCGTGCCGTCCACGCGCTGGCGCGGGTGATGTTGCACGGCAGGATCCCGCACATCCAGACGAGCTGGGTGAAACTGGGTACCGCCGGGACACAGGTCATGCTCCGCGGTGGTGCCAACGACCTCGGTGGCACGCTGATGGAGGAGACCATCTCGCGGATGGCGGGTTCGCAGCACGGGTCGGAGAAGACCGTCGCGGAGCTGCGCGCGATCGCGACCGAGATCGGCCGTCCTGCACGGGAACGCACCACCGTCCACGCCCGCCGCGAGTCGGCGGCCTGACCGAGAGGGAACACCGCCCGTGGCCCCTGCATCCGTCCAGCAGACCATCTCCGACCGCGACGTCGCGCGAGTCCTGTACGCCGCGACCGGGATCGTCAACCCGGTGCTCGACGTGCTCGAGAACATCGATCTGCTCGGGCTCAAGCGGGCGACCCGCAGCGCCGACCCCTCCTCGGAGGACGACTCGCTGCTCGCGAACGTCGCACACGCGATCGTGTGGGTCACCGACCAGACGGGTGCCCCCGGCACCGCGCGGTGGGAGAGGTGGACGGTCGACCAGCGGACCGCGTGGTGGGTCGACCGCGTCGGTGCGCTCGGCACCGTCGTGGTGGCCTACCCCGGTGTGTTCGGGGTGCTCGCCGACAGGTTGCCGCTGCAGGATCTGATCGGCTTCGCCCACCAGGCGATCATCATCTGCGCCGTCCAGCGCGTCCACGGTGTGCGGGACCGCCACGACCAGACCGACCAGCTCGCGGCGCTGCTGTGCGATCGGGTCGTCGACTCCCGGCGTCTGCTCGCCGCAGAGGACGACGACAGGCTGCCCGCCCGGCACGGTGTGCACATCTCGTCGCCTCTCGACCTGGTCCGGTCGGTGTGGTCGGTGGTCGGGTTGCTGCGGTCGATCACCGATGTGCTCGCACACCGTCCGCAGCCGAAGCAGCCGTGGCGACTGCTCAGCAAGCTGCCCGTCGTGGGGGCCGTCGCCGACTACGTGGGGGAGCGGGCCGCGCTGTCCCGCGCGGCCGACGCCGCGACCGCCAGTCTCCGCGCGCCCGTGCACGTCTGACCCCACCGGCGAGCGGGCACAAACACGCCGCCGAGCGGGCGCAAACACGCCGCCGAGCGGCGTGGTGCGACATCTCAGTCGGCCACCAACTGCGGGCCGAGACCGGTCGCGGGGCCGCGCTCACGCTGGCGCCCGATGACGTAGCGGCCGGGTGCGATGCCGGTCGCCCCGTGCTCGGGGTGGATCAGGTACGCGACGACGTCGGTGTCGAGGATGCCGAGGGCGAGTCCACGCGTGTCACGCACAGGAGTCGACCACATGCAGGTCCCCTCCTCGGACACGAGACTGTGCGGGTTCCCGCCCGCCGCGCTGCGCAACAGCTCGACACCGTCCATCGACACGGGCTGAGAACGCGTCCACGGACCTGTGGTGACCGCGCCGGCGAGGAGTCGATGAGGGACGACGATGAGATCGCCCTGCGCCTGCAGCCCGTCGATCACCGGGATGGAGACCGATCGGTCGAGGTGGTCGAGGACGGCGAGTCCGGACAGGTCGGAGAGTGTGGACAGGGTCATGACATCCATGTGGGGCACCTTGTGTCGTGGGGATGGGAACGGAGTGGGGCGGGAGCTCATGTCCTGCGGAGCAGCTGGGCGTAGTCGGAGCCGCTGATCCCGTAGGTCCAGCCCGCGGCGTCGAGGGCCGACTGCGACCAGTGCGGCACCGGTAGTCCATATCGTCTTCTCCGGCCGTCACGCTCGACGGAACCGTTGACCACCAGCAGGATTCGCTCGGGCCGACCCCAGCCGTCGGGTGCCGCGTAGAGCGACAGCGGATTCCCGGCGTTGCCGGGGTCCTCGGTGCGGTCGATGAGTGCGAGACCTGCGGCGTCGATGTAGTTGTCCCACCCGATGCGTTCGATCGCAGATCGGCGGACCTCGACGTTGCGCTCTCGGGCGATGCGTTCCACATCGGGCTCCTGCATCACCCACGCCGGGACCACGGTTCCGTGGATTGCGAAAACAGCTGCGCCGTCGCGGAACTGCAGGGCAGGTGCGTCGTCGTTGTGCAACCTGCGCCGGCCGTGACGCTGATTCGGGATCGGCTCCATGTGCACCGCCGTCGGTCTCTCCGCCATCACGCAGACGTCGGCGAAGGCCCACCACCACCCGGTGGCGCCGGCGAGTGCGACGAGCAGGTCGAGAACGTCGTCGTCCTCGGGTGCGTATCGGAGGAGCCCCGACCGCCGCCAGAAGTCGTGGTGGGCGACATGGTTGGCCTCGTGCTGCCCGTACCAGGTCACCGCACCGACCGACGGGGGAAGCAGACCACGGATGGCGGCGGCCACGCCATCGCGCACACTCGTCCGCAGCGGCTCCAGGAGATGTTCTCGGACAATCGATCTCGGACTGATGCCGTGATCCGACGGCGCGAACGTCGACGGAGGTCCCTCACCGGGACGTATCTGCCACCAGCCGAGCGTCCGGCGATCTTCCCGGGCGATCCGAGCGCCTATCCGAGCGCGTGACGTGGACAGCAGGTGCGCGATGCGTGCCTGCGTGCTGTCGATGGTCTGCCGGTCGATCGCGAGCGTGCCGTCGGTGAGTCCGTTCGCGGCCATCAGGCGCGTCGCCTCGACCGGTGACGACACCCAGGTGAACTCCGGTGGAGGACACCCGGACAATCGATACAGTTGCGTGACTGCCGACTCCGCGACAGGACGATCGGCCGGGTCGGTGGATGTGGCGCGGGCGAGCCAGGTGTCACGACACACGCCCGGATCGGACTCGGGCGGCAAGCGCTGGGAGGACGGAACTCGATCTGGTCCAGGCGGTCGCTGGACGGGTGCGGCGCTCACGCGACGGTGGCGGGATCCGCCTTTCCTGTGGTCATGCGCTCAAGGGTGACACGTGATGCCGGCGGGCGCAACACCCGGACCCTCAATCCGTTGGCGCGTAGCCGATCTCGCGCAGCGCCTCCTGGCCGCCGACGACATCGGTGGCACGATGTAAACCCAACTGCTGCAACGCGGCTGCGGCCAACGACGACGTGTAACCCTGCTGGCACAGGATGATCCACCGCACGTCGTGATCGACGGCCTCGGGGATCCGGGCGTCGCTCGCCGGGTCGGCTCGCCACTCGAGGACGTTGCGTTCGATGATCAGCGCGCCGGGCACCTCGCCCTCCTCGGCGCGCTGGGCGGCGGGCCGTATGTCGACGAGCACCGCGCCGTTCGCGACCTCGTCGGCGACCGCGTCGGCGGACACCCGCTCGAGCCGCGCGCGGGCGTCGGCGAGGAGGTCGTCGATGGTCCGGGGTGCGTTCATGGGAGATGAGTATCGCCGGTCGTCACTCGGGCTCGTCGGTGAGCTCGGTTCGTACCCGTCGCAGCGACTGCTCCGCGGTCACCTCGTAGTAGGACATCGCGGTCAGCGGCGGCGAGTAGGCGTGCACGCTGAGGGTCGGTTCGTCGGTGACACCTGCGGTCGGGTCCCGCATCACGTCGTGGACCCACCCGAGGGGAAAGGACGCCTGATCGCCGGCGTCGAGGGTCCGCGCGCGCAGTCGGCAACCGGTCCAGCGGTATTCGCTGAGGCGCCCCGAGACCACCGTCAGTGCGCCGAGCGATCCCGCGTGGTCGTGCAGTTCGGTCGACGTACCGGGGGTCCAGCTGATCAGCCAGACGTCGACCTCGTCGTCGGAGTGGATGCGGGTGGACCAGCGCTCGGTGGTGGTCCAGTGAGCCGGCAGGACGGCATCATGGTGGCCGTCGAGAACGTCGGCGGCGACCTGATCGGTGAGGCGCAGCAGGTCGGCCGGGCAGAGGCGGGTGGGAAGTGCTGGGTGCCTGCGCGCGTCGTCGCGGTTCGGCTCGAGGCCGTCGAGACGGCCGGACACGGGGCGGGTGCGGGTGAGCATGGGGTTCTCCGGTCGGTGGCGGGACGAGGTGCGTGACTCGATCAGCCGTGACATCGCCGGGACGCTGGGAGGGAACTCACGGGACACAGGGTCGCCGACGGAGGGCCGCCGGGCGAGGGTTGACGCCACTGTGATCCCAACCTCGACCGGTCGACCCCGGTTGTCCCGCCACGTGGCCGACGCGGATACTTGGGCGGACGCGCGTACTGCGAAGGAGAGTGTGTTGACGTACATCATCGCCGAGCCCTGTGTGGACCTGCTGGATCGGGCCTGCGTGGAGGAGTGCCCGGTGGATTGCATCTACGAGGGCGAGCGGATGCTCTACATCCAGCCCGACGAGTGCGTCGACTGCGGGGCCTGTGAGCCCGTGTGTCCGGTGGAGGCCATCTTCTACGAGGACGACGTCCCGGACGAGTGGGAGCCCTACGTCAAGGCCAACGTCGACTTCTTCGACGACCTCGGCTCGCCGGGCGGCGCCAGCAAGGTCGGGAAGACGGCGAACGACCCTGCGTTCATCAAGGGTCTGCCGCCGATGAACACCGAAGAGTGACCGGCAACACCACGCGGCGGTCGGTGGCGGCGACGCTGCCCGATTTCCCGTGGGACTCCCTCGGCGAGGCGAAGGCGCGTGCCGCGGCTCATCCCGACGGCATGGTCGACCTCTCGGTGGGGACCCCGGTGGACCCCATCGACGACATCATCCGGCGCGGGCTCGACGTCGGCGCCGCGTTGCCCGGCTACCCGGCCACGGCCGGCACGGCCGACCTCCGGGAGTCCGCCGCGGCCGCGCTGACACGGCGACACGGTTGCGTCCCGCTCGACAGCTCGGCGATCCTGCCCGTCATCGGGACCAAGGAGGCCATCGCGTCGATCGTCTCGCTGCTCGGTCTCGGCCCGGGTGACGAGGTCGTCATCCCCGAGGTCGCGTACCCGACGTACGAGGTGGGCGTGCTCCTCGCCGGGGCGACGCCGGTGCGATCCGATGCCCTGTTCGCTCTCGGACCGTCACGGCCCGCGGCGATCTTCCTCAACTCGCCGTCGAACCCGACCGGCACGGTGCTCGGTGTCGAGCATCTCCGCAAGGTGGTGGCGTGGGCGCGCGAGCGCGGATCGGTCGTCATCTCCGACGAGTGCTACCTCGGTCTGGCATGGGAGGCCGAGGCCGTGTCGATCCTCGACCCGCGGGTGTGCGACGGCGACACCACCGGGCTGATCGCTGTGCACTCGCTGTCGAAGGTCTCGAACCTCGCGGGCTATCGCGCCGGGTTCCTCGCCGGCGACGGTGAGCTGATCGGTGAGCTGTTGGCGGTGCGCAAGCACGCGGGTCTCATCGTGCCGTTCCCGGTGCAGACGGCGATGACGGCGGCGCTCACCGACGACGAGCACGTCGCCGAGCAGCGTGAGCGGTACCGCGCCCGTCGGGTCGCGCTCTCGACCGCGGTCCGTCGCGCGGGTTTCCGCATCGACCATTCCGAGGCCGGTCTCTACCTCTGGGCGACCCGCGACGAGCCGTGTCGCGACACCGTCGCGTGGTTGGCCGACCTGGGGATCCTGGCCGCGCCCGGGGAGTTCTACGGGCCTGCGGGTGCGCAGCATGTCCGGATGGCCCTCACCGCCACCGACGAACGCATCGCCGCCGCGGTCGCGCGACTCACCGAGACGGTGGCCGCCGGGTCCTGATCACGGCGACCTCGGTCCGTGCCGAACCGCCGAGCGGGCACACACTGCCCGCCGAGCGGGCAGTCGCGGGTCAGTCGTTGGCGTGCAGGGCCTCGTTGAGAGCGATGCCGTCGCCCTTCCAGGGCACGACCTCGACGGCGCCGCTCACGCTGTTGCGACGGAAGAGCAGGTTGCTGCGACCGGACAGGTCGCGCGCCTTCACGGTGGTGCCGTCGGGACCG
This sequence comes from Williamsia sp. SKLECPSW1, assembly GCF_054332755.1. NCBI lineage: Bacteria > Bacillati > Actinomycetota > Actinomycetes > Mycobacteriales > Nocardiaceae > Williamsia > Williamsia sp. SKLECPSW1. Next base: position 226,790 of record NZ_JBTGLI010000001.1, on the reverse strand, counting down.
GTGACCTTGGTCCCGGCGGTGACGTAGAGACCCGCCTCGACGACGCAGTCGTCGCCGAGCGAGATGCCGCAGCCGGAGTTCGCGCCGAGCAGGCACCGCTTGCCCAGTGAGATGACCGTCGTGCCACCGCCGGACAGCGTCCCCATGATCGACGCGCCGCCGCCCACGTCGGAGCCGTCGTCGACGACGACGCCGGCCGAGATGCGGCCCTCGACCATCGAGTTGCCGAGGGTGCCGGCGTTGAAGTTCACGAAACCCTCGTGCATGACCGTGGTGCCGCTCGCGAGGTGCGCACCGAGGCGCACGCGATCGGCGTCGCCGATGCGGACACCGGACGGGACCACGTAGTCGACCATGCGGGGGAACTTGTCGACGCCGTAGACGGCGACGGGGCCGCGTGCGCGCAGGCGCGCGCGGGTCATCTCGAACCCGTCGACCGCGCAGGGACCGTGACTGGTCCACACGACGTTGCTCAGCAGCCCGAACTGCCCGTCGAGGTTGGCGCCGTGCGGCTGGATCAGCCTGTGCGACAACAGGTGCAGCCGGAGGTAGACGTCATGCGCATCGATCGGGGGTTGCGACAGGTCGGCGATGGTGGTCCGGACCGCGACGAGCGACACGCCGCGCGCCTCGTCGACGGCGACGAGCTCGGCGAGATCGGCCGGGACGTCGTCTCCCGACAGGTGCTCGGTGCCCGACTCGCCACCCGTGCCGAGTTCGGGTGCGGGGAACCAGGTGTCGAGGACCTTGCCGTCGTCGGTGATGGTGGCGATGCCGACCCCGGTCGCAGACGTTGCTTCAGTCACGGCTCGTGACTGTACCGGTGGGGTCGCCCCGTTCGGCACTCCTCGTACCCACGGCGGTGCTCGTCCCACCTCGGACGCGCCGGCGATTAGCCTCGACACCTGTGACCGCCCCGCATCTGGACCTGCATGCCGACCCCGTCGAGTTGACCGCCGCGCTCGTCGACGTGCCGAGCGTGTCCGGCGACGAGGCCGCGCTCGCGGACGCGGTGGAGGCCGCGCTGCGCGCGCAGACGACGGGGTACGAGATCCTCCGGCACGGCAACCGCGTGCTGGCCCGGACCGATCGCGGCCTCCCGGGCCGCGTGATCCTCGCCGGACACCTTGACACGGTCCCCATCGCCGACAACGTCCCGCACCGGCGGACGACCGAGGGTGACGACACGGTCCTGCACGGTTGCGGAACCGTCGACATGAAATCCGGCGACGCGGTGTTCCTCCACCTCGCCGCGACCGTGGCGGACCCCGCCCACGACCTCACCCTCGTCTTCTACGACCTCGAAGAGGTCGAGGCGACGCGCAACGGGCTGGGCGTCATCGAGCGTGAGCTGCCCGACTGGCTCGACGCGGACGTGGCGATCCTCGGTGAACCCACCGGTGGGCAGATCGAGGCCGGGTGTCAGGGGACGCTGCGGGTCCGGCTGTCGGCGACGGGCGTCCGTGCGCACTCGGCCCGATCGTGGATGGGGGAGAACGCGATCCACCATCTCGCGGATGTCCTGCGGACATTGGCGGACTACGAGCCGCGTCGGGTCGACATCGACGGATGTGAGTACCGCGAGGGCCTGTCGGCGGTCGCGATCGCCGGGGGAGTGGCGGGCAACGTCGTCCCCGACGCCGCCTCGATCGACGTCAACTTCCGGTTCGCCCCCGACCGCAGCGGTGAGCAGGCGCTGGAGCACGTTCGCGAGACGTTCGCCGGGCCGCTCGAGGCGGGCGACGTCGACCTCGTCGTCACGGATCTGTCGCCGGGGGCGCTGCCCGGCCTGTCGCACCCGGCGGCGCGCGCACTCGTCGAGGCTGCCGACGGGCGTTTCCGCGCCAAGTTCGGGTGGACCGACGTCTCCCGGTTCGCCGCGCGCGGCGTCCCCGCGGTCAACCTCGGCCCCGGTGATCCGAGCCTGGCGCACCGCCGCGACGAGCGGGTGTCCGCCGCCGAGATCCGCTCGGTCACGGACACGCTGCGGCGCTACCTGACCACGCCGCTGCACTGAGATGCGGCGGCCTCCCGCCCCCGTCCCCGCCTCGACTACGGTCGCGGCGTGTCCTCGGAAGTCGATCAGACCCCACCCGCACCGCTGAGCTACGCCGGCGCGAGCTGCCGTCGACGCAGTCGCACCGAGGTGGCGTCGACCTCCGACCACCGACTCCTCGACACCACCGACCTCGACGCCCGTGCCGACCTCGACGGTCGGATGCGCGCCGACCGCGCCGAGCGCGACCCGTGGCGGGTGCTGCGTATCCAGTCGGAGTTCGTCGCCGGGTTCGACGCGCTGTCCGGTGTGTCGTCGGCGGTGACGGTGTTCGGGTCGGCGCGCACATCCCGCGACGCACCGGAGTACGCGATGGGCGTCGAACTCGGCGCCGCGCTGGCCCGTGCGGGACTGGCCGTGATCACCGGGGGCGGGCCGGGCGCGATGGAGGCGGCCAACCGCGGTGCCGCGGAGGCCGGCGGCACGTCGATCGGCCTGGGCATCGAGCTGCCGTTCGAGCAGTCGATGAACGACTGGGTCGACCTGGGTGTGAACTTCCGCTACTTCTTCGCCCGCAAGACCATGTTCGTCAAGTACGCCCAGGCCTTCGTCTGTCTCCCCGGCGGGTTCGGCACCCTCGACGAGCTCTTCGAGGCGCTCACGCTGGTCCAGACCCGGAAGGTCACCCGGTTCCCGATCGTCCTGCTGGGCACGGCGTACTGGGGTGGTCTCCTGGACTGGATCCGCACGACGCTGCGGCAGGCGGGCACGGTCTCCGAGGCCGACATCGCGCTGCTCACCGCCACCGACAGCGTCGACGAGGCGGTGGAGACGGTCACCCGCGCCATCGCCGACCGGGCCGCCCAGGCCAGTGCCGCGGCGAACGAGGACGCCTCGGCGGGAGAGGATCGATCCGCGTGAGCGCGATCTGCGTCTACTGCGCGTCCGGACCGGTCCCGCAGCGCTACATCGACCTCGCCGGCGAGCTCGGTTCGGCGATCGCGGCGGCGGGACACACCCTGGTCTCCGGCGGGGGCAACATCTCGATGATGGGTGCGGTGGCCCGTGCGGTGCGCGACGGCGGTGGCCGGACCGTCGGTGTCATCCCGCGGGCCTTGGTCGACCGGGAGGTCGCCGACGTCGACGCCGACGAACTCGTCGTCACCGAGACGATGCGCCAGCGCAAGCAACTCATGGACGATCGCGCCGACGGGTTCATCACCCTGCCCGGCGGCGTCGGGACGTTGGAGGAGCTGTTCGAGACCTGGACCGGCGGATACCTCGGGATGCACGACAAGCCGGTCGTCCTGCTCGACACATTCGGCTTCTACCGTCCGCTGATGGGCTGGCTGGAGGGTCTGCAGGCCGAGGGGTTCGTCTCCGCTCGCGCGATGGAGCACTTGCAGGTGACGGATTCTGTGACCCGCGCCATCGCGATGTCTACCAGCCGGTAACCTCTTCGCCAGCAAGTGCCATCGTCGGCGTAGCCAGTGTGGGGAGCAATCCGAGTGACGACCGAAGCCCGTTCGCGTGTCGGAGTTATGGACATGGCCAAGGGGGTGCTCGGCCTCGCGACCGACGCCTCGGTGATGCTTCGGAACGCCCCCGGCTTCCTGATGCGGAAGCCGACGAGCACCGTGACCATCGGCAGTCTCTTCGCCGACCGTGCGAGTGACCACCCCGACCGCCCGTTCCTCCGCTTCGAGGGTCGGTCGTACACCTACGGCGAGTGCAACCGACGGATCAACCGCTGGGCGGCACTGCTCTCCGAGAAGGGCGTGACGGAGGGTGACGTCGTCGGCGTCCTCGCCAAGAACACCCCCGAGACGGTGCTGGCGATGATCGCCGTGGTCAAGCTCGGCGCGATCGCGGGCATGCTCAACTACAACCAGCGCGGCAACGTCATCGACCACAGTCTCGGTGTCCTCGAGGCCGACGTCCTCCTGCTCGACCCCGACGCCCGTGAGGCCCTCGACTCCGCGTCGGAGTCGGCCGTCCCGCGTCAGGTCGTCACCTTCGACGAGATGGAGGAGCAGTCGGCGGGGAAGTCGGAGGCGGAGCCGTCCATCACGGCCACCCTGCCCGCGTCGACCAAGGCGTTCTACATCTTCACCTCGGGCACCACCGGCATGCCCAAGGCCAGCGTCATGTCGCACTTCCGCTGGCTGACGGGACTGTCGGGGATCGGCGGCATGGGTGTCCGCCTGCGTCACGACGACACGATGTACGCCTGCCTGCCGCTCTATCACAACAACGCGTTGACGGTCTCGCTCTCGTCGGTGCTGGGTGCGGGTGCCTGTCTGGCGATCGGTCGCAGCTTCTCGGCCTCCCGGTTCTGGGACGACGTGATCCTCAACCGCGCGACCGCGTTCTGTTACATCGGCGAACTGTGCCGCTACCTTCTCGCCCAGCCGGAGAAGGAGACCGACCGTCAACACTCGGTCCGCGTCGCCGTCGGCAACGGTATGCGCGCGGAGATCTGGGACGAGTTCAAGGCGCGTTTCGGCATCGAGAGGATCGTCGAGTTCTACGCGGCGAGCGAGTCGAACCTGGCGTTCATCAACATCTTCAACCTCAACCGCACCGCCGGGTTCTGCCCGCTCACCTACAAGATCGTCGAGTACGACGGTGAGACCGGGGACGCGCTCCGCGACGACAACGGGCGCGTCAAGGAGGTCGAGAAGGGCAAGGCCGGTCTGCTGATCTCGGAGATCAACGACCGCATCCCCTTCGACGGCTACACCGACCCGAAGGCGACCGAGAAGAAGATCATCACCGACGCCTTCAAGGACGGTGACAGGTGGTTCAACACCGGCGATCTCATGCGCGACCAGGGGTTCTCGCACGTCGCGTTCGTCGACCGGCTCGGTGACACCTTCCGCTGGAAGGGTGAGAACGTCGCGACCACCGAGGTCGAGGGTGCCGTCGACGCCGACTCGCAGATCGGTCAGTCCGTCGTGTTCGGGGTCGAGATCCCCGGGGCCGACGGCAAGGCGGGCATGGCTGCGGTGACACTGAAGTCGGGCGACAAGCTCGACGGGTCGGCACTGGCCGACCACCTCTACTCGTCGCTGCCGAGCTATGCGCTGCCGCTGTTCATCCGCGTGGTCGAGCAGCTGGAGCAGACCTCGACGTTCAAGACGATGAAGGTGGAGCTGCGCGAGCAGGGCTACTCCGAGACCGGCGACGACCCGCTCTACGTCCTCGCCGGCAAGTCCGACGGCTACGTCGAGTTCTACGACTCCTATGTGGACGACGTCGCCGCGGCCAAGGCGCCCCGCAACTCCTAGGGTGCAGCCGGAGTCGATCGGCCCCGCCACACCGCCCGGGTGGTCTCCCACCCTGTGCGGACGTCCGGTCGACCCCGACCGGGCCCTGGTGATGGCCATCGTCAACCGGACCCCGGATTCCTTCTACGACGGCGGTACGGCCTTCACCGACACCGGTGCGATGGACCGCGTCACCCGTGCTGTCGACGAGGGTGCCGACCTCGTCGACATCGGCGGTGTGAAGGCGGGTCCCGGCGCGGAGGTGGATGCGAGCGAGGAGATCCGTCGCGTCGTCCCGTTCGTCGACTGGGTCCGTTCGACGCATCCGGACCTCGTCATCAGCGTCGACACGTGGCGGTCGGAGGTGGCGCGGGAGGCGTGCGCCGCAGGTGCCGACCTGGTCAACGACACATGGGCCGGCGCCGACCCCGATCTCGTCCACACGGCCGCCGACTGCGGCGCCGGGATCGTCTGCTCGCACACCGGCGGCGCGACGCCGAGAACTCGTCCTCACCGTGTCCGCTACACCGACGTCGTCACCCAGGTGCTCGCCGAGCTGACGGCCGCGGCGGACCGAGCGGCTCGCGCAGGAGTGCCCGAGGACGGCATACTGATCGACCCGACGCACGACTTCGGGAAGAACACGCACCACGGATTGGCGCTGTTACGCCGGGTGAACATTCTCGTTAACACCGGCCGACCAGTGCTGATGGCACTGAGCAACAAGGATTTCGTAGGGGAGACTCTGGGCGTGGGCCTGGAAGACAGGCTGGAGGGAACCCTCGCAGCCACCGCGCTCGCCGCCTCGGCGGGAGCACGGGTCTTCCGAGTCCACGAGGTCGCCGCCACCCGGAGAGTGGTCGACATGGTCGCCGCGATAGCGGGTACACGTCCACCGCAACGAACAGTCAGGGGACTCGCATGACCGCACAGAGGACACGTATGTGGCCGGCTCCGGCCGACGTCGACCCCCAGGCGCTCGCCTGGTCGGAGACGCACACCTTCGAACGGCCGGACTTCGACGTCGACGAACTGGTCGCGGCCAAAGGCGACCGCACGGTGTCGGTCGTGCTCCCGGCACTCGACGAGGAGGAGACGGTCGGTGCCGTCGTGGCGTCGATCCGCCCGCTCCTGGGCACCCTGGTCGACGAACTGATCGTCCTGGACTCCGGGTCGACCGACGCCACCGCGGAGCGGGCGACCGCGGCCGGGGCGCGCGTCGTCAGCCGCGAGACCGCGGTCCCCGAGCTGGCGCCGGTCGCCGGCAAGGGGGAGGTGCTGTGGCGCTCGATCGCCGCCACCACCGGCGACCTCATCGCCTTCGTCGACTCCGACCTCGTCGACCCCGATCCCCAGTTCGTTCCGAAGCTGCTCGGGCCGCTGCTGCTCGACGAGTCGGTGCAGCTGGTGAAGGGCTACTACCGACGACCGCTGCGGACCGGTGGTGCGCAGGACCCGAACGGCGGCGGACGGGTCACCGAACTCGTCGCGCGTCCGTTGCTGGCGTCGCTCAAGCCCGAGCTCACCTCCGTGCTGCAGCCGCTCGGCGGCGAGTACGCCGGCACCCGTGAGCTGCTGGCGTCCGTGCCGTTCGCGCCGGGGTACGGCGTGGAGATCGGCCTCCTCATCGACACCTACGACCGCTACGGGATGCCCGGCATCGCCCAGGTCAACCTCGGCGTCCGCACCCATCGCAACCGCCCGCTCATCGAGCTCGGCGTGATGAGCCGTCAGATCGTGGGGACGTTCATGCGTCGCTGCGGCATCACCGACTCGGGTGTGGGGCTGACCCAGTTCACCGCCGAGGCCGACGGCACGTTCACCCCGCACACCACCGAGGTGCACCTCGGTGACCGTCCGCCGATGAACACCCTGCGCCCCGTGGCCACGAGAAGAGTCCGCGCGTCCTGACACACCCGGTGTGGTTCCATCGGTAGAACACGTTCCAGTTCTGGCTCGTGTTCCACCATCGATGGGAGTGCGGGCATGACGGTCGGGTCGGTCGAGGACAAGTCGATTCTGGTCACCGGCGGTGGCAGTGGCATCGGCCGTGGTATCGCCGAGACACTCGCGTGGGGCGGGGCCACGGTCACCATCCTCGGACGCAATCGTGAGCGACTCGACGCGACCGTCGCGGAGATCTCGGGTGCCCCGGGGGCGGTACACGCCGTCGGGGCCGACATCACCGACGAGGAGCAGGTCGCCGGCGCCGTCGCCGAGGTGGTCGAGCGTGCGGGTCGACTCGACGGGGTGGTGGCCTGCGCGGGTGGGAGCGAGACCATCGGGCCGGTCACCCAGATCGACAGCGCCGCATGGCGGAACACCGTCGATCTCAACGTCAACGGCACGATGTACACGATCAAGCACGCCGCCCGCGAACTCGTGCGCGCCGGCGGCGGATCGATCGTGGCCATCTCGTCGATCGCGTCGTCGAACACCCATCGGTGGTTCGGGGCGTACGGCGTGACGAAGTCCGCCGTCGACCACCTGGTGCGTCTGGCCGCCGACGAGCTCGGCGCGAGCAACGTCCGCGTCAACGGCATCCGCCCCGGCCTGACCCGGACCGAACTGGTCGCCGTCGTCCTCGAGTCACCCGACCTCTCCGCCGATTACGCCGCCTCCACGCCCCTGCCCCGGGTCGGCGAGGTCGACGACATCGCGGCGCTCGCGGCGTTCCTGCTCGGGGACGCCTCCACCTGGATCACCGGGCAGGTCATCAACGTCGACGGCGGACAGATGCTGCGCCGCGGACCCGACTACTCGTCGATGCTCGAGCCGCTGTTCGGCGAGGACGGCCTGCGCGGGGTCGTCGCCGGGTAGCACCCGCTACGGTCGGTGGCGTGCAGACCCTGTTGCTCTACCTGCTCGTCATGGTGCTGGTGGTGGCGGTCGTGTTCGCGGTCGTCTGGTTCGTGTTCGGACGCGGTGAAGACCTTCCCGCCCTCGACCCCGACACGACGCTGACCCGCCTGCCACGTGCCGGGATCGCCGGATCCGACGTCCGCGATCTCCGCTTCGCGCTCGTGTTCCGCGGCTACAAGCAGTCCGAGGTGGACTGGGCGCTGGAGAAGCTCGCGCGCGAGATCGACGAGCTGCGAGGCGTCGTCCTCGACCTCCAGGGGCGCGAGGCGAACGACTTCTCACGCACCGAAGCAGACGCGCCGGGGGACGACCGCGGTCCGGCCGCATAAGATCGAACTCTGACGCCGACGGACGGCGTGTTCTCGGAGGGAGCTTGTGACATGGCGGCGATGAAGCCACGGACCGGCGACGGTCCCCTTGAAGCAGCCAAGGAAGGGCGAGGAATCGTCGTACGCATCCCCATCGAGGGCGGCGGCCGCCTGGTCGTCGAACTCACCGCCGACGAAGCCGCGGCCCTGGGCGAAGAACTGCGTGGCGTCGCCGGCTGAGGGCGGCCCCGTCCGCGGTCGGTGACACCGCGGTGTTGGCCTCGGTCGTCGATCTCCTCGACTGCCCGGTGTGCACCGCGGACGTCGACGTCGACGAGCGAACCGTCATCTGCGATCGCGGGCACACCTTCGACATCGCGCGACAGGGTTACGTCTCGCTGCTGAACGGATCCACGCACGGACTCCGGTCCGACACCCCCGAGATGATCGCCGCGCGCGATCGTGTCCAGGGTGCCGGGCACTTCGACCCCGTCACCGACGCTCTCCTGGACGCGTCGATCGGGTCGACCGTCCTCGACGTGGGTGCGGGCACCGGTCATCACCTCGCGCGGGTCGTCGCCGACGACCCGCGACGACGCGGGGTGGGACTCGACCTGTCCAAGCCGGGTGCGCGTGCGATCGCCCGACGATCCGACCGCGTGGGTGCCGTCGTGGCCGACGCGTGGACGCGCCTCCCGGTCCGCTCCGGCGTCGTCGACACAGTCCTGTCGGTGTTCTCGCCGCGCAACGTCGCCGAGTTCGCCCGCGTCCTCGACCCCGGCGGCCGCGTCGTGATCGTCGCGCCGACGCCGCGGCATCTCGGGGAGATCGTGGCGCCGATGGGCATGATCGGTGTCGACCCGACGAAGTCGGACCGCATCGGCGCGACGATGGGTTCCGCGTTCACCCGTGTCGACCGTGTGCTCGTCGAGTACACCGTCGACGCCGACCGGGCCCTCGTCGCCGATCTGGTCGCGATGGGGCCCTCGGCGCACCATCACGCGCCGTCGGAGATCACCGACCGTGCGGCGACACTGGCCGCGTCGTCGGCGGTGACGTTCTCGACGACGGTGTCGGTCTACGAGGTGAGCGCCTGACGGTAGACCGCGACGGTCTGTTCGGCGATCGAGTCCCACGAGAACTCGGCGATCGCGCGCTCGCGGCCCGCGGCACCCATCTCCGATGCCCGCGCCCCGTCGCGCGCCACCGTGTTGACCGCGGTCGCGAGCCCGGACTCGAAGGCGCGTGCGTCGGTGGCGTCGTACGGGACGAGCAGGCCCGTCACCTGGTCACGGACGACCTCGGGGATGCCGCCGACGTCGGACGCGACGACGGCCGTCCCGCACGCCATCGCCTCGAGGTTGACGATCCCGAGCGGTTCGTAGATCGACGGGCAGACGAAGACGGTTGCCGCGCTGAGGATCTCGGCGACCTTGGCGGTGGGAAGCATCTCCTGGACCCAGTGCACCCCGGCGCGCTTCTCGGACAGCTCCGCCACGGCTGCGGCCACCTCCGCGCCGATCTCGGGGGTGTCCGGCGCGCCTGCGCAGAGGATCAGCTGGACGTCCGGGTCGAAATCGTGCGCCGCCGCGACGAGATGCGCGACGCCCTTCTGGCGTGTGATGCGCCCGACGAACACGGCGATCGGGCGATCCGGGTCGACGCCGAGCGATCGCAGCACCGAATCCTCCGCCCACGCGTCGGCCACGGGCGCCCACGAGGTGGTGTCGATCCCGTTGCGCACCACGTGCACCCGTTCGGGGTCCAGGCGCGGGTACGCGTCGCAGACGTCGACGCGCATGCCGGCCGACACGGCGATCACCGCGTCGGCGTACTCGACGGCGTTGCGTTCGGCCCAGCTCGACAGTCGGTACCCGCCACCGAGTTGCTCGGCTTTCCACGGCCGTCGGGGCTCGAGCGAGTGTGCGGTCAGGACATGCGGGACACCGTAGAGCTGTGCCGCGAGGTGGCCCGCCAGGCCGGTGTACCAGGTGTGCGAGTGCATCACGTCCGCACCCTGGGCGCCGGCGACCATCCGCAGATCCGCCGACATCGTCGTCAACGCGGCGTTCGCGCCGGTCAGACCGGGATCGGAGGTGTAGACGTGCGCGGTGTCGCGGGGCGCCCCCATGCAGTGGACGTCGACGGTGGCGAGGGCGCGCAGGTGCCGGACGAGTTCGGTGACGTGCACCCCGGCGCCGCCGTAGACCTCGGGCGGGTACTCACGCGTCATCATCGCCACTCGCATGACAGTCGACGCTAGTGCGTGGGTGGCGGTCTCCGCCACGGACACCGAGGTGTGGCCGGGACCACCGATGACCGATAGGTTGGGAGGTGTGAGATCACAGCCGCATGTGCTCGGGATCGTCCTGGCGGGCGGGGAGGGCAAGCGCCTCTATCCGCTCACCATGGACCGTGCCAAGCCCGCGGTCCCGTTCGGCGGCGCCTACCGCCTCATCGATTTCGTCCTGAGCAACCTGGTCAACGCGGGATACCAACGGCTGTGTGTGCTCACGCAGTACAAGTCGCACTCGCTGGACCGCCACATCTCGCAGACGTGGCGACTGTCGGGCTTCAACGGCGAGTACATCACCCCCGTGCCGGCGCAGCAGCGCCTCGGACCGCGCTGGTACACCGGCAGCGCCGACGCCATCTTCCAGTCCCTCAACCTCGTCTACGACGAGGAGCCCGACTACATCGTCGTGTTCGGTGCCGACCACGTCTATCGCATGGACCCCGAGCAGATGGTCGCCGCGCACATCGAGTCCGGGGCGGCGGCCACGGTGGCCGGCATCCGCGTCCCGCGGTCGGAGGCGTTCGCGTTCGGCTGCATCGACTCCGACGAGTCCGGGCGCATCACGCAATTCCTCGAGAAGCCGAAGGACCCGCCGGGCACCCCCGACGACCCGAACGCGACGTTCGCGTCGATGGGCAACTACGTGTTCACCACGCAGGCCCTCGTCGACGCGATCCGCGCCGACTCCGAGGACAGCGACTCCGACCACGACATGGGCGGAGACATCATCCCGGGCTTCGTGAACCGGGGCGAGGCGTACGTCTACGACTTCGCCGACAACGAGGTCCCCGGCGCCACGGAACGCGACAAGGGGTACTGGCGCGACGTCGGGACGCTCGACGCGTTCTACGACGCGCACATGGACCTCGTGTCGGTACACCCGGTGTTCAACCTCTACAACCGGCGGTGGCCGATCCGCGGTGCGGCCGAGAACCTCGCGCCCGCGAAGTTCGTCCACGGTGGCCTGGCCCAGGAGTCGGTCGTCGGCGCGGGGTCGATCATCTCGGCGGCGACCGTGCGCAACTCGGTGCTCAGTTCGAACGTCATCATCGACGACGGCGCCACGGTGGAGGGCAGCGTGCTGATGCCCGGCGTCCGGGTGGGCCGCGGCGCCGTCGTCCGCAAGGCCATCCTCGACAAGAACGTCGTCGTCGGACCCGGCGAGATCGTCGGCGTCGAGCCCGATCGCGACCGCGAGAAGTACGCGATCAGCGCCGGGGGAGTCGTCGCGGTCGGCAAGGGCCAGCGCATCGGCTCCTGACCGTCTGTTGGGCGGTAGGAGCCGTCTGTTGGGCGGTAGGAGCACCGCGATTCTCGGTGGCCCGCTCCAAGTGCCCAACGAACGGCTCCAAGTGCCCAACAGACGGGTGGCCTGGTCGGAGCTAGGCGACGAGGGCGGCGTGCACGCGCCGGGCTGCCTCGACGAGTTCGGTCATCTCGCCGGTGCGCGCCGACGCGGGCAGATCATCGACCGGCCACCACCGCAGGTCGACGGATTCGTCGCTGCGGACCACCGGGGGCGGGGAACCGTCCGCGGTGGGCGGTGCGACGCCGAGGAAGCGGACGTCGAGGTGCCGCGTCGGGATCCCGAGTGAGCACGTGATCGGATGGGTGTGCAGCGCAACGGGTTCCGGGTGCACTTCGATCTCACCGATGCCGGATTCCTCGACGGCCTCGCGCAGCGCGGCATCACGCAGCAGGTCGTCGTCGGGTTCGCAGTGGCCACCGAGCTGGATCCACGCGCCGACCCGCGGGTGGAGGGTCAGCAGCGCGTGGGTACCCGTGTGGTCGAGGACGAGGGTGGACGCGGTGACGTGTCCGGGCTCGCACGCCCGCAGACACGCGTCGTCGCGGGCGGCGAGGAACGCGAGCATCGTGTGGCGGATCGCGTCCTGACCGGCGTCGGGCGCGGCGAACGCCGTGAGGACGTCGACGGTGGATGCGTGCAGTGAGGCGGCGGTCACCGGTCGTGCACCAACCCGTCGGTGTCGGCCGGCGGCCGTACGTCCATCTCGGTCGCCGGATGGCCGATCGCAATGGCCCCGAGCGGCTCCCAGTCGGTCGGGACGTCGAGAAGTCCGGGCACGAGGTCCCCGGCGAAGATCGTCGAGCCGACCCAGCAACTCCCGATGCCGCGGACCGACAGCGCGACCAGCAGCGCCTGTACGGCGGCACCCACGGCCACCGTGAACATGGTGTGCTCCGCAGCCGTCCGTGCCTCGTCGGGGTAGTCGTGAGCGCCGTCCATGACCAGCATCGGCACCACGAGTTCCGGTGCGTCGTAGAGGATTCGACCGCGGTCGAGACGTTTGCGGATGGATTCCGGAGTCTTCCCGTCGGCCGCGAGATCCCGCTCCCAGCGTGCGGCCATCGCGTCCAACAGCTTCCGACGACGCGCGGCGTCGCGGACCCACACGAACCGGACCGGATGGGTGTGATGCGGCGCGGGCGCCGTCAGTGCCTCGGCGAAGGCTGCGCGCATGTCGGCCTCGTCGACGACGGTCTCGGCGAAGGCCCGCACCGACGCGCGGGTCAGGAGTGCCTGCCGACGTCCCTGCGCGACGGCCTCGTCGGCGCCGAGCCAGAACAGGTCCTCCTCGCCCGGGCGGACCAGATCGCGTGCGGTCGAACCGTCGTCGTGCGGTGTCAGGCCACGGATCACGGCGACCGGCGTCTCCCCGAGCTTGCCCTTCACGAGATCTGCCGCCGCCGCGATCTCGTCGGCGACGGCGATGTCGGTGACGACGAGGTCGTTGCCCCAGCGGTCGCGGGTGCCCTCGTAGGGATGGGTGACCGCGATCCCGGCGGACCCGATCGCGGCGTCGGTCTGGCCGGTCCGCCACGCGCGGCCCATCGTGTCGGTGACGACCACCGCGACGTCGACGCCGAGGGTGTCGCGGAGCCCGTCGCGCAACCGACGTGCGCTGGCGTCGGGATCGACGGGGAGCAGCACGAGTTCGTCGGTGCCGACGTTCGACCCGTCGACACCCGAGGCCGCCTGCACGATGCCGAGGGCGTTCTCCGTGATCAACGTGCGGTTCTTGCGTGCCAGCACCCGAACCGACTCGCGCTCGACGAGACTGCGGCGCAGAGCGTCTCGTTCGTCGGGATCCGACGGTGCGGTGACGGTGCGCCCCTCCACCTTGGAGACGATCTTGGAGGTCACGACGAGTACGTCGCGATCGCGCAGATCCGGTGCGGCCGCGGCGATCGCGGCGGCGATGTCGTCACCCTCGGTGAAACGGGGGAGACCCCGGATCGCCCACATGACCACGTCACCGTCGGCGGCGTGATCGCGCGCGTCGTCGGTCACGTCGGGTCGACGCCGACGAGGCGGCATGCCGCGTGCACCATCTCGGCCGTCGTGGCCGGGTCGGTCATGACGAGCGGCACGCTCGCGGTGGCGACGCCCGGGATGTCCGCGGTGTCGTCGGGCGCGACGAGCCACCCGTCGAGGATCCCCGTCCCCGAGCGTGCGCCGTAGTGGGCACCGATCGCCTCGGCACTGGTCTCGACGCCGATCACCGACAGGCACTCGTCGGCCATGCCGCGCAACGGCGCGCCCCCGATGACCGGGGAGATGCCCACCACCGGTGCGCTGGTGGTGCGGAGCGCGGCCCGGACGCCGGGGACGCTGATGATCGCGCCGATGCTGACGACCGGGTTGCTCGGCGCGAGCAGGACGATGTCCGCGTCGGCGATCGCGGCGGCGACCCCGGGGGCGGGCGTGGCCTCTTCCGATCCGACCTGCGCGAAGCCGTGGGTCGGGATCTTCGCGCGGTACCGGACCCACCACTCCTGGAAGTGGATCGCGACCTTCGCCCCGTCCTCGGCGCGGGTCACTACGACGTGGGTCTCGTGGCGGTCGTCGGTGGCCGGCAGCAGCCGGACGCCGGGTTGCCATCGCTTGCACAGCGCGGCGGTGACGTCGGACAACCTGTACCCGGCGTCGAGCATCTGGGTGCGGATGAGGTGCGTGGCGAGATCGCGGTCGCCGAGCCCGAACCAGTCGGGGTCGGCGCCGTACGCGGCGAGCTCGTCCTTCGCATGCCACGACTCGTCACGCCGACCCCATCCGCGGTCGGTGTCGATGCCGTCGCCGAGGGTGTACATGCAGGTGTCGAGATCGGGGCAGATCCGCACGCCGTGCATCCAGGCGTCGTCGCCGACGTTGACGATGGCGGTGACACTCGGATCCGGTTGCGGCGCATCGGGTTCGGCGTCAGGAACCGGGAACGCCGTCGGGCCGAGCAGGTGGCGCACACCCTGCAGGAACCGGGCACCACCGACGCCGCCCACGAGGACCGTTGCCTTCACGTCGACCCACTGTAGTCACCCGCCGCCGAAGCGACGTCCGCCGCGGCTGCGGGGTGTGCGACACGCCACTGTCGAGGGTTCATGCCGAACGTGTGCGCCTGGTGGTATCGGCAATGTGGCCGTTCCGCTTGACCGCGCGGCGAACGAACGTGTCTAATCACACCAGTGTCATTAGCGATTTGTGATCGAGATGCGTTCCGCCGCATTGTTTTCGATCACATGTTCGAACGGCACGTCGAACACGGAACGCGGATTGAGCCGACTGCCCGCCCCGGGACGGTCATTGCACGCCAGACGATCTCCCGCACGGGGGACCACACATCGGAACCATGAGGAGGCCCGGCGATGTCGTTCGAACACATGTTGGGTGACGGATTCCCGTCGCGCACGCCGGCACCGAACACCCCCCACCTGACCCTGGTCACCGACGACTTCGACGCACTCTTCGACAACGAGGAGGAGCAGTGGCAGGAGCGCGCACTGTGCGCGCAGACCGACCCCGAGGCGTTCTTCCCGGAGAAGGGCGGCTCGACCCGCGAGGCGAAGCGCATCTGCTCCGGCTGCGAGGTGAAGGCCGAATGCCTCGAGTACGCACTGCACAAGGACGAGCGCTTCGGCATCTGGGGCGGCCTGTCCGAGCGCGAACGTCGTCGCCTCAAGCGCGGCATCATCTGATCCGGTCCGCCTAGCGCGGATCGGGGTCGATGGTGTCCTCGTCGACACCGAGGTGTGTCGCGATCTGATGCACCAGCACCTCGTGGACGAGGTCGACGAGGTCGTCCCCCGTCTCGGCCCTGCTCTCCAACGGCTTGCGGAACACCACGATCCGCGCCTTCGACGGCTTCCCCTGCGCATCGATGCCGGCCGGCAGCAGTCGCGCCAGGGGGATCGCCCCGTCCGCGGTCACCTCGTCGGGCCACTGCACGGTCTCGGGATCGTGCGGGAGCATCCGCGGGATCTCGTCCACCGCGAGGTCGAGGTCGCCCAGTTGGTCGTGCCACCGGGCATCGATCTCGGCGAAGGCCTCCAACACCACGAGATCGAACGACTCCGAGCGGGTGTTCGCCGCCGGCAGGTCCGGCGGGAGCAGGCGAGACCGCAACCCGCGTCCACGTCGGTCCCGGACACGCCGCCGACGCCCCGACCGGGACTCGCCGGTCCGGGAGGTCCCGACGTCGGGGCGCGTCGCGGACGCACGCGGGGGACGAGGCATGGCGCGAGTGTAGACACGGGCGACGGGCGCGGTGTGTCGCCGTCGTCGCCGTCGTGTCGCCGGGATAACCTCGCGGGGTGAGACGTCCCCGTCACTGCAGCAGACCCGGCTGCGCTGCGCCCGCGGTCGCCACGTTGACGTTCGTCTACTCCGAGTCCGTCGCGGTGGTCGGTCCACTCGCCACCGCCGACGAGCCGCACTCGTGGGATCTGTGCGACGAGCACGCCGGCCGGATCACCGTCCCCCGCGGCTGGGAGATGATGCGCAGCGCAGGCGGCTACCCGGCACCCGTCGGCGACGAGGACGACCTGACCGCGCTCGCGGAGGCGGTCCGCGAAGGCGTCGTGCGCGACTCGGGTCGCGCCACGGCCCGCTCGGCCGCCGTCGACCACGCGCCGTTCACCGCTCCGCCCGCCGTCGGCACCCGTCCCCGCCCGGGACGGCGCGGTCACCTACGCGTTCTGCCCGACCCCGTCGACTGACCTCTCGGGTGCCGTCGACACGGCAGGGCGTGTCCGCGTCCCACGTCGGGCCCAGCGCCGTTCGAGACTGCCCACGACGACCATCACGAACGCGGCCAGCAGCCAGCCCAGGATCAGGTCGAAGACATAGTGCTCGGCGGAGTAGACGAGGGTGAAGGCCATCGCCGCGGCGTAGGCGACCCATGCGGTGCGGGTCCGCCACGACCCGGCGCTCCAGGTGGCCATCGCGAGCAGCGCGGTGAGGCCGGCGTGCAGCGACGGGATGGCGGCCACCTGATTCGACCGCTTCTGGCCGACCTCGACGACGTCGCGGACCGGGCCGATGTGCAGCGCCTCCCAGCCGCGGCTCGAGATCCGTTCGACCCACGGGTGCGCACCGTCGTGCACCGGGTCGACGGTGCCGAGGAGCCCGCCGTCGGGGACACCCGCCGGCGAGGTGGTGATGCAGTGGGGGAACGCGGGGCCGTCGGCCACCTCCGCGGTGGTGCACTGGGCAGCCGCCCACGGGGGTGCGGCCGGGACGAGGATGTAGCCGACCAGTCCGAGCGTGAACAGCACGACGAAGCGGATCACGAAGGCGCGCCAGCGGTCCCGGTCGCGGAGCCACAGGTACCCGGCGAGTGCGTAGGGCACGAAGAAGTAGGACATGTACACCGCGCTGGTGATCACCTCCCACCACTGCGGCTGCAGGTGTTTGAGGTGCTCCTGCAGCCACACGGTCGGGACGACACCGAACAGGAACCGGTCGACGTCGACGGCGAGCAACCACTGCGTCGGCATCCCGAGGAACGCCGCGACCGACCGCGTGTGCTCGTAGGCGAACAGCACGAGCGCGAACGGGAGCCAGTCGCGGAGCACCAGCAGCGGGTTGCGCCGGCCGATGGAGGCCGCCACCAACCCGGTGACGACGATGGCGATCACGGGCCCGAGGTCGAAGGTGAGGACTCGGGTCACCGCCAGCACGGCGACCGTCACCGCCCATGTCGTCACCGCCGCCCAGCGCAGGACCGTCAGACGCGGCGAGGGTGGGGCGGGGGTGAGGGCCGCCTCGTGATCGGGGGCCTGGAGGCCGGTCATCGCAGACCTCCACCGACTAGGCTTGGTCCGATCCCGACGACTTCGTCGTCGATGCCGCGTGTCGGCGCACCGAGCGCCCGGAGTCGAGGAGAACCACCGTGTCCGACCCGAAGGGCGAGTCCGCCGCCGCGCGTACCGCGGAGTCGATCGCCGCGATCGTGAAGGCCTACGACGTGCGCGGGCTCGTCGGCGAGCAGATCGACGCCGCGTTCGTCGCCGACGTGGGCCGGTCGTTCGCCGCCCTGATGCGGGGTGAGGGCGCTGCCACGGTCGTCGTCGGACACGACATGCGCGCCTCGTCGCCGGAGCTGGCGCGCGCGTTCGCCGACGGTGTCTGCGATCAGGGGCTCGACGTCGTGCTCATCGGGTTGGCGTCGACCGATCAGCTCTATTTCGCCTCCGGCAGCCTCGACGTCCCGGGCGCGATGTTCACGGCCAGCCACAACCCGGCCGCCTACAACGGCATCAAGTTGTGCCGCCGTGGCGCGAAGCCGGTCGGGCAGCAGACGGGTCTGGCGACGATCTCCGACGAGCTGCTGCACGGGACGCCCGCCTTCGACGGACCCCGGGGGTCGGTCGGCGAGCGGGACGTGCTCGACGACTACGCGGCGTACCTGCACGGGTTGGTGGACCTCTCTGGCAGCCGACCGCTGACGATCGCCGTGGACGCGGGGAACGGGATGGGCGGGCACACAGTGCCCGCGGTCCTCGATTCGAACCCTGCGTTCACCCTGCGTTCACTCTACTTCGAACTGGACGGCACCTTCCCCAACCACGAGGCCAACCCGCTGGACCCGGCGAACCTCGTGGACCTGCAGGCGTTCGTGCGCGAGACCGGCGCCGACATCGGGCTCGCCTTCGACGGTGACGCCGACCGGTGCTTCGTCGTCGACGAGCGCGGTGAGCCGGTCTCGCCGTCGGCCGTCACCGGTCTCGTCGCCGACCGTGAGCTGGCGAAACACCCCGGGTCCGCGATCATCCACAACCTGATCACCTCGCGTGCCGTGCCGGAACTGGTGTCCGAGAAGGGCGGCACGCCGGTGCGCACCCGTGTCGGTCACTCGTTCATCAAGCAGCAGATGGCCGAGACCGGCGCCGTCTTCGGCGGTGAGCACTCGGCGCACTACTACTTCCGCGACTTCTGGGGTGCCGACTCGGGCATGTTGGCGGCGATGCACGTCCTCGCCGCGCTCGGCGAGTCCGACGTCCCGGCGTCGACGCTGCTGGCGGGGTACGAGCGATATGTCGCGTCGGGGGAGATCAACTCGACGGTGGCCGACGCCACCACGGCCACCGAGCAGGTCATCGCGTCGTTCGCCGATCAGACCGCGTCGATCGATCGGCTCGACGGCGTCACGGTCGATCTCACCGACGGATCCTGGTTCAACCTGCGTGCCTCGAACACCGAGCCGCTGCTGCGACTCAACGCCGAGGCCGCCTCGTCCGAGCGCGTCGACGAGATCGTCGCGTCCGTCCTGGACATCGTCCGCTCGTGACCTCGTTACGCTGGCCATGATGCTCACCGGCGCACCTGATCTCGACGACGTCCAACGACTGCAGGACGCCGACGTCGACGGCTGGTTGCGTGCGGGTGCCCTCGCCGGTGCGCAGGTCAGGGCCGTCGCCTCCGCCGTCGAGGAGGGTGTCCTCGAACCGCTGTCGCGGGTGCGTCCGCGTGCCGTCGTCGTGGTCGTCGGGCGCGGCACCGCCCGTGACGCCGCCGATCTCGTCGTCGCGACCACCGCCGCCAACACCGACGTGCCGATCGTGGTGGTCCCCGCGATCCCCGGATGGGTCGGACCGCTCGACGTGGTCGTCGTGTGCGGCGACGACGCCGGTGACCGTTCTCTCGCCGATGCCGCCGCCCGCGCGGTGCGTCGGCACGCCGAACTCGTCCTCGACGTACCCGTCGAGGGGCCGATCCGGGAGGCCGCGGGCGGTTCCGGTCTGGACCTGTCGCCTCGCGTCCCCACCCCGGACCCGTTCCGGTTCTGCGGGCACGTCGCCGCGCTGTCGGCGGTGATCGCAGCGCTCGGTGACGTCCGCACGGACGGCCCCCGTTTCGACGCCGCCGCCCTCGCCGACACCCTCGACGAGGAGGCGTCGGCCGCACATCCCGCCAACGAGTCGTTCCACAACGCCGCGAAGGCGTTGGCGGCGCGCGTCGAGGGTCGGCAGGCGGTCTGGGCGGGTGACACCGCTGCCACCCGGGTGCTCGCCGCCCATGCCGCGCGCACGATGTACGTGGTCGCCGGTCTGGCGGGGACGGCGTCGTCGGTCTCCGACGCGGTGGTCGTGGGTGCACGGGCCGCCGCGACGCCGCCAGACGTCGATCCGATCTTCCACGACCCCGACTTCGACCCGCCGCTGGGCGGGGCACCTGCGCGGGTGTTCGCCTTCGCGACACCCATCTCCGAATGGTCGGTCCGACAGCGTGTCTCGGGTCTCACCGAGGTCGACGTCCTCACGGCCGCGGAGACCGGCGCCCCGGTGGCGCAGGCACCCGTCGCCGACTCGCCCGCCGACGTCGAGCCGATCGCGGTGCTCGCGCTACGACTCGAGATGGCGGCGGTCTACCTGCGCCTGATCGGCAGCACCTGATGTGGACCCTGGACGGGGTGGTCCGTCCCTATGCCTGGGGGTCCCGGACCGCGCTCGCCGCGCTGCGCGGGATGCCCACCCCGTCACCGCATCCCGAGGCGGAGCTGTGGTTCGGTGCGCACCCCGCGGCGCCCGCCCACTGCGTCGACGGTGACGGCGACCCGCGAGACCTGCTGACCGTCATCGACGCCGACCCGGCAGGCCAACTCGGGGCGGACTGCGCGACCCGCTTCGACGGCCGTCTGCCGTTCCTGCTCAAGGTGCTCGCCGCCGAGGAGCCGTTGTCGTTGCAGGCGCACCCGACGAAGGAGCAGGCGCGCGCCGGTTTCGCCCGCGAGAACGCCGCCGGGATCCCGGTCGACGCACCGGACCGCAACTATCGCGACGACAACCACAAGCCGGAGCTGGTCGTCGCGCTCAGCGAGTTCGACGCGCTCGCCGGCTTCCGTGACCCCGCGGTCACGGTCGACCTCTTGCGCGACCTGCAGGTGCCCGAACTCGACTCCTATCTGGGACTGCTGGCCGGACAACCTGATTCGCACGGACTGCGGGCGCTGTTCACGACGTGGCTCACCCTTCCCGATTCGATCCTGCACACGGTGATCCCCGCCGTCCTCGACGGGGCGATCGCGTACCTGAACTCCGGCGAGCGGCGGTTCGCACAGGAACTGCAGACCGTTCTCGAGCTCGGCGAGGCGTATCCGATGGACCCGGGCGTGCTCACCGTCCTGCTGCTGAACCGGCTGCGTCTGTCACCCGGTGAGGGCTTGTTCCTCGGCGCCGGGAACCTGCACGCGTACCTGCGGGGAACGGCGGTGGAGGTGATGGCCAACTCCGACAACGTGTTACGTGGTGGTCTGACCCCGAAGCACATGGACGTCCCCGAGCTGTTGGCCGTCCTCGACTTCTCCCCGTCCGCCGTCGCCGACCTGTTGCCCACCGCGCACATGGTCGGGCCGGAGCGGGTGTACTCCACCCCGGCGTCGGAGTTCCGCCTCTCGCGTGTCGAGCTCGACGGCACCGGGATGCGCCGGTCGTCGTCGGTGTCGCTGGACGCCCCGGGGCCTCAGCTGCTCACCGTGATCAGCGGGACCATCGAGGTGCGTGGTCACGGGACCGAGTACCTGTCGGTGACCCCGGGTCGCTCCGTCTGGCTCGCCGACTCCGATCCCGACGTCGTCGTCCGCGCCGCATCGAGCAGCGCGGTGTTCTTCCGGGCGATCGTCCCGGCCGGCTGAGGGTCCGGTCGGTCGGATCAGGGACGCAGCGACCGGATCAGTTCCTCGAAGCTGTCACCGAGCTGCTCGAGCGACATCCCCTCCCGTCGCAGCAGGAAGCCGACGACCGCGGGCTCGAGCGGCGCCATGACGGCCTCCCGGATCGCGATCGCAGGTGCGGGGAAACCGAGTTCGACGAGGAGCGCCTGCACGTGGATCGCCGAGACGCGTCGCGCAGGGTGGTCGAGGCGCAGCGCACCGGCCGCCTCGTCGGCCTCGGTGAGGATGTCGAGGTGGGCGCAGACCATGGCCAGGCGCGCGCGACCGTAGGCGACGAGCCGCTCGCGGGCGGGCGCTCCGGGCCCCAGCGGGGGCGGTCCCGCGAGGAATGCGCGCTGCATCTCGGTCTCGGAGTGGTCCAGCAGGGATCGCATGAGGCCCGCGCGGGTGCCGAACCGCCGGAACACCGTGCCCTTGCCGACCCCGGCTGCTCGGGCGACCTCGTCCATCGTGACCGCGGCGGCCCCGTGCGCCTCGACGAGCCGCTGTGCGGCGTCGAGCAGCATCGACCGGTTGCGTACCGCGTCCGCCCGGACGGACTCCACCCCGTCGACGACCGGCAGGTCGGCGGTCGGGCGTCGCACGGTCAGGGCGTCGCCGGGGAGCGGGAGATCTGTGGACACGAGGCGAGCGTAGCGCGAGGTGACGCGGGGTCCGGGCACCCCGCGGAATGAATTCGGACCCGGGTCCGTTTAGATCTCCGGTGGGTGCCGTGTCAGACGGCGTCCGTAGTACTGCAGAGGTGAGGGGAAGTCATGACGTCGACACAGCAGCGGACCGCGGAGATCGCGGTGATCGTCGGGAGCCTTCGATCGGGCTCGGTGAACCGTCAGGTGGCGCAGGTCGCGGCGGACGTCGCCCCGGAGGGCGCGACGGTACGCATCGTCGAGGACCTGTCGTCGGTGCCGTTCTACGACGAGGACGTCGACGCGGAACCGCTGGATCCGGCGGCGGCGCGCCTGCGGGCGGCCGTGGACTCCGCGGATGCGGTCCTCATCGTCACGCCGGAGTACAACGGCACGATGCCGGCGGTCGTCAAGAACGCCATCGACTGGACGTCGCGGCCGTTCGGCGCCGGGGCCCTCCGGGGCAAGCCCGTCGCGGTGATCGGCGCGTCGGCCGGCCGGTACGGCGGCAAGTGGGCGATCGCCGACACGCAGCGTTCGGTCGGTGTCGCGGGCGGAGTGGTCGTGGAGGAGGCGGCGGTGCCCATCGCGGCCGCGACCCTCGGCGATGCACCCGTCGCGGAGGTGGCGGAGGTGACCGCGCGGGTCCGGGACGCCGTCGTGGCTCTCGCCGACGCGGTCGCCGTCTGATCGAGCCACATCTGGTCGATCCCTCCCCGCCGACGTCGCCCGTCGGGAATCCCACGGTTGTGATCCCTCACGGGCCAACGGCCGGACATGTGACGTGCGACACGCCGAGAGACACGCGACGCGGCGGCCCGCGACCTGGGACTTTCACGAATGTCATTCGCAAGCTGTTGTGTCGGCAGCAGATGTGAGACACTAGGTGTAGTGATCGGGACGCCCGAGAGGCCCCCGAACGCGACACCCAGAACCACATCGGCGACCTGTTCCGCAGGCCCATCCCGGCGTCCCGCTCTCGCGTACATCCAGAGGAGTTCCCATGGCGATCACCGTCTACACCAAGCCGGCCTGCGTCCAGTGCAACGCCACCTACAAGGCGCTGGACAAGCAGGGTCTGGAGTACGACGTCGTCGACATCACCGAGGACTCCGACGCGCGCGACTACGTCATGGCGCTGGGTTACCTGCAGGCCCCCGTCGTGGTGGTCGGTGACGATCACTGGTCCGGGTTCCGTCCCGACCGCATCAAGGCGCTCGCCACCGCGGCCGCCTGACCGTCGTCCGTCCGAACACCAGCCAGCCACGCCAGGGAGGTCCACCGTGACCGAGACCCCGTCGTCGGCGCCGCTGATCGTCTACTTCTCGTCGGTGTCGGAGAACACCCACCGGTTCGTCGAGAAGACAGGCCTGCGGGCGGTCCGTGTCCCGCTCCACCACCCCGAGGCGTTCGTCGTCGACGAGCCCTACGTCCTGGTCCTGCCCACCTACGGCGGGGGCAAGGCGACAGGGGAGCGGTCGGGATACGTGCCGAAGCAGGTCATCACGTTCCTCAACGACCCGGGCAACCGGTCGCTGATCCGCGGCGTCGTGGCCGCGGGCAACACCAACTTCGGTGAGGAGTTCTGCCTCGCCGGGGACATCGTCTCCCGCAAGTGCCGCGTCCCCTACCTCTACCGCCTCGAGTTGATGGGCACCGCCCACGACGTCGAGCGGGTCCGCGCCGGGCTCACCGAGTTCGGTCACAGCGCGGCCTTCGTCGACCCTGATCACGTCGATCTGGTGCCGGCCGGCGCCTGAGCGCCCACCGTCTTCACACCCCCCACATCCCTCACCGCATCGTCGAGCAGGAGTTCTCTCGTGACCCCCACCGCTGCCACCGTGTCCGACACCGCGACCGCCACCTCCGGCACGCACCCGGGGCCCGCCGGTCACGATCCCGGCGAGCTCGACTTCCACTCGCTCAACGCGATGCTGAACCTGTACGACGCGGACGGGCGGATCCAGTTCGAGAAGGACCGCGAGGCCGCGAACCAGTACTTCCTGCAGCACGTCAACCAGAACACGGTCTTCTTCCACGATCTCGACGAGAAGCTCGACTACCTCGTCGAGGAGAACTACTACGAGGCCGAGGTCCTCGATCGGTACGACCGTGAGTTCGTGAAGGACCTCTTCGGATACGCCTACAAGAAGAAGTTCCGCTTCCCGACCTTCCTCGGGGCGTTCAAGTACTACACCTCGTACACGCTGAAGACGTTCGACGGCAAGCGGTACCTCGAGCGCTTCGAGGACCGCGTCTGCATGGTGGCCCTCACCCTCGCCGACGGCGACACGTCCCTCGCCCGGGAACTGGTGGAGGAGATCATCTCCGGGCGTTTCCAGCCGGCCACCCCGACGTTCCTCAACTCCGGCAAGAAGCAGCGCGGCGAGCCGGTCTCGTGCTTCCTGCTGCGCATCGAGGACAACATGGAGTCGATCGGTCGGTCGATCAACTCGGCGCTGCAGCTGTCCAAGCGCGGCGGCGGGGTCGCGTTGCTGCTGTCCAACATCCGTGAGCACGGCGCCCCGATCAAGAAGATCGAGAACCAGAGCTCGGGTGTCATCCCGATCATGAAGCTGCTGGAGGACTCGTTCTCCTACGCCAACCAGCTCGGCGCACGTCAGGGTGCCGGCGCGGTGTACCTGCACGCGCACCACCCGGACATCTACCGGTTCCTCGACACCAAGCGCGAGAACGCGGACGAGAAGATCCGCATCAAGACGCTGTCGCTCGGTGTGGTCATCCCCGACATCACCTTCGAGCTGGCCAAGCGCAACGACGACATGTACCTGTTCAGCCCGTACGACGTCGAGCGCGTCTACGGTGTGCCGTTCGCCGACATCGACGTGACCGACAAGTACCACGAGATGGTCGAGGACAAGCGGATCCGCAAGACCAAGATCAAGGCGCGTGAGTTCTTCCAGACCCTCGCCGAGCTACAGTTCGAGTCGGGCTACCCGTACATCATGTTCGAGGACACGGTGAACCGTGCGAACCCGGTCGACGGCAAGATCACGCACTCCAACCTGTGCTCGGAGATCCTGCAGGTCTCGACGCCGTCGACCTTCAACGACGACCTGTCCTATTCCCATGTGGGCAAGGACATCTCGTGCAACCTGGGTTCGCTGAACATCGCGAAGACGATGGACTCGCCGGACTTCGGCCAGACCATCTCGACGGCCATCCGCGGCCTCACCGCGGTGAGCGACCAGACGGCGATCACCTCGGTGCCGTCGATCGAGGAGGGCAACAACAGCTCTCATGCGATCGGCCTCGGTCAGATGAACCTGCACGGCTACCTCGCCCGGGAGCGGATCTTCTACGGCAGCGAGGAGGGCATCGACTTCACGAACATCTACTTCTACACGGTGCTGTTCCATGCGCTGCGCGCGTCGAACGCGATCGCCCGTGAGCGTGGGCGCGCGTTCGGCGGGTTCGAGAGGTCGAAGTACGCCAGCGGTGAGTTCTTCGACAAGTACACCGAGAAGGCGTGGGAGCCGGCGACCCAGCGTGTCCGGGATCTGTTCGGGCAGGCCGGGATCCACATCCCGACCCAGGACGACTGGCGTGAGCTGAAGACCGCGGTGCAGCGTGACGGCATCTACAACCAGAACCTGCAGGCGGTGCCGCCGACCGGCTCGATCAGCTACATCAACCACTCGACCAGCTCGATCCACCCGGTGGCCGCGAAGATCGAGATCCGCAAGGAAGGCAAGATCGGTCGCGTCTACTACCCGGCGCCGTACATGACGAACGAGAACCTGGAGTACTACCAGGACGCGTACGAGATCGGCTACGAGAAGATCATCGACACCTACGCCGCGGCCACGCAGCACGTCGATCAGGGTTTGAGCCTGACCCTGTTCTTCAAGGACACCGCGACCACCCGCGACGTGAACCGGGCGCAGATCTACGCCTGGCGCAAGGGGATCAAGACGCTGTACTACATCCGTCTGCGTCAGCTGGCCCTCGAGGGCACCGAGGTGGAGGGTTGCGTCTCGTGCATGCTCTGACACCCGTCCGACCGACCACCACCCACACCCCGAGCGAGGCACGATGACGTCCACCCAGAGCCATTCGCCCGCCGACGGCGCTCCCATCAAGCTGGTCAGCCGTGTCTCGGCGATCAACTGGAACCGCGTTCCCGACGAGAAGGACGCCGAGGTCTGGGATCGCCTGACCGGCAACTTCTGGTTGCCCGAGAAGGTGCCGGTGTCCAACGACATCCCGTCGTGGAACACGCTGACCGAACTCGAGAAGCAGCTCACCATGCGGGTGTTCACCGGCCTGACGCTGCTCGACACCATCCAGGGCACGGTCGGCGCGGTGTCGCTGATCCCGGATGCGACGACCCCGCACGAGGAGGCGGTGCTCACCAACATCGCGTTCATGGAGTCGGTGCACGCCAAGAGCTACAGCTCCATCTTCTCGACGCTGTGTTCCACCAAGGACATCGACGAGGCGTTCCGCTGGTCGGAGGAGAACGAGTACCTCCAGACCAAGGCGCGCATCGTCATGGACTACTACCGCGGCGACGACCCGCTGAAGCGGAAGGTCGCCTCGACACTGCTCGAGTCGTTCCTCTTCTACTCGGGCTTCTACCTGCCGATGTACTGGTCGAGTCGCGCGAAGCTCACGAACACCGCTGACCTGATCCGGCTGATCATCCGCGACGAGGCCGTCCACGGGTACTACATCGGCTACAAGTATCAGCGGGCGTTGGAGGTGTGCAGCCCCGAGCGCCGGCAGGAGCTCAAGGACTACACCTTCGAGCTGCTGTTCGAGCTGTACGACAACGAGACCGACTACACCGCAGGGCTGTACGACGAGGTCGGCTTGAGCGAGGACGTGAAGACGTTCCTGCGGTACAACGCCAACAAGGCGCTGATGAACCTCGGCTACGAGGCGATGTTCCCGCGCGACGAGACGCTGGTGAACCCGGCCATCCTGTCCGCGCTGTCGCCCAACGCCGACGAGAACCACGACTTCTTCTCCGGGTCGGGCTCCTCGTACGTCATCGGCAAGGCCGTCAACACCGAGGACGAGGACTGGGACTTCTAGTCCCCCTGCATCACACGACGCACCGCCCCGACCGATCGGTCGGGGCGATGCGTCGTCTCGGGTCGTCGAGTGTCAGCGGAGCCTGGTCATGCGCAGCGTGCTGTTGAACGCGCTCGTCGTGGTGCCTGTGGTGGAGACGTCGTATCCGGTCGGTGTCCTCACGAAGGTGACACGCCCGGAGTCTTTCTTGCCGAATGCTTGGTACGGCAGATAACCCCCGGTCGGGGTCGAGACGAGCGGTCCGTAGCCGAACCCGGGAGCCCTGATGGCGCGAACCTCGTCGATGTACTGCTTCATGGTCAAGGTTCTGCAGACATAGGTCCCGGGGATGTTCACGGCGACCGGGCACAGTCGGTAGAGCCCGGGGTCGACGGAGGCGCTCGCACCTGAGGCGGTGACCGTCAATCCGGCGGAGACCGCCGCGCCGAGCACCGCGAGGGTCATGATCTGTCGTTTCATGACGGGGACTGTAGCGGAACTAAATGTACGCACGTACGTCGCATCTGGCGGCGGACGGCTCATCGGGTGACCTCGTTCAGTTTCCCGGTGGCGACGTCGAAGACGAATCCGCGCAGCGAGGTCGTCTTCGAGACGAAGGGGCTGCTCTCGATGCGGGCGAGCGACTGCCTCACGTCCTCGTCGAGGTCGGGGAAAGCTTCGGCCGACCACGCAGGCTTCACGCCGATCTCGTCCTGGATGCCGCGCTTGAACTCGTCGTCGGTGAAGGTGAGCATCCCGCAGTCGGTGTGGTGGATGAGGATGATCTCCGTGGTGCCGAGCAGGCGCTGGCTGATGGCGAGCGACCGGATCTCGTCGTCGGTGACGACGCCGCCCGCGTTCCGGATGACATGCGCCTCGCCCTCGTTCAGCCCCAGGATGCGGTAGACGTCCAGGCGCGCGTCCATGCAGGCGACGACGGCGAGGTGCTTGCTCGGCGGGAGCGGGAGGGGACCCGAGAACGTCGCGGCGTAGTCGGCGTTGTTCTCGAGCAGGTCATCGGTGACGGTCATGCGCACATCGTCATCCGCGCACGCATCGCCACAGACGGTTGCGCGCACCCGGGGTTTTTCGGTCGACGGTCGCTTCACGGGCACAGACGCTCCACCTGTTCGAGGACGCTCCGTTTGCAAACGGAGCGTCCTCGAACATGTGGAGCGGGAACCCTGGAACCGGAGCGGGAACCCTGCAACCGGAGCGGGAACCCTGCAACCGGAGCGGGAACCCTGCAACCGGAGCGGGAACCCTGCAACCGGAGCGGGAACCCTGCAACCGGAGCGGGAACCCTGCAACCGGAGCGGGAACCCTGCAACCGGAGCGGGAACCCTGCAACCGGAGCGGGAACCCTGCAACCGGAGCGGGAACCCTGCAACCGGAGCGGGAACCCTGCAACCGGAGCGGGAACCCTGCAACCGGAGCGGGAACCCTGCAACCGGAGCGGGAACCCTGCAACCGGAGCGGGAACCCTGCAACCGGAGCGGGAACCCTGCAACCGGAGCGGGAACCCTGCAACCGGAGCGGGAACCCTGCAACCGGAGCGGGAACCCTGCAACCGGAGCGGGAACCCTGCAACCGGAGCGGGAACCCTGCAACCGGAGCGGGAACCCTGCAACCGGAGCGGGAACCCTGCAACCGGAGCGGGAACCCTGCAACCGGAGCGGGAACCCTGCAACCGGAGCGGGAACCCTGCAACCGGAGCGGGAACCCTGCAACCGGAGCGGGAACCCTGCAACCGGAGCGGGAACCCTGCAACCGGAGCGGGAACCCTGCAACCGGAGCGGGAACCCTGCAACCGGAGCGGGAACCCTGCAACCGGAGCGGGAACCCTGCAACCGGAGCGGGAACCCTGCAACCGGAGCGGGAACCCTGCAACCGGAGCGGGAACCCTGCAACCGGAGCGGGAACCCTGCAACCGGAGCGGGAACCCTGCAACCGGAGCGGGAACCCTGCAACCGGAGCGGGAACCCTGCAACCGGAGCGGGAACCCTGCAACCGGAGCGGGAACCCTGGAAGTGGGGCGGGAACTCAGCCGGAAAAGCCGTTCAGCGACTTCTGGATGTCGTCCAGGACGACCGGCGCCGCCGCGAGGCCGCGCTCGCCGTACCAGATGGAGTCGTCGACGACGAAGACGCGCCGGGCGGTCGCCGCACCCAGGTCCAGCCACGCATCGCTGCGGAGCACCGACTTCGCGTGCTCCTCACCCTGCCCGGGCGTGAAGCTGACATAGATGAGGTCGGCGTCGGCGTCGTCGAAGTTCTTCTCCGTGACCGTCACCGGGCCGGGGGAGCGCTGCGACTGCGGGCGCTGGACACCCATCGCGGCGAGGATCGACCCGGCGAACGAGGCGGTCCCCGCGATCTGCTCGCTGTCGGCGCCGAACCGCACGAGACCGACCTGGCTGTGACTCGCGTCGACGCGCTGTCCGACGCGCTTGGCCTGTTGGGCGAACACCTCGAGGCGACGCGTCCCCTCCTCGCCCCGACCGAGTGCGTCCGCCACGGCCTGGAACTGGTCCTGCCAGGTCGCCGACTCGTCCACGACCACCGACCGCGTGTCGTAGGGGGCGTTCTGGGCGGTGGACCGGCCGAGGACGACGTCCGCGCGGGCCCCTGCGGCGCGCTGCGCGTCCGGGCGCGAACCGATGGTCGGCAGCGACGTCACCGTCGGACCGAGATAGGTGGGGATGCCACCCGGATCGGCGGCGACCGCGACGACCTTCGACTGGATGCCCAGCGCGCACACCGCGTCGAGCAGGGCGGGGTCGGCGACGGCGATCCGCGCCACGTCCGACTGGCCGGCGTCCGGCGTGGAGGGGGTGCCGCAGGCGCGATCGAAGGCGCGCTCAGGCGTGACGATGTCGAACCCGCCGATCGCGGTGGTCGTCGTGGTCACCGATCCGGGGCCGGGAGGGGACTGGCTGTCCGCGTCACCGCACGCCGAGAGACCCAGGACACCGGCGGTCACGACGCAGGCCACGGCCACCGCTCGCACGGGTCCGCGCACCCTCGTCACCACCGTTCTCCGACCACCTCGCGTGCGCCCGGACGGCCTCGCGATCGGGCATCAACCTAGCACCGCGCCATGTGTCGGAAAGCTCTGCCGCGGCGCGTCGTCGGGCTCGGACGGCGTGCACGCTCGGCACGGAGAGGCATCGCTCCACGCGGACGCGAGATGTTCCTACGACGAGTCGTAGGACCCGCTCGGCTCCAGGGGCTGCGAGGGTTTACGATCGGTTCAGTACGTTCGGCGTCGGGAGGACCGGTGCCCGCGTTCATCGTCGCCACAGCCGGTCACCGGCTGTGCAGGCAGGAGGACTAGTGACCGCCCTAGACCAGCCCACGCAGGTCGCCCCGGTTCGCCCCTACCCCGACCGCACGGGCGTCAAGGGGTCGTTCATCTACAAGATGATCACGACGACGGACCACAAGATGCTCGGCATCATGTACCTGGTCACGTGCTTCGCGTTCTTCCTCGTCGGTGGCCTGATGGCGCTGCTGATGCGCGGTGAGCTCGCGCATCCGGGCATGCAGTTCCTGTCGAACGAGCAGTACAACCAGCTGTTCACCATGCACGGAACGGTGATGCTGCTGCTGTACGCGACGCCCATCGTCATCGGCTTCGCGAACGTGGTCCTGCCGCTGCAGATCGGCGCCCCCGACGTCGCGTTCCCGCGCCTCAACGCCTTCAGCTACTGGCTGTTCCTCTTCGGTGGCCTCATCGTCGTTGCCGGCTTCATCACCCCCGGTGGTGCCGCCGACTTCGGGTGGACCGCCTACACCCCGCTGACCGACGCGATCCACTCGCCCGGCGCCGGCGCCGACATGTGGATCATGGGGCTCGCCGTCGGTGGTCTCGGCACCATCCTCGGCGCGGTCAACATGATCACCACCGTCGTCTGCCTGCGCGCGCCCGGCATGACGATGTTCCGCATGCCGATCTTCACCTGGAACATCCTGGTGACCAGCGTCATCATTCTCGTCGCCTTCCCCCTGTTGACCGCGGCCCTGATGGGCCTCGAGGTCGACCGCCAGTTCGGCGCACATCTCTACGACCCCGCCAACGGTGGCGTCATCCTGTGGCAGCACCTGTTCTGGTTCTTCGGGCATCCCGAGGTCTACATCATCGCGCTGCCGTTCTTCGGCATCGTGTCGGAGATCTTCCCGGTGTTCTCGCGCAAGCCGATCTTCGGTTACTCGACGCTGATCTACGCCACCCTGGCGATCGCGGCCCTGTCGGTCGCGGTGTGGGCCCACCACATGTACGCCACGGGTGCCGTGCTGCTGCCGTTCTTCGCCTTCATGACATTCGTGATCGCGGTGCCCACCGGTGTGAAGTTCTTCAACTGGATAGGCACGATGTGGAAGGGCCACCTGACGTTCGAGACACCGATGCTGTTCTCGGTGGGCTTCCTCGTGACGTTCCTCTTCGGTGGCCTCACCGGCGTCCTGCTCGCGAGCCCGCCGCTGGACTTCCACCTGTCCGACAGCTACTTCGTCGTGGCGCACTTCCACTACGTCCTCTTCGGCACCATCGTGTTCGCCACCTACGCGGGCATCTACTTCTGGTTCCCGAAGATGACCGGCCGGATGATGGACGAGAAGCTGGGCAAGATCCACTTCTGGCTGACGTTCATCGGCTTCCACCTCACGTTCCTGGTGCAGCACTGGCTGGGCAACGAGGGCATGCCGCGCCGCTACGCCGACTACCTGCCGTCCGACGGGTTCACCACGCTGAACGTGATCTCGACCGTCGGTGCGTTCGTCCTCGGTGCCTCGACGCTGCCGTTCCTCTGGAACGTCTTCAAGAGCTACCGGTACGGCGAGGTCGTCACGGTCGACGACCCGTGGGGCTTCGGCAACTCGCTCGAGTGGGCGACCAGCTGCCCGCCGCCGCGGCACAACTTCACCGAGCTGCCCCGCATCCGGTCCGAGCGTCCGGCCTTCGAGTTGCACTATCCGCACATGATCGAGCGGATGCACCGCGAGGCGCACGTCGGCCAGGCGTCGAAGCACCTGGAAGAGGCCAAGCGCGATCCGGTGACCGTCGGCTCCCACGAGTCGTCGACGGATCCCGATCCGAACTGACGTGACACCGGGAGGTTCCGGCACCACGGTGCTGGTGACCGTCACCGGTCCCGACCGTCCCGGCGTCACGTCCGTCCTCCTGGGCGCACTCGCCCGGCACGATGTCCACCTGCTCGACGTCGAGCAGGTGGTCATCCGGTCGAGACTGACGCTCGGCGTGCTCGTCGAGAGCCTCGGGGATCCGGAGACGCTGCAGGAGACCGTCGAGCAGGCGATGAGCTCGATCGGCATGGACGTCGCGGTCGACGTCGGCGCCCACCCAGGCGTGCGGACGGTGTCGTCGCACGCGGTGGTCATCCTCGGGAGCCCGGTCACGGCACGCGCGTTCCGCGCCGTCGCCGCCGAGCTCGCCGGCCAGGGCGGCAACATCGACTCGATCCGCGGCATCGCCGACTACCCGCTCACCGGGCTCGAGTTGATGGTCAGTGCCGACCGCGACGACGTCGCCTCGGATGCGGCTCTGCGCAAGGGTCTGGCCGGCGTCGCCACCCGCTACGGGATCGACGTGGCGGTGGAACGCGGTGGTCTCGCCCGGCGGGCCAAGCGGCTCATCGTGTTCGACGTCGACTCCACCCTCATCCAGGGCGAGGTCATCGAGATGCTCGCCGCGAAGGCCGGTCGTGAGGCCGAGGTCGCGGCGGTGACCGAGGCGGCCATGCGCGGCGAGATCGACTTCGCCGAGTCGCTGCACAAGCGCGTGGAGGCCCTCGCCGGCCTCGACGCCTCCGTGCTCGAGGAGGTCGCGGAGTCCATCGAGTTCACCCCCGGTGCCCGTACGACCATCCGCACGCTCCGCCGGCTCGGGTACCACTGCGGCGTGGTGTCGGGAGGTTTCCTCGACGTCATCGAGCCGCTGGCCCACGACCTCGAGCTCGACTTCGTCCGGGCCAACACCCTCGAGATCGTCGACGGGAAACTCACCGGACGCGTCCTGGGCGAGGTGATCGACCGTCCGGGGAAGGCCGCGGCGCTGAGGGCGTTCGCCGATCAGGTCGGCGTCCCGCTCGAGCAGACCGTCGCCGTCGGCGACGGGGCCAACGACATCGACATGCTGACCGCGGCGGGCCTGGGCATCGCCTTCAACGCGAAGCCCGCGCTGCAGGAGGTCGCCGACGCGGCGTTGTCGCACCCATTCCTCGACGCCGTGCTGTTCATCCTCGGCGTCACGCGCGACGAGATCGAGGCCGCCGACGCCATCGACGGGATCGCCCGTCGCGTCCCCCTCGGCTGAGTCGCCCCTATGGGTTTCGACGAGCGACTCGCCGTGCTCACCGACCGTCTCGGCGACGCCCCCGACCCCGAGGACCCGGCCCAGGTCCTCGCGATGCCCGTCGTCGTGCGGATCGAGAAGCGGGACCCACCCGACCGTCGCGCCACGCTCGTGGCCGCCGCCCGCGCCGCTGTCCTGCTCTGCCTCGACGACCGGGCGGACGCCGACGGCCCCTGGGGCCCGGCTGTGCAGGCGTGGTGCGACGCGCGAATCCGCAAGATAAGCCGGCGGGCGCGCGGCTCCCACTGGACCGCGGCACAGGAGGTCGACGGCGTGACCGTCGAGCAGGACGGCGCGGCGGCGCGGGCGATCGTGCCCGGCCCGGTCGGGTCGGTGGACCGACGGATCGACCGGCTGCAGATCGGCGGAACCGACCTCGACGGCCCCCTCGATCCGACATCGGATGCGCCGGTGACCATCTGGGTGAACCCCGACCTCGACATGACCCTCGGCAAGCTTGCCGCCCAGGTCGGGCACGGGTCGATGCTCGCCGTCCGGCTCTTCGACGTCGCGGGTGCCCGGTCGTGGTGGGAGGCAGGCTGCCCCCTGGCGGTGGCCGCGTCGACCCCCGAGCGCTGGGCCGAC
The DNA here is from genome assembly GCF_054332755.1 of Williamsia sp. SKLECPSW1. Classification (NCBI taxonomy): domain Bacteria; kingdom Bacillati; phylum Actinomycetota; class Actinomycetes; order Mycobacteriales; family Nocardiaceae; genus Williamsia; species Williamsia sp. SKLECPSW1. Next base: position 192,469 of record NZ_JBTGLI010000001.1, on the reverse strand, counting down.
CTGCTGTCGCGGGACGGGGCCGACGCCGTCGCCGTCCGCGACGCCGGGTTCACCGAGGTGGCCCCTGGCTCGGTGACCGTCGTCGCCGAACGCACCGAGAGAGGAGACGCACGATGAGCCCCACCGTGCCCGGGTGGGCCGCCGGCCTCGACCTCGCGCCGCACCCGGAGGGCGGCTGGTACAGCGAGACGTGGCGATCGGGACTCACGCTCCCGCACACGGTCCTGCCGACGGCGCACACGGGCGATCGCAGTGCCGGCACCGCCATCCTGTTCCTCCTGCGCGACGGCGCCGAATCCGCCTGGCACACCGTGGTGGGCGCTGAGATCTGGATGCACCACCGAGGCTCACCGATCGAACTCGTCCTGGGCGGAACCGGATCGGCACCGGGTGCGGAGACGACGATTGTCCTCGGCCCGGATCTCGCCGGCGGCCAGCGCCCGCAGCACGTCGTCTCGCCGGGAGAGTGGCAGCGGGCCCGGCCCGTCGCAGGACATCCCGACGGCGCCGGCCTGGTCAGCTGCGTCGTCGTCCCCGGCTTCGACTTCGCCGACTTCGCGCTCGCCGACGACCCCGCCCCTTCCGGCGGCGCATAGGCCCGGTGGGGCACGATGGGTGACGTGGCCGACATCGATCCCGATCTCCTGATCGACTTCACCGACGTCACCCTCGTGCGCGGGGGGAAGACTCTCGTCGGTCCCGTCACCTGGCAGGTCGAGCTCGACGAACGCTGGGTGGTCATCGGACCCAACGGGGCGGGCAAGACCTCGCTGATGCGGATCGCCGCCGCCGAGACCCACCCGACCTCGGGGACGGCCGTCCTGCTCGGATCGCGGCTCGGCGAGACCGACGTCCGCGAACTGTCGACTCGTATCGGTGTCGCGTCGTCGATGCTCGCCTCCCGCATCCCCGATCACGAGCTCGTCACCGATCTCGTGATCTCCGCGGGCTACTCGGTGCTCGGCCGCTGGCGCGAGGCCTACGAGGAGGTCGACCGCGCGCAGGCCGTCGAGACGCTGGAGTCGATGGGTGCCGAACACCTCGCCGACCGCACCTTCGGCACCCTGTCGGAGGGGGAGCGCAAGCGGGTCGTCATCGCTCGGGCACTCATGACCGACCCGGAACTGCTGCTGCTCGACGAGCCCGCGGCCGGACTCGACCTCGGTGGTCGTGAGGAACTCGTCGCACGCCTCGGTGCACTCGCCATGGACCCCGACGCCCCGGCGATGGTCGTCATCACCCACCACGTCGAGGAGATCCCCGAGGGCTTCACGCACGCACTGCTGCTGTCGGAGGGCGGGGTGGTCGCGCAGGGCCTGCTCGAGGACGTGATGACCGAGGACAACCTGACCGCGACGTTCCACCAGCGGATCGCCCTCGACCACGTCGACGGGCGGTACTTCGCGCGGCGTGCACGCCGCGCCGGTTCACATCGGCGGGCCCGGCCGTGAGCGCCCCCGGCGGGCACAGCCTCCCGGAGTCCTTTCGCCCCGTCGACGACCCCGAGTCCGTCCCGATCCGCGATGCGGCGACCGTCGCGCTGATCCGGGACGCCGCGGTCGATGAGCCCGGTATCGAGGTCTTCCTCATCCGCCGCGTCACGACGATGGCGTTCGCCGGTGGGATGACGGTGTTCCCCGGCGGCGGTGTCGACCCCCGGGACGCCGAGGACGGGCCCCGTCCCGACGACTGGGTGGGGCCCGGACCACACTGGTGGGCAGAACAGTTCGACGCGGCGAGCACGCCCGACGACGCCGCTGTCGTGCTGGCGTCGTCGCTGGTGCGGGCGGCCGTGCGCGAGACGTTCGAGGAGTGCGGGGTGTTGCTGGCGGGGCAGTCCGAGCGCGATGTCGTCGCCGATGCCGGTTCCCACCATGACGCCCGCCGGGCGCTGGAGTCGAAGGAGCAGTCGCTGTCGGCGTTCCTCGACGAGGCGGGTCTGGTGCTCCGGGCCGACCTGCTGGCGCCGCTCGCCCGGTGGATCACCCCCCTCGGGGAGCGCCGTCGTTACGACACGCGGTTCTTCCTGGCGCAGCTGCCCGCCGGTCAGACAGCCGACGACCGCACCTCGGAGGCGGCGTCGGCGGGATGGTGTCGCGTCGCGGACATCATGGCGTCGTGGCGATCGGGTGAGGTGTTCCTGTTGCCGCCCACCTGGTCTCAGCTCGAGTACCTCGCCGGATTCGCCACCGTCGCCGACGCGATGGCCGCGCCGCGCGAGATCGTCCCCGTCACACCGACCTTGATCTCCGACGGCTCGGCCCTACGCATCGAGTTCGACGGATCGGCGCGCTACACCGGTTCCTGAGCGGTCACCAGATGGTGACGCGCCGGGCCGGTTCGAGATACATCGGGTCCGACGGGCCGATGCGGAACGTGTCGTAGAAGCCGTCGATGTTCCGGACGACCTGATTGCACCGGAACTCCGGTGGCGAGTGCGGATCGGTCGCCACACGCTCCTCGGCGGCGGCCTGTCGGTACTTGCCGCGCCAGATCCGCGCCCACGAGAGGTAGACGTCGCGGTCACGGGCCTCGGTTCCCGCCTTCTCCGCCGCGATGCGGTAGGCGGACAACGCGATCGACAGCCCGCCGAGGTCGGCGAGGTTCTCGCCGACGGTGAGCGCGCCGTTGACGTGCTTGTCGGCGGGCAGGCCCTTCGGCACCAGGGCGTCGTACTGGGCGACGAGCGCCTCGGACCGCTTGGTGAACTCGGCCCGGTCGGAGGGCGTCCACCAGTCGCGGAGGTTGCCGTCTGCGTCGTACTGCGACCCCTGGTCGTCGAAGCCGTGGCCGATCTCGTGTCCGATGACCGCTCCGATTCCGCCGTAGTTCACCTGAGGCTCAGCGTCGGGGGAGAAGAACGGGTACTGCAGGATCGCCGCGGGGAAGACGATCTCGTTGAACGTCGGGTCGTAGTAGGCGTTCACGGTCTGCGGGGTCATCTGCCACTCGGTCTTGTCGACCTTCGTGCCGAGCTTGGCGAACTCCCGCCTCGCGGCGAACATCTGGCCGTTGCGCACCGACTCGACCACGTCGTCGGCGCGGATGGTCAGGCCGGAGTAGTCCTTCCAGGTGTCGGGGTAGCCGATCTTCACCGTCAGCGTGTCGAGCTTGGTGTTCGCCTCTTTGCGGGTGGCGTCGCTGAACCAGGTGATGGAGGCGAAACTCCGGCGGTAGGCCTCGACGAGGTTCCCGACGAGCTCGCGCGCGTCGTCCTTGGCGGAGCCCGCGAAGTGCTTCGCCACGTACTTCTTCCCCAACGCCTCGCCGAGCATCGAGTCGACCAGGGCGACACCGGACTTCCAGCGGTCCGGTTCCTTCTCGACACCGTTGAGGGTCCGGGAGAAGAAGTCGAAGCTCGCCGAGCGGAACGGCGTCGACAGGTAGCGGGCGTAGCTGCGCAGCACGCCCAGCCGCATGTAGTCGCGCAGGGTGTCGATGGGGGTGTCGGCCCAGACCTTCGCGGCGGTCGCGATGGCCGTCGGCCCCGCGACGACGACCCGCGACAGTTTGTCGTCACCGAGGCCGAGACCCGACCGCCACGCGGTCCAGTCGATCCCCGGAGCCTGCGCGGTGAACTCCGCCCATGTCCGGGGGTTGTAGGTCTTCGTCGCGTCCCGACTCTCGACGGTGCTGAGATGGCCTGCGGCGACCGCGGTCTCGACGGTCATCGCGCGCTGCGCCCGCTCCTTCGGATCGCTCAACCCGGCCAGTCGAGCCAATGTCGTGAGGTGCTCGACATACTTCGCGCGGTCCTCGGCGTAGGAGGCCTCGCGGTAGTACGACTCGTCGGACAGACCGATGCCCGACTGCACGATGTTCGCGACGTAGCGCGTGGAGTCGGCCTGGTCGGGGGCGATGTACAGGTCGACGATGCCGGTCGAACCCGTCGTCGACAGCGCGGCCAGCCCTCTCGTGAGGGTGCTCTTGTCGGGTGCGGCGTCGATCGCGTCGAGCAGCGGACGCACCGGGGTGGCGCCCGCGGCGTCGATGCGGGAGGTGTCCATGAACCCCCGGTAGAGGTCGCGGATCTTCGCGTCCTCGCCCGTGGCGTCGTCGCCGATGGCCTCGACGATGGTGCGCAGCTGTTTCTCGGCGGTGTCGCCGAGCTCGTCGAACGTGCTGTAACCGGCTTTGTCCGCGGGGATCTGATAACTGATCAGCCACCCACCGTTGACGTGGCGGTACAGATCAGCACCGGCCGGCACCGTGTCGTCGAGTCCGGAGAGGTCCGGTGTCAGTGCAGGTTTGCGCGCGTCGTCGGCGCCACAGGCCGCGAGCACGCCGACGAGGGCGACGCCGCCCATCCCGGCCAGGAATGCGCGCCTGCCCAGGTTCGGGAGTTCGGTGGCGTGCGTGGTCATGGCAGTCCCCTCTGCTCGTCGGGCCCGGGTCGGGTCGCTGGTCAGTCGTCGTTCGCCTCGAGGCCGTCGCGGTCGGCCCAGGCCAGGAGATCGTCGAGTCGGTGGGCGACGTCGTCGATCTCGGCGTGCAGGTCGCCGAGACGGGCGAACCGTTCCGGCACGGTGGCGATGGTCATGTCCCCGGGGGTGACGTCGTCGAGCTCGTCCCAGGAGATCGGGGTCGAGACGGTGCCCTCGGGGTTGCCGCGCACCGAGTAGGCCGCGGCGATCGTGTGGTCGCGCGCGTTCTGGTTGTAGTCGACGAAGACGACGTCGGTCTCACGGTCCTTGCGCCACCAGGTGGTGGTCGCCTCCCCGGCGGCCCGTCGTTCCACCTCGCGGGCGAACGCGAGCGCGGCACGGCGGACGTCGGCGAATCCCCACCGGGGTTCGATCCGCACGTAGATGTGCAGCCCCGATCCGCCGGACGTCTTGGGGAACCCGCGGATCCCGAGCTCGTCGAGGACCTCCTGCGCCACCCGGGCGACCCGCTGGACCCGGTCGAACGGGCAGTCGGGCATCGGGTCGAGGTCGATCCGCCACTCGTCGGGCCGCTCGGTGTCGTCGCGACGGGAGTTCCAGGGGTGGAACTCGACGGTCGACATCTGCACCGCCCAGATGACGCTCGCGAGCTCGGTCACGCACACCTCGTCGGCGGTGCGGTCGTAGCGGGGGAAGTGGATGCGCACGGTCTCGAGCCAGTCGGGTGCGCCGGCGGGGATCCGCTTCTGGTGCACCTTCTGACCGGCGACGCCCTTCGGGAATCGATGCAACATGCACGGACGGTCACGCAGGGAGCGCACGATGCCGTCGCCGACGGAGATGTAGTACATCGCCAGGTCGAGCTTGGTCTCGCCGCGGGCGGGGAAGTAGACACGCTGCGGACTGGAGATGCGCAGTGTGCGCTCGCCGACGGTGAGCTCGACCGGCTCGCCCGCGGACTCCGTCGCCATGCCGTTCGACCCTAGGGCATCAGCGCGCGTCGAGCGCTCGTTCGACGGCCCGCACGCGCGTCGCCAGGAACGCGCGGACCACCGGTGTGCGGGGGGCGACGGAGTCGAAGCCGTGGAACGCGCCGGGGATCACCTCGACGTCGCAGTCGACTCCCTGCTCACGAAGGCGTCGCGCATAGTCGAGGTCCTCGTCGTAGAACAGGTCGGTCGACCCGACGCCGATCCACGTACGGGGAAGACCGGTCAGGTCGGTGCGGCGAGCCGGGACCGCGATCGAGCGATCCGCACCCGCGAGGTATGCCTCCCACGCGAACGCGTTGCTGCGCGCGCTCCAGAGGCGGTGTGCCCGCGCCGGGGACGAGGCCGTGCGGGTGCGATCGTCGAGCATCGGGTAGGTGAGCAGTTGCAGTGCGGGACGGGGTTCACCCTCGTCACGCAGACGCAGGGCGAGCGCAGCGGTGAGGCCACCGCCGGCACTGGCTCCGGCGATGACCGTCGCCGACGGGTCGACCTCCGGTCGGGAGCGCAGCCAGCGCAGCGCGGTGTGCGCGTCGTCGAGCGCTGCGGGGTAGGGATGTTCCGGCGCGAACCGATAGGACACCGCCGCCACGATCATTCCCACCCGCTCGGCGAACGCCGCGCACAGCGCGTCGTCCTGGGCGGGAGATCCGATGAGATATCCGCCTCCGTGGATCCACAGCATCGCCGCGCCGTCGTCGCGGGGACTCCTGGGCATGTGCAGCCGCACCGACACCCCGTCCCCGACCGGCACGACGGTGACGCCCCGTCTCCCCGGGATCAGTCGGGCACCGACGCGCAGCAGCGGCAGTGTCGTCCGCCGGACCGGTGATCGGGGGAGCAGTCGAGAGGCGGTCCGCAGGTCCGGGTGCACGTCGTGGGGGGCCATGCCGATCGATGGTGGCAGGTACCGCCCCCGCGGCAGGCGGTAACGTGCGCAGCATGCCTGAATTCGTCCGTCTCGAGCGCAGCGACGACCACCCCGGGGTCGGGACCATCCGACTCGACCGTCCACCGATGAACGCGCTGAACCGCCAGGTCCAGGACGAGCTCGTCGCGGCCGCGGAGGAGGCGTCCCTCGACGACTCGGTGAAGGCTGTCGTCGTCTACGGCGGGCCCAAGGTGTTGGCTGCCGGTGCCGACATCAAGGAGATGAACGCGATGACGTTCGCCGAGATGAGCAAGGTCGCCGGACGTCTGCAAGCCGGCCTCGGCGCGATCGCGACCATCCCGAAGCCGACCGTCGCCGCGGTCACCGGATACGCGCTGGGCGGCGGTCTGGAGGTCGCGCTCGGCGCCGATCGCCGCATCGCCGGCGACAACGCGAAGCTCGGTGTGCCCGAGGTGCTGCTCGGTGTCATACCCGGCGGCGGCGGGACGCAGCGTCTCGCGCGGCTGATCGGACCGTCGCGGGCCAAGGACATGGTCTTCACCGGGCGGTTCGTCGGTGCCGAGGAGGCGCTGCGGATCGGTCTCGTCGACGAGGTCGTCGCGCCCGACGAGGTGTACGCCGCCGCCGTGCGGTGGGCCTCGCAGTTCACCACGGCCGCGTCGGTCGCGCTGGCGGCCGCGAAGGCCTCCATCGACCAGGGCCTCGACACCGACCTCGCGACCGGCCTCAAGATCGAGGCGACGCAGTTCGCCGCGTTGTTCGCCACCGAGGACCGTGCGATCGGCATGAAGTCGTTCGTGGAGAACGGTCCCGGCAAGGCCGAGTTCCTCGGCAAGTAGCCGTCCACCCCGACTGCCCGTCCTGTCGAAGGAGTCCCCGTGACCTCAGCGCCGTCCGACCCCGCGCCGAACCCCCACGCCACCGCCGCTGAGGTGGACGCGGCCCTCGCCGACACCAAGCTCGCCCAGGTGCTGTACCACGACTGGGAGGCCGAGACCTACGACGAGAAGTGGTCGATCTCGTACGACGAGCGCTGCATCGACTATGCGCGCGGTCGTTTCGACGCCGTCGCGGCCGACGAGACCCTGCCCTACGGCCGCGCACTCGAACTCGGGTGCGGCACCGGATTCTTCCTGCTGAATCTCATGCAGTCGGGGGTCGCGTCCTCGGGCTCGGTGACCGACCTGTCGCCCGGCATGGTGAAGGTCGCGCTGCGCAACGCCGAGAACCTGGGTCTCGACGTGGACGGACGTGTCGCCGACGCCGAGACCATCCCGTACGAGGACGACACCTTCGACCTCGTGGTGGGTCACGCGGTGCTGCACCACATCCCGGACGTCGAGCAGGCGTTGCGTGAGGTGCTGCGCGTGCTCAAACCGGGTGGTCGCTTCGTGTTCGCCGGTGAGCCGTCGACGATCGGTGACTTCTACGCGCGGTGGCTCTCACGCGGGACCTGGGCTCTGACCACCACGGTGACGAAGTGGGCTCCGTTGCGTGGATGGCGTCGCCCGCAGGCCGAACTCGACGAGTCGTCGCGCGCCGCAGCGCTCGAGGCCGTCGTCGACATCCACACGTTCGACCCGCGGGATCTCGAACGCCTCGCGCGATCGGCCGGCGCTGTCGATGTCGACACCGCGACCGAGGAGTTCACCGCCGCCATGCTCGGCTGGCCCGTGCGCACCTTCGAGGCCGCAGTGCCGCCGGAGAAATTGGGCTGGGGCTGGGCACGTTTCGCGTTCGGCGGCTGGAAGCGTCTCACCTGGTTGGACGAGAACGTCATGCGGAAGATCGTGCCCCCGCAGTTCTTCTACAACGTCGTCGTCACCGGTCGCAAGGCCTGATCGCTTCCGGTGGAGGTCGACGACGTCGCCTGGCTCGCTTCACGATTCGGCGAGAAGGCGTTGTCGACGGCGTCGGATCTGGCACTCCGCCCCGACACGTTGATCGCCGATCTCGCGGCGTTGCGCGCCCGCTATCCGGGGCGCGACGCAGCGCTCGTCGAGGTGGTCCGCGGCCGCCGACGGGCTCGGGGGCGATTGCGTGGTGCGGATGAGTTGCTGCTCGACGACGCCTCCGCGCAGCAGGCCACCGCGTCGCGCGTGGCGGCTCACCGGGCGCGTCGGATCGCGCAGCACACCCCGGGCGCGGTGGTCCACGATGTCACCTGCTCCATCGGGGCAGAACTGCTCGAGCTGACAGCGATCCCGGACCTCGGCGGTGTCATCGGCAGCGATCTCGACGCCGGCCGTGCGGCGATGGCGGCGCACAACGTCCCGGGAGCGATGGTGGCCGTCGCCGACGCCCTCACGCCGACCAGTTCCGCCGACGTCGTCATCGCCGATCCCGCCCGGCGGGATGCGGCCGGGACACGCACCTTCCGGCTGGAGGATCTTCGGCCAGGGTTGTTCGAGCTGCTGTCGGTCTACGCGGGCCGCACGCTCGTCGTGAAATGCGCTCCCGGACTGGACCATCGGATGTTGCGCGATCGCTTCGGGTTCACCGGCGAGACGGAGGTGGTGTCCGTCGACGGAGGGGTGCGGGAGGTCTCGCTCTGGTGCGGCGAGGACGACAGGGCCACCCGCCGTGCCACCGTGATGCGCACCGGGGGAACGGGATTCGAGATCACCGACGAGGAGTCGGACGACGTCGGTGTGGGGCCCGTCGGCCGGTGGATCATCGACCCGGACGGCGCGGTGGTGCGTGCCGGGCTGGTCCGCCACTACGCAGCGCGGCACGGACTGTGGCAACTCGACAACCGCATCGCCCATCTGACCGGCGACGCGGTGCCGGTGGGGGAGCGCGGATGGCCTGTCCTGGAGCAGGTCCCGTTCGCCGAGAAGTCGCTGCGCCGACGGCTGGCGGAGTTGGACTGCGGAGTTCTCGAGATCATGGTGCGTGGCGTCGACGTCGACCCCGACCGTCTGCGGACACGGCTACGGCTACGAGGCAGTCGCTCGCTGGCGCTTGTCGTCACCCGCGTCGGAACCCGCGCGACGGTCTTCATCTGCGGGCCGGGGGAGCGGCACTGACGGCACCTGTGTTCTCAGCGTGGACATCCTGACCATCGCAGATGAACCGCTGGTCGCGGTGCCTCATGATGGGGGTGTGGACGCCTCTGAGCTCGATCGTGCCGAGAAGGAGCTGGGTTCCCTCCTGCGCAAGTGTGAGGCCGCGCTGCGTGGCACCTCCCTCAGCCCCTCCCGGAAAACGCTGATGACCAACAGGGTTGCGGCGCTGCGTGTGGCCGTTGCGGTGGTTGCCCAGGAGAAGAGCCGACACGCCGCGAGTGCTCGGACTTCGCCACCGGGGTGTCGCTGACGAGACACCGTCGCCAGAACGGCCTGGTTCGCCTGCGCCATCGAGTGCGCGTGTTCGCCGAGAGCTGGGTTGTACACAGTTCGCGCTGATCCCACAGGTTCTCGACTGATCGGCTCGATCCCGGAGCGTTGTCGGTGGGCGCCAATACAATCGCACACATGTTCGATGAAGTTGTCGAGGCGGCTGATCGCCTTGCTGATGCCGTCCGCGACTGCACCATGCCCGCCGACGATGACGCGCTGCTGGCTGGGCTGCGTGCGGCGGTCGCGGCACGCAACGCTGCGGACGGTGTGCTGGCCGCGCTGACCGGGGAGCTCGAAAGCCGGGGCACGGCGAAGCGGTTCGGGATGTCGGTGCGCGAACTGCTGCGCCGCCACGGGTGCGTTCCGGTGGTGGCGTCGCGGGCGATCCGGCTCGGGCGGGCGATCATGCATCTGCCGGTGGTGGCGCGGCATGTGCGGGACGGGTCGATTTCGGCGGAGTACGCCGACGCCATCGCCCGCGGGGTACGCCACGTGGCGGTCCGGACCCGCTCACCACTCGGGTCGGAGCTCGCGGTCGAGACCGAGACGCTCCTGATCGGGCACGCCCTCGCAGGACGGTCACCGGCCGAGATCGACGACCGGGCTCGGTCCATCGCACTCGAGCACCAGCCGGTGGTGGAGGAGGCCGGCGAGCCGGTGACCCCGGTCGTCGAGGACAGCACGCTCAACGAGGTGTCCTGGACCCAACGCGACGACGGACGACTGGCCGGGTCGTTCGATCTGGATGTCGTGACCGGGGAGCGGTTGATCTCGTGTGTCGACACCGCATCCCGCCCGAAACCACTCCCGGACGGGACGCCGGATCCACGATCAGCGGCCCAACGCCGCGCCGACGCCTTCACCCAGGTTCTCGAAGCCGCCTCCCGCGCCCTCGGTGATGGCGGGTTCGTCGCGCCGGCGCGTACGGAGATCCTGCTGACGGTGCCCGCAACCGCCGAAGAGTGCTGTGGGGTGACGCCCGCGGGCCCGGCTCATCTGCAGTGGATGGGCTCGGTGACCGATCAGGCGGTGTCGCTGCTGGCGTGCGACGCCTCGGTGACCCGCATCGCGGTCGATGTCGACGCCGCACCGGTCGACATCTCCCCGTCGGCGCGGCTGTTCACCGGCCGCACGCGCAAGGCGATCGTCGCCCGCGACGAGTGCTGCATCAAGTGCGGTGATCCGGCGTCGTGGACCGACGTCCACCACATCGTCTTCCACTCCCAGGGTGGGCCGACCACCTGTGACAACGGGTGTCTGCTGTGCCGGACCTGCCACGTCGCGGTGCATCAGCAGGGGTGGGAGATAGTCATGGGTTCCGACCGACACCCCTGGATCCGACCACCCGCCACCATCGACCCCGCACGACAACTGCACCCCGCCTACAACCGCCGCGCCCTACGACTCGACGCCACAGCCGCCTGACCAACAGCATCGCCGCCTGACCGACAGCACTCCCCAGCACCCGCCCACCCCGCGGGACCGCATCAGCACCTTGACAACTCCACAGTGTGAGCCGCGGCCCGGCGTCGGCTGTCAGTCCTTCGGCTTGTCGAAGAAGTAGACCTCGCCGAGATTGGTGGCCGTGGCGATGGCGCCGGACGCCGAGACGGCGACGCCGGTGGCGAAGCCGAGCGCGCCCGGCATCGGGAGGGTGCGCATGGTCTTGCCGTCGCTGGCGGACACCTCGACCAGCGAGAGTTCCTGGTCCTTCCCACTGCGGACGACGGTCCATGCGGTACCGGTCTTCGTCAGCGCGGAGAGGCTGACGGTCTGCAGGTCGTTGCGCTGCCACAGGGGCTCGGCGTGGTCGCCGCGGTCCCGGATCGCGCGCAGCGGCGCGCCGATGACGCCGGTCGGGATGATGACGCCGTCGGGGGAGACGGTCATCGTGCCGAACCCGTACCCGCCGACGAAGTAGCTCCACCGCGTCTTGCCGGTCGCCGCATCGAGCGCATAGATGCTGCCGAGACGATCGAAGACGTAGAGCGTCTTCTTGTCCGCGGACAGTGTCGGTGTGCCGATCACCCCGCTCGGGATCTGGGCGGTCCAGGCGTCGCGCAGGGTGACCGACCCGTTGAGCTCGTCGTAGCGCAGCGCACGGACCTCGGATGCGATCGACTTCTCCGGCCAGAACTCCAGGTAGAAGCGTTTCGCATCGGTGTCGACGGCGGGGCTCGACTGGATGGCGCAGTTCGGGCCCCCGGTGATGCAGTCACCGAGCCCGAAGGTGGGCTGGGAGGCGTCCACGTCCGACCGCAACGACACCCCGGGTGCCGCCGGCTGCCCGGTCTGGGAGTTGATCAGCACCACCTGACCGAGGTCGGTGACCAGCAGGACCACACCCGGCCCGGCGAACTTGAGCGACACCGGCACACCGACGGTCGGGAACCGCCACCGGATCGAGCCACCGCCGGTGTAGGCGACCAGATTGCCGGCCTCGCCCACATAGGCGTTGTCGTACTGGTCGACGAGGATCGCGTTCAGCTCGACCCCCGCGGCCATCCGTCGGCACCAGTTCTTGCGGCCGGCGCGGGAGTCGAAGACGAAGGTGTTGCATCCGGACTCGGTCCGCGACGTCACCTGCACGTTGGACCTGCCGGAGATGGTGAGCGGCGCCGACACCGGGCCACCCGTCGGACGCGTCCAGGACAGGGCGAGGTCGTCCGGTACATCCGCGTAGGCGAAGTTCGCGTTGCCGGCGTCGCCGCCGTAGCTGGCCCATCCGGCGCTCGGGATGGACCGGACGTCCTGCTCGCCGTCGGCGCAGGCCGCGACCAGTGTGACGGCTGCCAGCAGGAGGACGATCCACCGTGCGGCGACCCCGCCCCGCGCACGTGTGGGCACCGAACTGTCCCGCATCGTTCTCCCGTCCTCACCTGACCAGTCGGGGTCCGCCGAGGTGTCGACAGCCCGATCGCATCGGTGAGCCTATCGCGGGGCCCGCGGCGCCCCGGGACCCCGCGCACGCGGCCGCTAGGGTGTCTGCCCATGACGACGATGTGGAACGCGTCGCTGCGGTCGCGACGACGCGCGGGCCGACGTCGCGACCCCGAGCAGGTCCGGTTCCTCACCGTGGCGTCGCTGCGGTGGGTGATCGAGCACCACGCCTACACACCCTGGTATCTGGTCCGCTACTTCCGCCTGTGGCGGTTCCGGGTCGCCAACCCGCACATCGTCCTGCGGGGAATGGTGTTCCTCGGGCGCGACGTGGAGATCCACGCGACGCCGGAGCTGTCCCGGATGGAGATCGGGCGCTGGGTCCACATCGGCGACGGCAACTCGATCCGCTGCCACGAGGGATCGCTGCGCATCGGTGACAAGACGGTCTTCGGCGCGAACAACGTCGTGAACGCCTACCTCGACATCGAGATCGGTGCGTCGACGCTGATCGCCGACTGGTGCTACATCTGCGACTTCGACCACCGCACCGAGGACATCACGCTGCCGATCAAGGACCAGGGGATCGTCAAGGGACCGGTCCGCATCGGACCGGACACGTGGATCGCGGCCAAGGTCTCGGTGCTGCGCAACACCATCGTCGGCCGCGGCTGCGTCCTCGGCTCCCATGCCGTGGTGCGTGGCGAGATCCCGGACTACGCGATCGCCGTCGGGGCACCTGCCCGCGTGGTGCGCAACCGTGCCGACGACTGGGCGGCGACGGCCGCGCAACGGGCCGAACACGCACGGGCACTCGCCGACATCGCCCGCAAGAAGGCGGGTGCGGCCGAGGACCGCTGACCGGGTCAGCGGAGCAGCTTGACCTGGCCGGCGTCCAGCATCGCCGCGAACATCTCCTCCAGCGACTCCCGCATCGGGCGGTAGGAGATCCTCAGTGCCTCACGGCTCTTCGAGTTGTCCAGATGCAACGGACCGCCCGAACAGCGACGGACGAACCGGCGGTCGCGCCCGACCAGCGGGGCCACCGCGACGAGCAGCGGGATCGGGAGCGGGAACCGGGGTAGCGGGCGCTTCATCCCGAACCGCGGCACCAGTGCCTTGCCCATCTCGAGCAGGTCGGTGTCGGCGGCCGAGAGGATGTGACGGCCCTGCGCGTCCTTCGTGAACGCGGCGGTCACATGGGCCTGTGCCACCTCGCGGACGTCGACGACACCGATCTTGATGCGCGGCGCACCCAGGGCCATCATCCCGTTGCCCAGCTGGGTGACGATCGCGAAGCTCTCCGATGTCGGTGCAGGTCCCAGCGGGGGACCGATGACCAGCGACGGGTTGACGACGACCAGGTCCCACCGCGACTGCGCCTCGGCGATCTCCCAGGCCTTCTTCTCCGCCAACGTCTTCGACAGGTTGTAGGGCTCGTAGTCCAGTGTCGCGGAGGTGTTCCAGTCGTCCTCGGTGAGGGTGCCGCCGGCGTCCGCGCAGTCGACGGTGTCGGTGTAGATCGCGGCGACCGAGCTCGTGAGCACCACCCGTCGCACCGACTCCGTGCGGTCGGCGGACTCGAGGACGGTGCGGGTGCCCTCTACGGCGGGATCCACCAGCTCGCGCTGCGGGTCGCTGACGTCGGAGGTGAACGGCGACGCCGTGTGGAAGACGATGCCGCAGCCTGCCATCGCCTCGTCGTAGGAGCCGTCGGTCAGCAGATCGGCGGCGAAGAACTCGATGGTCCCCGGTGCGGCGTCGGCGAGCGCGCGGAGATGCGCGGTCTTGCGTCGGTCGTCGGGGTTGCGCACCGCCGCGTGCACCGTCACCCCGGCGTCGAGGAGGTCCTTGACCACCCATCCGGCGACGTAGCCGGTCGCCCCGGTGACGAGCACCGGTGTCGTGGTGTCGACGGACAGGCTGCTGAGGTACTGCGCTGGGCTGGACACGGCGTCAGGGTAACGCCTCAGGGCGCGCCGACGTCCCGGTCGGGCAGCGGTCTCGTGACGATCTCCGGACGGCCGATCGGATGACGCACACGCCGCTTGACCGACAGGTAGACCTCTGCGGTCCGACCGGCGACCAGCCGCCACCCGAAGTCGGCGGTGAGCCGTTCGCGTGCCGCGTCCGCCCGCCGCTGCGCTGCGGCGGGATCGAGGAGGACGGCACGCACGGCCGCGGCCAACCCGGTCACGTCACCCGGCGCGAACGCCATCCCGGTCACCCCGTCGGTCACCGCCTCACCGAGCCCGCCTGCGGTCGACGTCACCAGAGGCGCCCCGACGGCCGCCGCCTCCAACGCGACGATCCCGAACGGCTCGTAGCGACTCGGCAGCACGATGGCGTCGCACCGCTGGAGAGCCGCGAGCAGTCCGGCGTGGTCGGCTGTGCCTCGGAACCGCACCGCACGCAGCACCCGGTGGCGCCGCGCGAGGTCGCGCAGCCACGTCTCCTGGGTGCCGTCGCCGAGGACGTCGACGGTGGTCCCGGGATGCGTACGCCGGAGCCGAGGGAGCGCGGCGATCAGGTCCTGCACACCCTTCTCGTACTCCAGCCGTCCCGCGAACAGCAGTCGTGGCGGACCGTCATGGGGTCGGCGAGGCGCGAACGGCCACGTGCTGACGTCGATCCCGTTGTGGATCGTGTGGATCTCGGCCAGGTCGGGGCCGAACAACCGCACGACCTCGTCGCGCATCGACGCCGAGCAGGTGACGATCGCGTCGGCCTCGGATGCCAACCACCACTCGACGGAGTGGACCTGGCGGTTGATGGTGCCGGCGACCCACCCGCTGTGGCGGCCGGCCTCCGTCGCGTGGATGGTCGCCACCAGTGGCACGTCGAAGACCTGGGCGAGCGCGATCGAGGCATGCGCGACCAGCCAGTCGTGCGCATGGACCACCTCGGGCACCCACCGGCTGCCGTCCGCGTCGGTCACCCCCAGGCCGGCCCGGATCAGGCTGTGGCCCATCGCAAGTGTCCAGGCCATCATGTCGCGGGCGAACTCGAAGTCGGGTGGGTCCTCGGCCACCGCGACCACCCGGACGCCCTCGACGACGGTGTCGGTCGTCGGGTGGGACAGGGCGTCGGTCCCGAAGGGTCGCCGCGAGAGCACGACCACGTCGTGGCCGGCGGCCGCGAGCTCGACGCTCAGGTGGTGCACGTGCCGCCCCAGCCCCCCGACGACGACGGGTGGGTACTCCCACGAGACCAGCAGGATCCTCATGGGGCCGTCCCGACGAGACGGCGGGCGTCGAGCGCCCCGAACGGGTGGTCGGCCCGGCGCCAGGCAGCCGCGAGGCGTGCCGCGGTGTCCTCCCGGCCGCGGTCGGCGGCGTCGACGATCTCGCGCGCGGCGTGGGCGTGGGTGAACGCCCGGTCGCGGGCGTAGTCGGCCGCGGTGTCCTTCGACACCATGAACGCCCAGTCCGATGCGACGGTCAGGATCGTCTCCCGCACGATCTGGTCGGCGACGGGATCGCGCAGCGCTGTTCCCTGGTCGAGTCGCTTGGTGACGGTGTCGAGCGCTGCCGCGGTCACCTCGCGCTGGACGGCCACCAGGTCGGACACCGCGGGCCCGTCCCAGACCCGCCAGTCCTTGCCCGACCCCCAGCTCGACGGACCGAGATCCACCGGGGCACCGACGAACCCGTCGCCGATGGCGGTCTGCAGACTGCTGACGTCGACCCCGGCGTCGGGTAGCGCACGCAGCACCGCCTCGAGCCACTGGGGCCCCTCGTGCCACCAGTGGCCGAAGAGCTCGGTGTCGAACGCCGCTACGACCAGCGCCGGCCGGCCGACCCGTTCCGACTCGGCGGCGAGACGGTCGCGGACGTGCCCGACGAAGTCCGTCACGTGGGCGTCCACGGCCCGCCGTGCGCGATCGGGGTCGTAGGGGGCCTTGCGCTCCGCCGGCACCGATCGGCCCGTGACGCGCGACGCCTTGAACCCGAAGCGGTGATCCCAGGTGTGGAAGTCCCGATAGGCCGCGTGGCCGGGATACCCCGACCTGGGCGACCACACCCGGTAGCTGATCTCGAGGTCGCGTCCGACCGCGACGACGTCGGTGGACCCCACCGGACGGGCCAGTGCGGTGTCGCCCCGCAGCGCCGGGCCGTCGACGAGGAAGTGGGTCACCCCGGCGGCGGAGTAGTCCTGCTCCATGCCCGGCGCGTACGCGCACTCCGGCGCCCAGATTCCGCGGGGGCGCCGGCCGACGCGGGCGCGGGTGTCGGCGAGACCTTCGTCGAGCGAGAAGCGTCGTAGCCGCGGGTCCATCGTGGGCGCGAAACCGTGCGCCAGCGGGCCCGACAACAGTTCCAGCACCCCCGCGTCGACGAGGTCCCGCAGTGCACCGGACGCGCCGTGGCGCCAGCGGGTCTCGAAGTCGGCGAGAGCGGACTCGGCGGCACGGTGCTCCCGGTGGCCCAGGTCACCGGCGCCGGTGTCGCCGAGGACGGCACCGGCGATGCCTGCCTCGTGCGCACGGGTGCGCCAGGACCCCAGCCAGGCGTGCATCGCCTCACCGCAGTACGGGTCGTCGAGTTGGGCGGCGAGAACGGGCGTCACGCCGAGGGACAGCACGTCCCGGTGGCCGTCGTCGGCCAGTCGGCGCAACGCCGCGAACAGCGGTTGATACGACGCCGCCCACGACTGGTGCAGCCACTCCTCGCCGACCGGCCAGGCGCCGTGGTGGGCCAGCCACGGCAGGTGCGAGTGCAACACCACCGCGAAGCGTCCCGGGACACGCGTCGCCGTCATGGGTCGGGGGTCATGGGTCGGGGGTCATGCGGAGGCGACGGCCAACAGGTCCAGGCCGGCGTCGATGCCCCGTCCGCCCTCGGGGTCGTCGGCGTGGATCTCGAAGTCGTCGGTCCGGATGCTCGCCACGTCGGCGGCGAGCGCGGTCGGCCACGGCTCGCCGGCCAGCGCCCGATCGATCTGGGCGTCGACGAACGAACCGTTCCACCGCTTGTCCAGGGCCCGCAGCGCCGACCCGTGGTGCACCCCGAGCATCTGCTCGACGGTGAACCCGCCGCCCACGAGCAGCTCGGTGAGCTCCGCGGCCGACAGCTCGCGGGTGTGGAAGGGGTTCAGCGGTGTGTCGCGGCCGGGGGAGAAGGTGAGGCGGTTGGGCGTGCTCATGAAGAGGCGTCCGCCGGGCCGCAGCACACGCCGACACTCGGCGACGAACCGCTCCTGGTCCCACAGGTGCTCGATGACCTGGAAGTTCACGACGACGTCGACGTCGTCGTCGGGCAGGGGGAGATCCACCAGGTTCGCCTGGTGGACGGTGAGCCGGGGATAGAGGGCCCGGGAGTGGGCGACGGCGGTCTCGTCGTAGTCGACGCAGACGACGTCGGCACCGGCGCCGGCCAGCATGTCGGCGCCGTATCCCTCGCCGGACCCGGCCTCGAGGACCCGTCTGCCCCGACAGGCGTCGACGATGTGGGCGTAGGCGACCTCGTGCCGCCGGAACCAGTAGTTCTCCTCGGCGATCCCCGGCGCGGTCCGCTCGCCGGTGAGCACCAGCGTCGGCTCGGGGGCGTCGGTTGCGTTGGTCATCTGCGGGAGCCTAACGGTCACGTCGCCGTCACCCTCCCGCGATCGATGTGACCGATGTCTCCGGTCGGCGGAGGCGTCTCGCGACCACGGCCGCCACCTGCATGGACGTGGTGTGGGACCGCCGAGGGCAGTGGCTAGACTGGTGGGTGGATGCTTTACCTTACCGGGCAGTAAGTTTACGGTGAGTTCACAACCGCTGAGTGGAGGTCGAAGAGGACCATGACGAACACCGTCGTACTGATCAAGCAGGTTCCGGACACCTGGTCCGAGCGCAAGCTGTCCGATGGCGACTACACGTTGGACCGCGAGGCGGCCGACGCCGTCCTCGACGAGATCAACGAGCGCGCCGTCGAGGAGGCCCTGCAGATCAAGGAGGCCTCGGGCGGCGAGGTCACCATCCTGTCGGCGGGCCCCGAGCGCACCACGGACGCGATCCGCAAGGCGCTGTCGATGGGTGCCGACAAGGCGATCCACATCAAGGACGACCTGATGCACGGCTCCGACGCCGTCCAGACGGCCTACGTCCTCGCCCGCGCGCTGGGCACCGTCGAAGGTGTCGAGCTGGTCATCGCCGGCAACGAGGCCACCGACGGTCGCGGCGGTGCCATCCCGTCGATGATCGCCGAGTACCTCGAGCTGCCCCACCTGACGCACATGCGCAAGCTGACCGTCGACGGGGACACCCTCTCGGGCGAGCGCGAGACCGACGAGGGCATAACGCACCTCGAGGCGTCGCTGCCCGCGATCGTGAGCGTCACCGAGAAGATCAACGAGCCGCGCTTCCCCTCCTTCAAGGGCATCATGGCCGCGAAGAAGAAGGAAGTGCAGGTCGTCTCACTCGCCGACATCGGCGTCGAGCCCTCCGATGTGGGTCTGGAGAACGCGGGGTCGACGGTCACGTCCAACACCCCGAAGCCGCCGAAGAGCGCGGGCGAGCGCGTCACCGACGAGGGTGACGGTGGCGTCAAGCTCGCCGAGTACCTCGTCGGCCAGAAGATCATCTGAGACCGCCCGACCCTGACATCGAGGAGCAACACACCATGGCAGAAGTACTGGTTCTCGCCGAGCTCGACGCGGAGGGCGGCCTGAAGAAGGTCACCGGCGAGCTCATCACCGCAGCACGGGCACTCGGCAGCCCGTCGGTCGTCGTGGCCGGCAAGCCGGGCACGGCCGACGGCGTCGTCGCCGGCCTCACGGAGGCCGGCGCGGAGAAGATCTACGTCGCCGAGTCCGACGACGTCGAGGGCTACCTGATCAGCCCCAAGGTCGACGTCCTCGCCGCAGTCGCCGAGCAGGCGTCGCCCGCCGCGGTCATCGTGGCTGCGACCGCCGACGGCAAGGAGATCTCCGGTCGCCTGGCCGTGCGCCTGGGATCGGGGATCCTCTACGACGTCATCGACATCAAGGACGACAAGACCGGCGTGCACTCGATCTTCGGTGGCGCGTTCACCGTCGAGGCGCAGCCCAAGGGCGACATCCCGATCTACTCGATCCGTCCCGGCGGCGTGGAGGCCCAGCCTCAGGCCGGCGCCGGCGAGCGCGTCGACGTGGAGGTCCCCGCCCCGGCCGCGAACGCCGTCAAGATCACCAAGGTGGAGCCCATCGTCGGTGGCGACCGTCCCGAGCTGACGGAGGCGTCGATCGTCGTCTCCGGTGGCCGCGGCGTCGGCAGCGCGGACAAGTTCTCCGTGGTCGAGGAACTCGCCGACTCGCTCGGTGCCGCCGTCGGTGCCTCGCGTGCCGCCGTCGACTCGGGGTACTACCCGGGCCAGTTCCAGGTCGGTCAGACCGGCAAGACCGTCTCGCCGCAGCTGTACGTGGCGCTCGGCATCTCCGGTGCCATCCAGCACCGCGCCGGCATGCAGACCTCGAAGACCATCGTGGCCGTCAACAAGGACGAAGAGGCCCCGATCTTCGAGATCGCCGACTACGGCATCGTGGGCGACCTGTTCGACGTCGCGCCGCAACTGACCGAAGAGGTCAAGAAGCGCAAGTGACGCAGTAGGGCGTGATCGCCCGAAACCGCTCCACCGTGGCCCCCGGAACTGATGTTCCGGGGGCCACGGCGCGTTCGGAGGGCGCCGGTAACGTGCCGGTGGGTGCGGCGTAACCCGGACATCCGGGAGTTCACCACCCTTCCACCGACATGACACGCCGGTGCAGCGCGGGTGTCCGATCCGCCGGAGACCCTGTGGCCCATGGCGACGACACTGCTCGACGGCACCTCCACCACAGCGCCCGTGCGCCGCTCCCGCGTGCTGCTGCGCGGACCCCGCTACACGCTGCACCTGACGACGCGGCCCGCCGACATCGAGGCGGCGCAGCGACTTCGACACGACGTGTTCTCGACCGAGCCGGGGTTCTCCTCGGCCATGGCAGACGCAGTGGACGGGCGTGACGCCGACCGCTGGGACGACTTCTGCGACCACCTGCTGGTCCGGGACGGCACCGACGGGTCGGTGGTCGGCTGTTACCGGATGCTGACGCCCGCGGCCGCGATCGCCGCCGGCGGTCTCTACAGCGCCGGCGAGTTCGACCTCGGCGAACTCGCCCCGATCGCGGCGGAGACGGTCGAGATGGGTCGTGCCTGCGTCGCGCAGGCGCATCGGACCGGGTCGGTGCTGGCGCTGATGTGGTCCGGCATCCTCCGTCACGTCGAGGAGACCGGACACCGCTATGTCGCGGGATGCACGTCGGTCCCTCTCGACCTCGGTGACGGCACCGAGACGGGCGCGGTGGTCCGCGCGGTACGCGACCTCGCCCGCGACCGACACCGCGCGCCGTGGCAGGTGTTCCCGCACCGACCGGTGATCGTCGACGGCCGACGCCTCGACGACATCGATCCGCCCACCCGGTTCTCCCTGCCACCTCTGATGGCGGGATACCTGAGGATCGGCGCCCGGATCTGCGGCGAGCCCGCCCACGACCCGGACTTCGGTGTCGGGGACTTCGTGACGGTCATCGACCGCCGAACCGCCGACACCCGATACCTCGACCGCCTCCGAGCGCTCGCCGACCGCTGCGACGTCGAGGCGGCGACCCGATGACCACACACGCCTGGTTCCCCACGAGCCCCTGCGACGCGAGCTGCGTCCGCGCTGCCGGGCAGCCGGTCGGACGGACCCGGGCGGTGCTGCGGATCGTCCGCCTGGCCGCCACCGCCGTCGTCGCGGCGGCGGGCGGTGCTCTCGTGGCACCCCTGCCCCGCCCGGTGCGACGTCGGTTCGTGCGGCGGGCCGCGCGCTCGCTGCTGGCGGCGCTGGGCATCGCGGTCGAGGTCGACGACCGTCGGCCCCACGTCGGCCGCGGTGTCGGGCTCGTCGTCGCCAACCACACCTCGTTCCTCGACATCGTCGCGATCGCCGGAGTGGTGCCCGCGCGGTTCGTCGCCAAGTCGGAGATCCTGAGCTGGCCGCTCGTCGGTGGTCTGGCGCGCCGACTGGGTGTCATCGGTGTCGACCGGGCGTCGTTGCGGTCGCTGCCCGCGACGATCGAGGCGATGACCGGTGGTCTGTTCGCCGACGACGCCGTCGGTGTGTTCCCCGAGGGGACCACCTGGTGCGGTCACGCGGGTGGGCGTTTCCGTCCCGCCTGCTTCCAGTCCGCGGTCGACGCCCGGATGCCCGTCCTCCCCGTCCACGTCGGTTTCCGTGACGCCGACGGGCACGTCGCGACGGCCCCGGCGTTCATCGGTGACGACGACATCCTGGACACACTGCGTCGTGTCCTGCGGGCCCGCGGCCTCACCGTGGTGGTCCGTGTCCACGAGCTGCAACTGCCCGGCGCCGACCGCCGCGAACTCGCCGCCCGCTGTGAGCGTCTCGTCTTCGGCGCCGACGATCGGCACGACGACGCCCTGCGGGCTCTCTCCGCGCTCCCGTCGCTCACGGGCCGCCGAGTCCCCGACGATCGCCTCGCGGACGCGGCCGGCGCGGCGTAGGGGTCCCCGCGGGCGCGGGCCGGGGATTTCCGCCGGTATCCTGGGTCGGTCATGTCCGTCCCGGTGAGCACACCCGTCTACCTCGATCACGCCGCATCGACACCGATGCATCCGGCCGCCGTCGAGGCGATGACACGCATCCTCGCCGACCCGGGCAACGCCGCGTCACTGCACGGGTCGGGCCGTCGCGTGCGCCGTCACCTGGAGGAGGCGCGCGAGTCGATCGCCGCGTCGATCGGTGCACGGCCCTCGGAGGTCCTGTTCACCGCCGGCGGCACCGAGAGCGACAACCTCGCCGTGAAGGGCATCTTCTGGGCCCGCGTCGCAGCCGACCCGCGTCGGCGTCGGGTGGTCATCTCCGCCGTCGAACACCATGCGGTGATGGATCCGGCGCAGTGGCTCGCCGACCGCGGAGACGCCGACCTCGTGGTGCTCCCGGTCGACGCCGAGGGACGCGTGTCACCGTCGGACCTGCGCGCCGAGCTCGCAGCCCACCCCGACGAGACGGCCCTCGTGTCGGTGATGTGGGCGAACAACGAGGTCGGCACCATCGAGCCGATCGCTGAACTCGCCGCCGTCGCAGCGGAGTTCGGCGTGCCCCTGCACACGGACGCGATCCAGGCCGTCGGCCACATCCCGGTCGACCTCGGGACCGTCGGCGTCAGTGCGATGAGCCTGGCCGCGCACAAGTTCGGCGGCCCGCACGGTATGGGTGCCCTCGTGCTGCGTCGTGACGTCGACTGTGTCCCGCTGCTGCACGGCGGCGGTCACGAGCGTGACGTCCGGTCGGGTACACCCGACGCCGCGGGCGCCGTCGGGATGGCCACCGCCCTGCGGATCGCGGTCGACGAACTCCCGACCAGCATGGTGACGGTCGCCGCCCGTCGTGATCGGCTGCTCGACGTGGCGCGTGCGGTCCCCGGTTGCGTCGTCAACGGACCCCTCGGCGACGACCGGCTGCCGGGCAACGCGCACGTGTCGCTCCTCGGTTGCGAGGGGGACTCACTGCTGATGCTGTTGGACGCCAACGGGGTCGAGTGCTCGACGGGATCGGCGTGCACCGCGGGTGTCGCGCGCGCCAGCCACGTGCTGTTGGCGATGGGCATGTCGACCGCGGACGCACGCAGCAGTCTGCGGTTCTCCCTCGCCCCGTCGACCACGGACGCCGAGATCTCCGCTGTCGCCGCCGTTCTCGGCGATGTCGCCGATCGTGCCCGGGTCGCGGGCATGGCCACCGTCGGGGAGCGCTGAGACATGCGGGTGTTGGCCGCGATGAGCGGCGGGGTCGACTCGGCCGTCGCCGCGGCACGGGCGGTGGACGCGGGCCACGACGTCACAGGCGTCCACCTCGCCCTGTCCACCGCACCCGGCGCACTGCGGACCGGCAGTCGCGGCTGCTGCTCGCGGGAGGACGCGCAGGACGCCCGCCGCGCCGCGGACGTCCTCGGGATCCCGTTCTACGTCTGGGATTTCGCCGAACGGTTCCGTGACGACGTGATCGACGAGTTCGTCGACGCCTACGCCCGGGGACAGACACCCAACCCCTGTCTGACGTGCAACGAGAAGATCAAGTTCTCCGCACTCGCACATCGCGCGCGGGCGCTCGGGTTCGACGCGCTGGCCACCGGGCACTACGCGCGCCTCCACGACGGCGTGCTGCGTCGTGCCGTCGACGCCGACAAGGACCAGTCGTACGTGCTGGCGGTCCTCACGGCGGACCAGTTGGCGCACGCGATGTTCCCGGTCGGGGACACCCCGAAACCCGAGATCCGCGCCGAGGCCGCACGCCGCGGACTCACCGTCGCCGACAAGCCCGACTCCCACGACATCTGCTTCATCCCCAGCGGGGACACGCGTGCGTTCCTCGGCGCGCGTATCGGCGTCCGGCCCGGACTCGTCGTCGACAAGGCGACCGGTGACACGCTCGCCGAGCACGACGGGATCCACGGCTTCACCATCGGGCAGCGCAAGGGACTGGGCATCGAGGCCCCCGCCGCGGACGGTGCCCCGCGATACGTCACCGCGATCGACCCCGACACCGCCACGGTCACCGTCGGCACGTCGGCCGATCTCGCGGTGAGTTCCATCGCGGCCGGACGCGCGGTGTGGACCTCGGGTGCGGCACCCGAGGGTGACATCGAGTGCGTGGTGCAGGTGCGCGCCCACGGGGGACTCGCGCCGGCCCGTGCACGTGCCGTCGACGACGGCGACGGGATCGTCATCGACCTGCACGAACCCCTCACCGGGGTGGCACGCGGGCAGGCTGCGGTGCTGTACGCGCCGGACGCCGCGGCGGGTGACCGCGTGATCGGCTGCGGCCGGATCCGCGCCGCGTGACACCCCAGGACGGTCCACGGCCGCCGACCGGTGTGGCGACCGGCGTCGGGTCGATGCCGGGCAGCGATCCGCGCGGGGCCGCGGACGTCGTCGCCGGCGAGGTCGCGCTGATGCACCTGCCCGAGCTGCCGGCACGGGGTGTCGGGGCCGACATGATCGGACGCTGTGCGGCGCTCCTCGTCGACATGCCCATGGATGTGGGCAACCACGGTTATCGCCTCGCCGGTGGGGGATCGGCCCTGCGGCGCCGCGCCCGCGACCTGCTCCGCGCCGATCTCGACGCGCTCGAGGAGGTGTGGGAGACCCGCGGCCTGGGCGGGCCGGACGCCTGGGTGAAGACGCAGATCGCCGGACCGTTCACGCTCGCCGCGACCGTCGAGCTGACCACCGGCCACAAGGCCCTCGCCGACCGCGGCGCCTGGGGTGACGTCGTCGGGTCGCTCACCGAGGGCATCGCCGACCACGTGCGTGACCTGTCCCGACGCCTCGGTGCGCGGGTGCTCGTGCAGATCGACGAGCCGTCCCTCGACGCCGTCGTCGCCGGGAGGGTTCCCCCGCTCTCCCGATTCGACGTGATCCCGCCCGTGCCGGCCGCGGTGGCCGCCGAGCACCTGAGCGCGCTGTGTGCCGGCGTCGGCGCGCCCGTCCTGCTGCACCACTGCGGTGACGCGTTCCCGTGGGACGTCGCGGCGCAGACGCCGCTGTGGGGCGTCTCACTCGACCTCGCGCGCATCGGCGCCGAACGCCCGCGCACCGAGGATCTCGACGGATTCGGTGAGGCGGTCGACGCCGGGCGTGTCGTGGTGGCCGGATGCGTCCCGACGACGGGTCCCACCCCGACGCCCGACGATGTCAGCGACCGCCTGATCGCACTCGTCGACACGATCGGACTCGATCACGCGGTCCTCGTCGAGCAGATGATCGTCAGCCCGGCGTGTGGACTGGGTGAGGTGGCGTCGGCGCGCGCGGTCGCCGCCCTCGGCGTCGCGACCGCGGTCGGTGAACGGCTGCCGCACCGCTGACCCGCCGCGTCAGGCGCGGATCGTCACCGTGGTGCCCAGCGTCGCCCAGGTGTAGAGGCGCGCCATCATGGGTTCCGGGACGTGCACGCACCCGCGGCTTCCCGCCGAGCGGTAGCGGATGTCGCCGTAGGGGAACGTCTGCCAGGGCGAGTCGTGGAATCCGTAGTCGCCGAAGAACTGCAGCCAGTAGTGCACGAACACCCGGTAGTCGGGGCCGACGAGGTAGCGATCGGTCTCGCGGTCGATGATCTTCCATGTCCCGACGGGTGTCCGGTCGACCGGCGTGTCGATGCCGGTCGTGATCGGCGACGCGACGGCCGTCGACGTCCCGGTGCACAACCACATGCGTTGGCGACTGATGCTGACCGAGATCGTCCGCGGGGCCGACGACGTGCGACAGGCCTGGGCGTCGGCGATCTGTTCGGCCGACTGCGTGGACGTCGGCGCCTGCGACGTGACGGCGGCCGAGACCGTCTGGGTCGTGCCGTCGTGCCGATCGCCGACGGCGCCGCCGATGAGGATGACAGTGAGGACGATGCTGAGCGGCACCACGAGCGCCGCCCACCAGTAGTCCCGCACCGCAGCCCGCATGGCGACCAGGATGGCACATCGGCGTGCTCGGGCCGAGTCGTCAGAAGTCGAGATCCCGGACCAATCGGGCGGGCGCGACGAGTCGGAAAACGCCGAGATGGGCGGGCACGAAGAAGCGGGTGTGCTCGGCGAGCGCCTCGGCCTCGGCGGGGTCCGGCGTCACCAGCAGCGCGTGGTCACGTCGACCACCGCCGGCCGCAGACCATGATCGGGTGCGGCATCGAGGGTGATGGTGGGGCCGGAGATGTCGGATCGCGCGACTATCGTCGTGCAGGTGGAGGACGGTGATCTGCGCGCTCAGTGGACGGCTCTGGCCGAGGAGGTCCGGGAGCACCAGTTCCGGTATTACGTCAAGGATTCGCCGACGATCACCGACGGTGAGTTCGACGAGCTCCTGAAACGTCTGCAGCGGCTGGAGGACGAGCACCCCGAACTCGCCGTCGCCGACTCGCCGACCCGGCTGGTCGGCGGTGGTTTCGCCACCGAGTTCGCCGCGGTCGACCACCTCGAGCGGATGTTGTCCCTGGACAACGTGTTCGACGCCGACGAGATGCGTACGTGGGTCTCGCGCGTCGAGGCCGACGCCGGCGTCGGGTTGGACTATCTCTGCGAACTGAAGATCGACGGGGTGGCCCTCGCCCTCGTCTACGAGAACGGCACCCTGGTGCGCGGCACCACCCGCGGCGACGGCCGGACCGGGGAGGACGTCACCCTCAACGCCCGCACCATCGACGACATCCCGGCGAAGCTGACCCCCTCCGACGACCACCCGATCCCGTCGGTGCTGGAGGTCCGCGGGGAGGTGTTCTTCCGACTGGAGGACTTCGAGGCCCTCAACGCGTCGCTCGTCGCCGACGGCAAGGCGCCGTTCGCCAACCCGCGCAACTCGGCCGCCGGGTCGCTGCGGCAGAAGAACCCGCAGGTGACGGCACGTCGCACGTTGCACATGATCTGTCACGGGGTCGGCCGGCTCGAGGGGTGGTCACCGGAGTCACTGCACGACGTCTACCTGGCCCTGGCGGCGTGGGGACTGCCCGTCTCGACGCACACCACGAAGCTCTCGAGCACCGACGAGATCCTCGACAAGATCGCCTACTGGGGCGAACACCGTCACGACGTCGAGCACGAGATCGACGGCATCGTCGTCAAGGTCGACACCGTCTCGCTACAGCGTCGGCTCGGGTCGACCTCGCGCGCCCCACGCTGGGCGATCGCCTACAAGTACCCGCCCGAGGAGGCGACGACGAAACTCCTCGACGTGAAGGTCAACGTCGGCCGGACCGGTCGGGTGACGCCGTTCGCGTTCATGGAACCCGTGCTGGTCGCCGGGTCGACGGTGTCAAGGGCGACGCTGCACAACGCCTCGGAGGTGAAGCGCAAGGGCGTCCTCATCGGCGACACGGTCACGATCCGCAAGGCCGGCGACGTCATCCCGGAGGTGCTCGGCCCGATCGTCGACCTCCGTGACGGCAGCGAGACCGAGTTCGTCATGCCGACGCAGTGCCCGGAGTGCGGCACCGAACTGCGCCCGGAGAAGGAGGACGACGCCGACCTGCGCTGTCCGAACAGCCGGTCGTGTCCGGCGCAGTTGCGGGAACGCATCTTCCACATCGCCGGACGGGGATCGTTCGACATCGAGGCGCTCGGCTACGAGGGCGCGGTCGCGCTGCTCGAATCCGGGGTGCTGGAGAACGAGGCGGAGCTGTTCTCGCTCACCGCCGACGACCTGATCCGGGTCCCGCTGTTCACCACGAAGGCCGGGGCGCTCTCGGCGAACGGCAGGCGGCTGCTGGCCAACCTGGAGAACGCGAAGTCGGCGCCGTTGTGGCGTGTGCTCGTCGGGTTGTCGATCCGCCATGTCGGTCCGTCGGCGGCGCGGGCACTGGCCACCGAGTTCGGGTCGCTGGAGGCGATCGAGAACGCCGATGTCGAGACCCTCGCCCAGACCGACGGGATGGGGGCGACACTCGCCCAGAGCGTCGTCGACTGGTTCGCCGTGGACTGGCACCGCGAGATCGTCGACAAGTGGCGTGCGGCCGGGGTGAAGATGGTCGACGAGCGGGACGAGTCGGTGCCGCGCACGTTGACCGGTCTGACGATCGTGGTGACGGGGTCGTTGCAGGACTACAGCCGCGACGGCGCCAAGGAGGCGATCCTGGTCCGCGGCGGCAAGGCGTCGGGATCGGTGTCGAAGAAGACCGACTTCGTCGTCGTCGGCGATTCGCCGGGCACCAAGGCCGAGAAGGCCGAGCAACTCGGCGTCCCGATCCTCGACGAGGAGGGTTTCACCCGACTGCTCGCCGAGGGACCGCCTCCCGCACCGGAGCCCGACGACCCTGAACCCACCCCGACCTGACCGTCCGTTGGGCGCCCGGAACCGTCTGTTGGGCGCCCGGAACCGTCTGGTGGGCGGTCGGGCCCGCTGATCAGTGGGTGGCGAGGACCGTCGTCACGATGCGGGTGAGGTACCCCACGCGCGCGAGTTCCGACGGACGGAAGTCGGGCCCGCCGGACCGACCGAGCAGCAAGGCCTTCGAGGCGCCCCCGATCGGGGCGGCGGCCATCCGGGTGTCGATGTCGCGCCACGGTTGCGGGACCCAGGCGGCGTCGGGGTCGAGCTGGACCGGCTCGGTGACGGGCAGCCAGTCGACGTCGCCGAGAGGTGTCTCGGGCGCACTCGAACTCCCGAACAGCACGACCACCCCGCCGGCGCCGGGCCCGACGATCATCGCCCACGACACCCGCAGCACGCGCGGCGCGAGGTCGACCAACACCTGCATGCGCGCGGCACCGTTGGCGCGGGCGATCTCGTCGACGAGTTCGAGTTCCCGGTGGGTCTCGAGCACTCCGGTGTAGGGACGGATCGAGTCGACGCGGACGCCGTCGATGTTCTCGGCGGCGGTGATGAGCGTGTCGGGGAGTGACCCGCGCGGGACGTCGACGACGATGTCGTCGACCGCGTACCCCTCGCCGCGCTCGACGACGTCGAGTGAGAGGATGTCGGCCCCTACCGACCCCAGGGAGACCGCCAGCAGGCCGAGGCTGCCGGGTCGGTCCTGCAGGTAGACCCGCAACAGATACGACACGCCGGACAGTCTCCCATCCGGCGCAGGTGCCCGCCCGTCGCCCGCGACCCGCCTGCCGTCCGCCGACCGGCCATGCGACCCGGCCCACTAGGGTTGTCGGGTACTCCACGGACGTGAGAAGGGACCCTGTCGTGTCTGCGATATCCCGGGACGAGGTCGCCCACCTGGCGCGGTTGTCGCGGCTGGCGTTGAGCGATGACGAACTCGACCAGTTCGCCGGTCAGCTCGACTCGATCCTCACCCACGTCGCCCAGATCGCGGAGGTGGACGTCTCCGACACCGACGGCACCGCCCACCCGGCAGGCCTGGCGAACGTGCTGCGACCCGACGAGCCGGTGCCCGGCCTGACGCCGGAGCAGGCCCTGTCCGGCGCGCCCGCCGTCGAACAGGAGCGATTCGCCGTCCCGCAGATCCTGGGGGAGGAGCAGTGACCGCGATCCGACCGGCCGGTGAGATCACCGGCCTCGACGCGGCCACGCTGGCGCAGCGCATCCACGCGCGCGACCTGTCGTCGGTGGAGGTCACGCGCGCCCACCTCGATCAGATCGCCGAGATCGACGGCGACCTCGGCGCGTTCCTGCATGTCGGGGCGGACGCGGCTCTCGCAGCGGCCCAGGCCGTCGACGACGCGATCGCCGACGGGGCCGAGCCGGTCTCGCCGCTGGCCGGTGTGCCGATCGCGCTCAAGGATGTCTTCACCACCACCGACGCACCGACGACCTGCGGGTCGAA
Organism: Williamsia sp. SKLECPSW1; assembly: GCF_054332755.1. Taxonomy (NCBI): domain Bacteria; kingdom Bacillati; phylum Actinomycetota; class Actinomycetes; order Mycobacteriales; family Nocardiaceae; genus Williamsia; species Williamsia sp. SKLECPSW1. The sequence goes on along the minus strand of NZ_JBTGLI010000001.1, from coordinate 162,709 downwards.
GATCCTCGAGGGCTGGGTGCCGCCCTACGACGCGACGGTGACCCGCCGGCTGCGCGAGGCGGGCATCCCCATCCTCGGCAAGACCAACATGGACGAGTTCGCCATGGGCAGCTCGACGGAGAACTCGGCCTACCAGCTGACCCGCAACCCCTGGGACACCGACCGGATCCCGGGCGGATCCGGCGGCGGCAGCGCCGCGGCGCTCGCGTCGTTCCAGGCTCCCCTGGCGATCGGCACCGACACGGGCGGGTCGGTGCGTCAGCCGGCCGCGGTGACGGCGACCGTGGGTGTGAAGCCCACCTACGGCACCGTGTCCCGGTACGGCCTCGTCGCCTGTGCGTCGTCGCTGGACCAGGGTGGTCCGTGCGCGCGCACCGTCCTGGACACCGCGATGCTGCACGCGGTGATCGCCGGACACGACCCGCGCGACTCCACCTCGATCGACGCGCCGGTCCCCGACGTCGTCGGGGCCGCTCGTGCGGGCGCCGAGGGTGACCTCTCCGGGGTCCGCGTCGGCATCGTGCGTGAGCTGTCGGGTGAGGGATACCAGCCGGGCGTGCTGGCGTCGTTCACCGCCGCGGTCGAGCAGCTCGCGGCCCGGGGAGCGGAGATCGTCGAGGTCTCCTGCCCGCACTTCACCTACGCCCTCGGCGCGTACTACCTGATCCTGCCGTCGGAGGTCAGTTCGAACCTCGCCCGCTTCGACGCGATGCGGTACGGCCTGCGCGTCGGCGACGACGGTTCGCATTCGGCCGAGGAGGTCATGGCATTGACCAGGGCGGCCGGTTTCGGCCCGGAGGTCAAGCGCCGCATCATGATCGGGACGTACGCGCTGTCGTCGGGCTACTACGACCAGTACTACGGACAGGCGCTGCGGGTGCGCACCCTGATCGCGCGCGACTTCGAGCAGGCGTTCTCCGACGTCGACGTGCTCGTGTCGCCGACCACGCCGACCACCGCGTTCCCGTTGGGGGAGAAGGTCGACGACCCACTCGCCATGTACCTGTTCGACCTGTGCACCCTGCCGGTGAACCTGGCCGGCAACTGTGCGATGAGTGTGCCGTCGGGACTGTCCGGCGACGACGGTCTCCCGGTGGGTCTGCAGATCATGGCGCCCGCGCAGGCCGACGACAGGCTGTACCGCGTCGGTGCCGCCTACGAGTCGGCGCGCGGGGCGATCTGACCACGACGGTCAGGCACACGGCGGCACACGGGTTCCCTGCTCGACGCCGTACTGGTGGCCGTGGCCGGCGGGGAACGACAGCGAGCCGATGAGGTCGATGCTCGTCTGCACGAAGCTCGCTACCGGGAACCACGGCGGTCGGGGGAGGTCGGCAGGCCCCTCCCATCGATGCGGCGGGAGGACCAGCTCCGCCGGTGACCACCGGGTGACCGGATCGCTGGCGTTGGCGACGACGACCCTCCGACCGGCGTGCGCGGCAACGGTTCCCGCCGGCGGACCGGCGAGCACCGTCGCGCAGACCGTCCGGTGGTGGGTCTGCGCCCATGACCGGGCGGCGTCGGCCCCGACCGCCCCGAGACTCTGCCCGTAGAGGATCACCTGGGGGCGACGGCCCTCGGGGAGCTGCGCCACGGCGGTGGTCACCGAGTCGACGAGCGCGATGGCGCTGCGCCGCGCGGGGCCGGTCCCGGCCACGAACGCCTCCCAGCTCGGGCTGTCGTCGAACTGCATGGACAGCACGGACACGTCACCGGCGAAACGATGTGCGAATCCCCGCACGGCGTCCGGGTCGACCCATCCCGACCCGGTCGGGACGGCGACGACCACCGCCGCGCGGGTGGCGCCTCCGGCGTCCAGCCAGCGTCGCACCAGGGTGTGCGCGCGGGCGGCGAAGTCGACGCCGGGTCGAGCGTCGGAGAGCGACGAACTCATCTGCATCACGGAGGACCCGACCGCCGGGTGGGCGAGGGCGGTCGGGACGCCTGCTGTCGGGGCGGCGGCGGTGGACGGCCCGGCACCGATGACCGCGACGGCGACGACCGCGGCCAGCGACATGGCCGTGACGATCCGGGGTCGTACCGACGACAGCGAGGCACCCAGGTAGACGACGACGGGCAGCAGCGACCACAGCGCCCATCCGGGGCCGAGGGGTGGTGCGCCGAGCAGGTGTGACCGCAACGACGACTGCCAGGCGGTGTTCGCTGCCACGAGTCCGCCGTAGGCCGTCGCGATCACCCCCACGAGGAGGTCGGTGCGCGGGGTCGCCGGCGGACGCGGCCCGACCGCGAGTCGACCCGCGCCGGTGCCCAGAGCCGCTCCCGACACGAGACAGACCACGAGGACGATCAGATGCACGGCCATCGTCCGCGGCAGCGATCCCGGCGCCAGTGCCACCGCTGCGCCCAGGAGCGCGCCGACGAGTCCGGACGGCCGCAGCGGGTGCCTCACCGGTCGACGTCCTGCACCACGCGCAGGACGACCGACGACGCGATGGTCCCGGCGTCCTCGGCGACGGGGACCCCGTCGTGCTGACGCCACGTGTTCACCGCGAGTCCGACGAAGGCCATGTCGGCGGCGGCGGTGCAGGCGGGGTCGTCGCAGCTGTGCCGCATGGCGGTCACGAGCGTCGCGTCGAGTCGGAGGCGCGCCCACGATCCGAGCGGATGTCCCGACCGGGCCGCCCACCGCAGGACGTCGTACCCGAGATCGTGGGCGGCACAGAACGGACGGAACCGGGCGGGCAGTGGGATGGGGGACGAGCAGTCACCGTGTGGGTTCGTGGGGCGTCCGTCGACGACGACGGGTGTGTAGCCGAGCTCGGTGGTCGCCGCACGCAGCAAGGGCACCGCATCGGTGGGATGCGGTCCGGTCAACGCGGCGATCGTCGCCCCTGCGGGCGTCCGCAGGTCCGCGGGGTCGGGAGCGTCCGAGGTCCGACGGAGATGGACGACGAGCAGCAACAGGAACGATGTGATGACGAGAAGCGTTGCGAGCAGCAGGGTTCGACGTTCGGTGAGCGGCATGGGTCGACGCTAGGAACGGGTGGAACCCGCACACATCACCGTGAGGTCGCGACGGCATCGCGACTTCGGTGGTGGATCCGTGTCGGCCACCGATACCTGCGGGGGAGGGCGGATGCGACCCAGGTGTGACGACACCGTCGGGCGCGGCGAACTACGGTCGAGCGGTGATCAGTCCGAGACGAGGTGCACGAGAGCTGTGGTCGTTCCTGTGCGACCTGCCGGTGGTCTCCGACCCTGCAGTGGCGGCGTTCCTCGGCCGCCGCATCAACATCCTGTTCACCCTCGCCGGCATCGTCCTCTTCTCGGTCGCGTGGCCGGTCCTGCCCCTCACGCACTCGGTGCTCGTCGTCCTGATGCCCCTCGTGGCCGGTCTCGCGTCGTTGCCGGTGGTGCTGGCATGGGCCAGACCGGCTCTCGGACTGACCGTCTCGCTCACCGCGGCCGTCGTCCTGGGAGTCGTCGTACCGCGTGTCGACGGGTGGGAGTGGCGCATCACGGTCGTCCACATCATCGCCCTGGTGATCCTCGCGGCGATGACGTTCCTGCGCGGCCCGCTCCGGCTGATGCCGCTCTACTGGGCGATGACCTGCGCCGTGTTCGCGGTGTCGGCCCCGTCCGGTGCCCGTGCGGGGTGGGTCGCGGGTGTCAGTGTCCTCGCCGTGGTGTGCGGCCTGGTGCGCGTCCTCGCCCGCTCACGCCGGGATCTCGCCCACGAGAGCGAGCTGAAGGAGGTGGCCGACGCCCGGACCGCGGTCCTGGCCGAACGGGCGCGCATCGCCCGCGACCTGCACGACGTCGTCGCGCACCGGATGTCGGTGGTGGTCGTCGCGGCTCAGACGGCGCGCTACCGCGTCGACGGGATCGGCCCCGAGGCCGACGCTGAGCTGCAGGCGATCGCCGCGATGGCCCGTCAGACCCTCGACGAGGTCCGCCAGATGCTCGGGGTCCTGCGGGTCGACGACTCCGTCCCGCAGGCCCCGACGCCGGGCCTCGCGGAGATCACGGACCTCGTCGAGGCCACCCGCAGTGCGGGCGTCGCGGTGACCGCGCGCCTCGACCCGCGCCCGGCCGAGTCCGTCGGTGAGGGCACGGCGCTCGCCGCCTACCGCATCGTGCAGGAGGCGCTGACCAACGCGGTCCGCCATGCGCCGGGTGCGCCGGTCGACGTCACCGTCGGGACCCACGGCGACAGCGTCCTCGTCACGGTGACCAATCCGATGACCGCCGCCCCGACGCCGTCGACGACGGGCCTCGGCGGCCACGGCGTGCCCGGGATGACCGAGCGTGCCCACGCCGTCGGTGGGTCGGTGCACGTCGGCCCCGACCCGACTCCGGACGACGGGCCACCGCTGTTCCGCGTCGCCGCGACGCTCCCGATCCGTGTGGGGCACCACATGGCCACGACGACCCCGGTCGTGGGGTGAGCCGATGGTGACGACCGTGTTCATCGCCGACGATCAGGCGATGGTGCGCCAGGGGTTCGGTGCGCTCCTGTCGGCGCAGGCCGACATATCGGTGGTCGGTGACGCCGCGGACGGCGTCGCGGCGGTCGCCGAGATCCGACGGTTGCAGCCCGATGTGGTGCTCATGGACGTGCGGATGCCGCGGATGGACGGCCTGAGCGCGGCCCGGTCCGTTCTCGGCGGATCGTCGGCCGACGGTCCGAAAGTGTTGATGCTCACCACCTTCGACATCGACGACTACGTCTACGAGGCGCTACGCATCGGCGCCTCCGGGTTCATGCTCAAGGACGCGCCCGCCGAGGAACTCGTCCGCGCGGTGCGCGTGGTCGCCGCGGGCGATGCCCTGCTCGCGCCGTCGGTGACGAGACGGCTGATCGCAGAGGTGACCGGACGGCGCCCCGCGACCCTCGCGGGGCGCTCGGTCCTGGAGACCCTCACCGGGCGCGAACGAGAGGTGTTGGAACACATCGCGGCCGGAGAGTCGAACGCCGAGATCGCGGCGGCGTTGTTCGTCGCCGAGCAGACCGTCAAGACGCACGTCGGGAAGGTGCTCGCGAAACTCGGTGTGCGGGACCGCGCGCAGGCGGTCGTCTTCGCCTACGAGAACGGGCTGCGCTGACGCGTGAGGTCCTCGGCGGCCCCGCTCAGGCGATCGTCCCCGCGGTGAGTCCGCCGTCCATCACGAACTCGGCGCCGGTGGAGTAACTCGACTCGTCGCTGATGAGGAAGACGATGAACGACGCGACCTCGGACGGATCGGCGGAGCGCTCCATCGGGATCTTCAGCATCCCGTCGGGGATTCCCTCGGTCATCGGGGTGCGGATGAGGCCGGGGTGGATGGAGTTGACGCGCACGTTCTGTGCCGCGAGTTCGAGGGCCGCGGACTTGGTGATGCCGCGCACGGCCCACTTCGACGCGACATAACCATGCGCCCACGGGCTTCCCTGGAGTCCCTCCACGGACGAGACGTTCACGATGGACCCGCCCCCGGCGGCGATCATCGCGTCGGCTGTGGCCTGCATGCCCAGGAACGTGCCCGTCAGGTTCACGTCGAGGATCTGGTGCCACTTCTCGAGGTTGAACTTCTGCAGGGTCGAACCGTTGACGATGCCGGCGTTGTTGACGAGTCCGGTGAGCGACCCGAACGCCTCGGTGGCCGTCGTCACCGCATCCGCCCACTGCTCAGGCTGTGTCACGTCGAGGTGCACATAGCGTGCGGCGTCACCGATCTCGGCGGCCAGTGCAGCGCCGTCGTCGTCGAGGATGTCCCCCAGGACGACTCGCGCACCCTCGGCGACCAGGGCGCGGCCGTGCGCCGCCCCCATGCCCCTCGCGCCGCCGCTGATGAGGACGACCTTGCCGTCGACGCGTCCCATGTGTGTGTCCCTTCTCGGTGATGTTTGGTGGGAAGTGCTGTCTCAGTGCGAGACCGGGGTCGGTGGACGGACCACGCCCCGGCTCATGACCAGCGGGAGGTCGAGTGTGGTCCGCAGTCCGGGCTCGGCCGCGACGACGGCGGGGATCGCGTTCACGATCCGTCCCGCGGCGGCGACGATCGCGGCGTGGTTGTGGTCGCCGTGGGCGCTGGTGGGGCAGATGTCGACGACGTAGGAGGGTTCACCGGTGATCTCCACCCGGTAGGACCCTCCCGGTTGTGCGGACTGAGCCCAGTCGGGACGCAGGTCGGGGCGCAACCGGGTGACGTGCTCGACGACGACGACGTCCTCGCCGCCCACCCGACCGCGGATCTCGAAGCGGATCGCGGCGGTGGTGCCCTTGCGGATGGTGCCCGCCGCGATGTCGAAGTCCTCCGGTGCCGGCTCGCGCTCGTTGTGGTCGACGATCTCGTCGACCGTCACCCCGAGGGCGTCGCCCAGCATCCGGATCGCCGAACCCCATGCGAGCGAGAGGATCCCGGGCTGGAGGAACAGCGGCGGCTCGTCGACGGGTGAGCCGAACCCCATGACGTCGAAGACGACCTCGGCCCCGTCGTAGGTGGCGTAGTCAGCGATCTCCATGCATCGGATGCGCTGGACGTCCTGGCAGGTGCTCGCGAGGGCGATCGGCAGCAGATCGGTGGCGAACCCCGGATCGACGCCGGTGATGTACATGCTGGCGTCGTTCTCGCGACCTGCTGTGTCGATCCGGTCGATGAGCGCGTCGGGCATGATCTGCCACGGGTACTGGAACGACACGGGCGCGGACCCGACGACGTCGATCCCGGCCTCGAGGAGCCGTTGGCAGTCCTTGGTCGCCTCGCCCATCCGTGTGTCGCCCATCGCGCAGTAGACGACGACGTCGGGTCGTGCGGCGATCACCGCGTCGAGTCCTTCTCCGGCGAGCACCTCGGTGGTGACGTCCACCCCGGCCAGCTCGCCGGCGTCGCGGCCCACCTTCTCGGGGGTGGAGACACCGACGGCGACGAGGTCGAAGCGCGGATCGGAGATCAGCTGCCGCAGGGTCAGGCGCCCGACGTTGCCCGTCCCGATCTGTCCGACGCGCACCGCCATGCCGACTCCCTCACACCCGGACCCCCGTGGTCACTTGATCAGACACTAGTCCAGACAGGTGATCGGTCAAGTGCCGTACGGGTCAGGTCTCGGTCGTGGGGGCCGTTCCGCGGGTCGGCGACACGCGTGGCATCGGCGGGAGAGGGGGGAGCGGGGGAACCGTCGGCATCGGCGGCACGACGAATCCGTGGCGCGAGTTGCGCCACACGGCGACCAGCGCCCACGCGAGCAGTGCAGCCGCGACGGCCCTGCCCGCAGGAGTGCCGAGTGCACCCGCAGCGCGGGCCACGGGGACCCATGCCAGGCGCACGATCGACGTCGCGATCTGCATGGGGGTCTCCACCCCGGGCACGCCCTCGGACTGCCGATGGGAGTTCGCGGAGACTCCCGCCCGGACCAACTCGGCCGCGGTGTGACACCCGCCGTCGCCGGGTTCGCAGGTCGCCTCGACGCGCCGGACCAGCTGGGCGTCGAGCGCCTCTCGCGCCCACGGGCCCTGCGTCGACCCGACCATGGCGCTGTAGCGCAGGAGGTCGTACCCGAGGTCGTGGGTCTTGCACGGAGCATCGAAGGCGGCCGGCAGGGCGATCGGTGACGAGCACCCGCCGTCGGGATTCGCCGGCACGCCGTCGTCCATGACGGGGAGATAGCCCATCGCCGCGGCGAAGCCGGGCGGCACCAGGGTCGACGCCGAGACGGGATCGGAGCCCACGAGGGCTGCGATCGCCCGTCCGGTCGGGGTGTCCCGTCCCGCGAAGCGCGTGACGGTCGGGGTCGAGGACACGGTGGCCCCGGATGCGTCCACCACCGACGAGTCTGTGGCGGGAACCGCGGTCTGCGCCGAGGACGTCGTCGCCACCGAGCCGACGACGAGGCCCGCCGCGACCACCAACACCGCGACGAGGACACGCCACACGCGCAGGCGCGCGCGCTGCATCTTCCCGTTCTGCACCTGTCGAGGTTACGCGTCCACTGGCCTCGATGGTCGCCGGAGCGAGCAGGCTCACCGCGGGTTACCTAGGTTTGTGGGGACCACAGCGGACGGCGAGAGGACGACGACGACGTGAGCAGGTTCGGCATCCTGACCTCCGGCGGTGACTGCCCCGGTCTGAACGCGGTCATCCGCGGCGCCGTCCTCAAAGGTGAGACCGTCTACGGCCAGCAGTTCTTCGGCTTCCGCGACGGGTGGCGGGGCCTGGTCGAGAACGACGTCATGCCCTTGGACCGCAGTTCCGTCCGCGGTCTGTCGCATGAGGGCGGGACCATCCTCGGCACCAGTCGCGTCGGCCCGTACTCGGAGACGCACGGAGGGATCGAGGCGGTCCGGGGCACGATCGCCGACCTCGGGCTCGACGGTGTGATCGCGATCGGCGGTGAGGGCACCGCCTCGGCGTCGAAGCGGTTGCACGCCGACGGGGTGAACATCGTCGGCGTGCCGAAGACGATCGACAACGACCTCGGTGCCACCGACTACACCTTCGGTTTCGACACCGCCGTCGAGATCGCGACCGAGGCCATCGACCGCCTCCGCACCACCGGCAACTCGCACAAGCGGTGCATGGTGCTCGAGGTGATGGGCCGTCACGCGGGGTGGATCGCGCTGTACTCGGGCATCGCCGGCGGTGCGCACGCGATCCTCATCCCCGAGCAGCCGGAGAGCCTCGACCAGATCTGTGCGTGGGTGACCAGCGTCAAGAACCGCGGTCGCTCACCGATGGTGGTCGTCGCCGAGGGCTTCCGTCTGCCCGACATGGACTCCGCCCACTCGACGAAGGGTCTCGACGGGTTCAACCGTCCGCGCCTGGGTGGCATCGCCGAGGTCCTCGCCCCGCTCATCGAGAGCCGCACCGGGATCGAGACCCGTGGGACGGTTCTGGGCCACATCCAGCGTGGCGGGTCCCCGACGGGTTTCGACCGCGTGCTCGCTACCCGTCTCGGCATGGCGGTCACCGACATGGTCGCGGAGCGCGACTGGGGGAAGATGGTCGCGCTGAGCGGGACCGACATCGTCCGTGTCGCGTTCGACGAGGCCCTCGCGAACCACAAGACCGTCCCGGCCGATCAGTACCAGGAGATCCGCGTCATCTTCGGATGAGGTGTGTGGTCAGCGCCGGGGGATGACGATCCAGAGCACGAGGTAGAGCAGCACCTGCGGGCCCGGGAGCACGACGGAGAGCACGAACAGCAGTCGGAGCAGGCCCGAACTGATCCCGAAGCGCTCGGCGAGACCGCCGCAGACGCCGCCGAACCACTTGTCGGTCGACGATCTGCGCAACGCGCGACTGGGTCCGGGTGTGGCGTGGGCAGGCTGGTTCATGGCGCTCCTGTGGTGTCCGCGGCCGCGTCTCGGCCGTCACCGCCGACGGTAGAGACGACCGCCGTCGCCGGCATCAGGGTTCACCCGGGGATCGGCCCGATCGCCGACGGACGAGGGCCCCGCCTGCCGCGGCGTCGACCGGCCGTCGATGACGTCGGTGGGGCGAACGGTCCGGGTCGGCGCCGCGCGACGGTCGGCCTAAACTGACGGGATGACCGCGCCGACCGCCGAACTGCTCGACTACGACGACGTCGTCGCCGAGTTCGACCCCGTGCTGGGCCTCGAGGTCCACGTCGAACTCGGTACCCGCACCAAGATGTTCTGCGGGTGCCGCACGGCCTTCGGGGCCGAGCCCAACACCCAGGTGTGTCCGGTGTGCATCGGGCTGCCCGGGTCGTTGCCCGTCGCGAACGTCGCCGCGATCGAGTCCGCCATCCGGATCGGGCTGGCGCTGAACTGCTCCATCCGGCCGTCGAGCCAGTTCGCCCGGAAGAACTACTTCTATCCCGATCAGCCGAAGAACTATCAGATCTCCCAGTACGACGAGCCCATCGCGTACGACGGCCATCTGGACGTCGTCCTCTCCGACGGGACCACGTGGCGGGTCGAGATCGAACGTGCCCACATGGAGGAGGACACCGGCAAGTCGCTGCACATCGGCGGCAGCGGACGCATCCACGGGGCCAGTCACTCGCTGCTGGACTACAACCGCGCCGGCGTACCCCTGGTCGAGATCGTGACCCGGCCGATCACCGGTACCGGCGCGCGGGCCCCGGAGATCGCGCGTGCGTACGTGACCGCCCTGCGGGATCTGTTGCGTGCCACGGGTGTCTCCGATGTCCGCATGGATCAGGGATCGCTGCGCTGCGACGCGAACGTGTCCCTGATGCGCAAGGACGCCACCGAGTTCGGGACCCGCACCGAGACGAAGAACGTCAACTCCTTGAAGAGCGTCGAGGTGGCGGTCCGGTTCGAGATGCGCCGTCAGGCCGCGATCCTGTCCGCCGGGGGTGAGATCGTCCAGGAGACACGGCATTTCCACGAGTCCGACGGCACGACGTCTGCCGGACGTCGCAAGGAGACGGCCGAGGACTATCGCTACTTCCCGGAGCCCGATCTCGCCCCGGTCCGTCCCGACGCCGAGTGGGTGGAGAGCCTGCGGGCGACGCTTCCCGAGCTGCCCTGGGTCCGTCGCGCGCGGATCCAGTCCGAGTGGGGTGTCTCCGACGAGGTGATGCGCGACCTGGTCAACGTCGGCGCCATCGATCTCGTCATCGCGACGGTGGATGCGGGCGCGAGCCCGGAGGCGGCCCGCGGGTGGTGGGTCAGCTTCCTCGCGCAACAGGCCAACGCCCGTGACGTCGAACTCGACGGCCTCGCCATCACACCCGCGCAGGTCGCCGAGATCGTCGCGATGGTCGACGAGGGGAAGCTCACCACGAAGCTCGCGCAGCAGGTCGCCGTGGCCGTGCTCGACGGCGAGGGGGAGCCCGCCCAGGTCGTCGCCGACCGTGGACTCGAGGTCGTCCGCGACGACTCCGCGCTGCAGCAGGCCGTCGACGAGGCGCTCGCCGCCAACCCCGACATCGCGGAGAAGATCCGCGGCGGCAAGGTGGCCGCGGCAGGCAAGATCGTCGGTGACGTCATGAAAGCGACACGCGGACAGGCTGATCCGGCCCGCGTGAAGGAACTGGTCATCGCAGCCTGCAGCTGAGGCTCTGCCTCCCGGCACGACACGGGCGAGACACGGATTGTCGCTTTCGTCCCCTTTGTGTGCTTCGTCACGCTAGCGTCCGACTCGACCCACACGGTCGAATCGGAGGAGAACGATGACCAGCGAGACGGAGTCCGCGCGCCCGACCGGCGCCCACGAGCCCCGCGTACCCACCGCCGACGATTTCGTCGCCGTCCAGTCCAGCCCCGAGTTCACGGAGCTCAGACATCGACTGCGGCGCTTCGTCTTCCCGATGGCGGTGGCCTTCCTGACCTGGTACCTCGCGTATGTGCTCCTGGGCGCGTATGCCCACGACGTCATGGCGACGCGGGTGACCGGCACCATCACCGTCGGCCTGCTGCTGGGACTCGCGCAGTTCGTGACGACCTTCCTCATCACCGGTCTCTACGTGCGCTACGCCAACCGTGAGATCGATCCGCGGGCGACGGCGATCCGCGAGCAGATGGAGGGCACCCGATGAACGACACCCTGATCTCCGCAGCCGACGAGACCGTCGGCAACCCGGCGGCGAACATCACGATCTTCGGATTGTTCGTCGTCGTGACCCTCGTCGTCGTCGTGCGCGCGAGCCGAAACAACGCCACCGCGGCGGACTTCTTCACCGGCGGCCGTGCCTTCTCCGGGCCGCAGAACGGTGTCGCCATCGCCGGCGACTATCTGTCGGCGGCGAGCTTCCTCGGCATCGCGGGCGCGATCGCCGTCTACGGCTACGACGGCTTCCTGTACTCGATCGGATTCCTCGTCGCCTGGCTGGTCGCACTCCTGCTCGTGGCCGAGATGCTGCGCAACACAGGCAAGTTCACGATGGCCGACGTCCTCAGCTTCCGGCTGCGGGAACGCCCGGTGCGGACCGCCGCGGCAGTCACGACGCTGGCGGTGTCGCTGTTCTACCTGCTCGCGCAGATGGCCGGGGCCGGTGGCCTCGTCGCTCTGCTGCTCGACATCTCCGACCGCGCCGGGCAGTCGATCGTCATCGCGGTCGTCGGCGTCCTCATGATCGTCTACGTCCTCGTCGGCGGGATGAAGGGCACCACGTGGGTCCAGATCATCAAGGCGGCGCTGCTGATCGCCGGTGCGGCCTTGATGACCGTGATGGTGCTGGTGAAGTTCGGTTTCGACTTCTCGGGGATGCTCGGCGAGGCGCAGGCGATGGTCTCCGGCTCGGCGTCGGAGACGGTGGCCGCTCGTGACGTCCTGGCCCCGGGCGCACAGTACGGCGGATCGTGGCAGAGCCAGCTGAACTTCGTCTCACTCGGCCTCGCGCTGGTCCTGGGCACCGCCGGTCTGCCACACGTGCTGATGCGGTTCTACACCGTGCCGACCGCCCGCGACGCCCGGCGCAGCGTCGTGTGGGCGATCGCGCTGATCGGCGCGTTCTACCTGTTCACCCTGGTGCTCGGGTACGGAGCCGCGGCGATCGTCGGGCCGGACCGCATCCTGGCCGCAGCCGGTGGTCAGAACGCGGCCGCGCCGCTGCTGGCCTTCGAACTCGGCGGCGTGATCCTGCTGGGGATCATCTCCGCGGTGGCCTTCGCGACGATCCTCGCCGTCGTCGCCGGACTCACGATCACCGCCTCGGCGTCGTTCGCCCACGACATCTACGCGTCGGTGATCAAGAAGGGCGACGTGGACGAGAAGGAACAGGTCCGCGTGTCCCGGGTGGCCGCGGTCGTCATCGGTCTCATCGCCATCGGGCTCGGGATCCTCGCCAACGGACAGAACATCGCGTTCCTCGTCGCCCTGGCGTTCGCGGTCGCCGCGGCGGCCAACCTGCCGACGATTCTCTACTCGCTGTTCTGGCGTCGCTTCACCACCCGCGGTGCCCTGTGGAGCATGTACGGCGGCCTCATCTCGACGGTCGTGCTCATCGTGTTCTCGCCGGCGGTGACGGGGTCGTCGACGGCCATGATCACCAGCATCGACATCGCCTGGTTCCCGCTGTCCAACCCGGGCATCGTGTCGATCCCGCTCGCGTTCCTGCTCGGGGCGATCGGGACCTGGACCTCACCGGACACCGAGGACAGTGCCCGCCAGGCCGAGATGGAGGTGCGGTCGCTCACCGGCGTCGGCGCGGAGAAGGCGATCAGTCACTGAACCCTGGGCGAGAGGGCGTTGCCGTCAGACGCGGCTCTGCGATCCGTTCGGGGGCAGGAAGCGCACCACGCGGTCGTCGGTGGCGACCGGTCGACCCGACTGCTTGTTCAGGGTGCCGACCTGGAACAGGCCCGACGGTGTCGCCGACATCCGGCCGAGCACGCCGTAGCGGCGTTCGAGCACCGTCACCGGTGGGGTGACCGTGGGGTTCTCGCGGGTCGGTTCACCGAGCAGTTCGACGCGCTGTCGTCCCGCCTCCGACACCAGGACACTCCCGCCCGCGGCGGCGCACCCGGAGATGCCCGGTCGATCAGGCCACGTCCACAGCGGACGCAACCCGCCCGACGGGTCGATGATCTGCAGGCGATCGGCCGTGGGCGCCCGATCGGTGAGGTAGAGACGGCCGCTGGTGGCATTCGCGCAGATGGTGGCGTTCTCGCCGAGTCCGGACGCGAGGATCCGGGGGCGCGCGTTCGCGCCGGACTCCAGATCCGTCACCGACAGTAGCTTCCCGGCCAGCGACGCCGGATCCGCGGCGGCCTGCGGGTCGCCCGCGTCGCCGGTCGCGACGAGGAGTTCACCCGGGGAGCGGAACAGCAGCGACCCGACGTTGCCGGTCGTGCCGCGCGGGATACCGGTGAGGATCGGCTTGGCCACGTCGCCCGGTGCGATCCGGACGACACGGTTGTCGACGGGAGTCGACACCAACGCGTAGACGAGGCGGTCCTGCTCGTAGGTGGGGGACATCGCGAAGTCCAGCAGACCACCGTCGCCGGAGGGGTCCACGTCGAACGACGCGACGACCTTCTTCGGAGCGTTGCGCGCGGTCAGGATGATCTTGCCGGTGGTGCGCTCGGCGACGATGGTCGACTCACCCTTGGGGTCACCGACCATGACCGCGCTCGTGGCAGCCAGACAGGTGGCGATGACCGCGGGGTCCGGGTCGACGCAGGGCCCGGACGGCGGTGGGCCGTCGTCGGTCGGCGGTTCCGACGGCGGCGTCTGAGTCGGTGCGACGGGTGTCAGGTTCTCGGAACTGAACGGTCCCGCCGACCGCTGTTCGTCCTGCGCCCCGAAGTCGGCGCATCCCGCGAGGCCCACTGCCAGCACGCACACCAGCGCGGCGAGGGTGACGCGTGTGCGTCGAGGGCCGGCCGACATGCGCCCCAGGGTAGGTGATCGTCGGACACTCCCTCCGCGTCCGCGTCCGGGCGCCCGTCCGCGCCTAGGGTGAGGCCGTGAGCGAACGAGATCCGGAGCCCCGCGCCCAGGGGGCCAGCCCGTACGACGAGCCGACCGAGACCTTCCGCATGCCCCGTGATCTCGGCGACGGTGACAGCGGTCGGGCCGACAGCGGGCAGGCGGACGCCGACGCGGGCGAGGCCGGGTCCGACGAGACCGGTGTCGTCGGCTACCAGCCGTACCGACGGGACTCGGCCGATTCGGCGTCGACCGTCGCGACTCCTGCCGCGAGCGGTTCGGGATCGACCGGTTCGGGCGAGACCGGCGAGAACCGCGAGGCCCGCGACACCGCGCCGCCCACGACGGCCATCGATCGCGACGCGTTCCACCGCGAACACAACCGTCGGGCCGCGTTCGACGCGGAGGACCGGCGCACCCGCGCCTACTCCGAACGGGATCTGGGCGACGACGAGCTGACCCAGGACGATCTCGCCCGGGACGAGCTGACCCACGACGACCCGGATCCGCGCGACGACGACCGATGGGCCGACGACCGGACGGAGCGACTCGATCCCGCGGGCAGCCGTCGTGGCCTACGCCGCGGTTCCCGGCGGGACCGCACCCGCGACGACGAGGACGACGAGCTGGCCGCAGCACAGGCCGCGGCGCGGCGTGGCACCACCGACCTCGGTCTGCTGGCGCTGCGGGTGGCGGTCGGACTCATCGCCATGGCGCACGGCGCGCAGAAGTTGTTCGGCTGGTGGAACGGGCCCCGGCTGAGCGGGTTCGAGGCGTTTTTGGCCAACAACCCCAACCCGGACATCGGATTCCGGGGGGACGCGACCAAGCCCCTCGCGATCATCGGTGCCCTGTCGGAGTCGCTCGGCGGGTTGATGCTGGTACTCGGGTTGCTCACCCCGATCGCCGGCGCCGCGGTGCTCGGCGTGATGATCCTCGCCGCGACCTACAAGGCGACCCTGGCGGGCGGTGTGTGGTTCTTCGCCACCGGACAGGCCGGTCCCGGTATCGAGTACGAGGTGTTCCTCGGCATCGCCGCGGCCGTCATCATCCTCACCGGGCCGGGGCGGATCTCGCTGGACTTCGGCCGTGGATGGGCGACGAGACCGTTCGTCGGGTCGGTCGCCTGGCTGGTGATCGGCATCGCGGTCCCGGTCGCGATCTGGATCCTGCTCAACGGCACCAACCCGTTCCACTCGCCGGGCAACCCGACGTCGAACTAGCCTGGTGATCGTGCGAGGCCGGGCGAACAGCGTGTGAACGAGGTACTCCACGTCCTCGGGAACTACTGGTGGCTGGTCTTCCCGTTCAGCGGCACCATCTTCGGCGGCTTCCGGGCCGTCGCGGCCGCCAACCAGCGTCGTGCCGACCGGCGCATGGAACGGTTCCGTCTGAAACAGCAGGCGAAGATCGCCGCGGCGGAGGCCGCGGGCAAGCGACGCGTCGACGCCGAGGCGGAGACCCGGGCGACGACACGCCTCATGGCCGAACACGACACCGTCGACGGACGGTGGTTCACCTACGAGACAGATGTCATCGCGCTGCTCGAGTTCCCGATGATGACGAACATGCGCGAGCCGTTGACCGTCGCGTTCCATCGGGCGCGGCGTGAGGCGGACTCCCTCCGACCGTCGGAGCCCGCGGAGACCGTCGGCGATCATGCCGCCCAGGCCGCCTACCGCACCGCCGTCCACGACTACGCCGTGGCGTTCGACGCGGCGGAGTCGGAGGCGAGACGCCGACGTCGCGGCGACTTCAGCGGCGAGGAGCAGTCCCGGCTGGTGCGGGCACAGAGTCTGCTGCGGCTGGCGATGGACACGGGGGCCACACCGCAGGAACGGCAGTCGGCCTACCGGCGCGCTCTCGACGAACTCGAAGGACTGGTCACCCTGCCGGCGGTCACCTACGCCCAGCTCGAGCGGCGGGTCGCCGGTGAACTGGAACGCTGACGGTCACTCGCCGCGGTAGACCGGTGGACGCTTCTCGAACACCGCGGTGATGCCCTCGGTCAGGTCGTGCGACGGCAGGAACGCCGAGTTCCACGCGGCGACGTAACGCAGGCCGTCGGCGACGGGACCGCGACGGGGGTGGTCGAGGACGTTCTTGACGCCCTCCACCACGCGGGGCGGGTTCGCGGCGATCTCCGCCGCGGTGGCCCGGGCGGTCGCCAACGCTGCCTCGGCATCGTCGAGGACGTCGTTGACGAGACCGATCCGCAGGGCGCGGTGCGCGTCGATGTCCTTGCCGGTGTAGGCGAGTTCCCGCACTGCTCCCTCGCCGATGATCGCCGGTAGACGCTGCAGCGACCCGATGTCGGCGACGATCCCGACCTTCGCCTCGCGCACACTGAACTGCGCGTCGGCGCTGGCGTAGCGGATGTCGGCCGCGGCGATCAGGTCGACACCGCCACCGATGCACCACCCCTGGATCGCCGCGACCACCGGAACTCGACTGTCGGCGACCGCGGTCACCGACGCCTGCATCGACTCGATGAGGGTGTGGAAGCGGCTGCGGGGGCCGGCGAGAGCCTGGTCGGCGAGCAGCGGGGCGAACTCGCCACCCATCTCCGCCAGGTCGAGCCCGAACGAGAAGTGCTTGCCCGACCCGGCCAGCACCACGGCGCGGACGTCGTCGTCGGCGTTCAGCTCCGCGAACACCTGCGGCAGTTCGGCCCAGAAGTCGCGGCCCATCGCGTTGCCCTTTGCCGGGCCGATCAACGTCACCTCCGCGACGTGATCGCTGATGTCGACGGTGAAGGCGCGCCAGTCGGTCATCCCCGCAGCCTAAGGCATCGCCAGCGGCCCACCTTCGGGCCGTCGCGACCGCGTCACCCCCCGGCGGCGATGATCGCGGCCATGTTGCGCTCGGCGAGCGCGGTGATCGTCAACGACGGGTTCGACGCCGCCGAGGAGCCGGGCAACATGGCGCCGTCGGCGACGTAGAGATTGCGATAGCCCTTGACGCGGCCGTGGGTGTCGGTGCCCGCGCCGAGAGCCGCGCCGCCACACATGTGCGCCCAGAACAGATCCGGCTCGTAGAACACCCCGTCCACCGGCAGCTCCGATCGTTCGGCGAGTCGGTGGCCGATCCGCAGCGAGTTCGCCTCCACGGCACCGTTCCCGCCGGCCGGCCAGTGCAGCACCACGTTCTTCGACGACCGGTCGTAGCGGAACGCACCGCGCGTCGGGTCGATCGAGGTGATGCCGGTCTTGAACGCCGAGACGTTCGCCGCGGCGGCCAGATCGTCGAGCGGGCCCAGTGTGTAGGTGTTGTTGACGACGACGCGTGCGAACGGCCCGTCGGTGTCGTAGAAGCAGGACGCCCCGACGGCCGACTGCGGCCCCTTGCGTGCGTTGCCGACGGCGACGTCGATGTTGGCGTTGCCGTTGTTGCCCCAGCCGGTGCCGATGAGGGGACTGAGCTCGGGCAGTGTGCCCGTCTCGCGGGCGGCGACGAGCAGCCTGTTGGTGCCCAACGACCCTGCGGCGAGGACGAGCCGGTCCGTGGTGAGGACGCGCTCGGCGAGGACATCGCCGTACGGGCTCAGGTACTCGGCCTCGACGACGTACCGCCCCGACTTCTCGACGTGGATTCCGGTCACCTGGTGGCGGGGATGGATAGTGGCCCTACCGGTCGCCTCGGCGCGTGGCAGGTAGCTGAACTGCAGGGAGTGCAGGGATCCGTTCGAGTTCGTCGCCGACGACACGATCGCCTCCGGCCGCGCACGACCGGCGATCTCGTTCCGCACGACGTCCCAGTTCCAGTTGCCCGGGACGCGGTGCGGCGAGTACCCGGCCGCGCGTGCAGTCCGCTCGAAGTCCCGGACGTTGTCGAAGTGACGGTCGGCCATCACATCTCGCGGCGTCACGGTCGCGCCGAGCCCGGCGAGTGCCTTCGGGTACCAGATGCGGTGCATCTCGTCGTAGTCGACGACGCCGCGGAAGGCCTCGTCGAACGGCGTGCGTTCGGGTTGGACGGTGATGGCGATGTACACCGTCGACCCGCCCCCGACGGCGGCGGCGCACATGAGGGCGGCGTTGTGGTGCCAGCTGATCTCGAACAGCCCGCCGAAATCGTCGATGCCGGCCATCGCGGCGGCGGCGAACCCGTGTCCGGGCACCGCGAGGGTCGAGTCGAGCGACCGGTCCGCCAGCGACCGTTGGGCGTGCCAGTACTGACGGCCGTCGGAGCCGAAGATCTCCCGCCACGGGTCGTGCGGCCAGCGCGATCCGCGCTCGAGCACGGTGGTCTGCATGCCGGCCTCGGCGAGCCGCAGGGCGCTGACGGCGCCGCCGAACCCCGAGCCGATGACGAGCGCCTCGGAATGCTGACGCGGCGGTGGGACGGGCCGGAAGATCTCCGGGACGAGCCGCTCGTAGCGCCCGCGCGCGGCGGGTGCGGCGGCGGCGGTTCCCGCGGTGGCGGCTGCGAGCGCCGACGGCACCGCGGCACCGGCAGCGGTGGCAGCGGACAACTTCATGAACGTGCGGCGATCCATGCCGTGATTCCCCCCCAGGCAGACGAACCGGTCCCGCGTCGCGGGACCCGCACCGATCGCCCTCCCCAGACCGACCGGCACACCGCGCCCTCCCCGGACGCGGCGTGCAGAAGTGTACGACACCGCGGTCGATACCGATCGTCGTGCGGTACGGCGTCGTCGGGGATGCAGGGGCATCGCCCGGTCACCCGGCGACGACCCGCACCGGACAGGGTCGGCGACGTCGACGGCGTCAGTCGACGGCGTCAGTCGACGCGGCGGACGGCGCCCCGGTCGGCGGAGGTCGCGAGCTTCGCGTACGCCCGCAGTGCAGTGGTGACCTTTCGTTCACGGTGTTCGCGCGGCTGCCACGGCCGTTCGGATGCCTCCATCTTCGCGCGGCGCTCGGCGAGCACCTCGTCGTCGACGAGGATCTCCAGACGTCGGGTCCGCACGTCGACCAGGATGGGGTCGCCGTCCTCGACGAGCGCGATGTCGCCGCCGGCCGCGGCCTCGGGCGACACGTGTCCGATCGACAACCCCGACGAGCCGCCGGAGAAACGCCCGTCGGTCACGAGCGCGCACTTCTTGCCCATGCCCGTGCCCTTCATGAAGGCGGTGGGGTGCAACATCTCCTGCATCCCCGGGCCGCCCGACGGGCCCTCGTAGCGCACGACGAGCACCTCGCCGGCCTGGATGGTCTTGCTCAGGATGACCTGCACGGCCTCCTCCTGGCTCTCCACCACCCGCGCGGGACCCTCGAAGTGCCACAGGTCCTCGTCGATGCCGGCGGTCTTGAGGACCGCGCCGTCGGCGGCCAGATTGCCGGTGAGGACGCACAATCCGCCCTCGGCGGTGTAGGCGTGCGCCAGGTCGCGGATGCAGCCGCCCGCGGCGTCGGTGTCGAGGGAGCTCCACCGGTTGGCGGTGGAGAACGGCGTCGTGGTCCGCACGCCGCCCGGTGCCGCGTGGAAGAGCTCGAGCGCGGTCTCGGTGGCCGTCCCACCGCGGATGTCCCAGTCGTCGAGAAACGCTCCGAGAGTGGGGGAGTGGACCGTGGTCGCCGTGTCGTCGATGAGTCCGGCTCGTCGGAGTTCACCCAGGATGGCGGGGATCCCGCCGGCGCGGTGCACGTCCTCCATGTGGTAGTCGGAGTTCGGCGCGACCTTCGCCAGACACGGCACGCGGCGGCTGATGTCGTCGATGACCGACAGGTCGAAGTCGTCGACCTCGCCCTCCTGCGCGGCGGCGAGGATGTGCAGCACGGTGTTCGTCGACCCGCCCATCGCGACGTCGAGGGCCATCGCGTTGCGGAAGGCGGTCGCGGTGGCCACGTTCCGTGGGAGGACGCTGTCGTCGTCGTCGCGGTACCAGCGTGTCGCGGCGTCGACGACGACGGTTCCCGCGCGGGAGAACAACGCTCGACGTGCCTCGTGGGTGGCCAGTGTCGAGCCGTTGCCCGGCAGTGCCAGTCCCAGGGCCTCGGTGAGGCAGTTCATCGAGTTCGCGGTGAACATGCCCGAGCACGATCCGCAGGTCGGGCACGCGGACCGCTCGACCTCGGACAGGGCGTCGTCGTCGACCGCGTCGTTCGCGGACGCGGAGATCGTCGTGATGAGGTCCGACGACGGGTGCACCACACCGCCGACGGCGACCGACTTGCCGGCCTCCATCGGACCGCCCGAGACGAAGACGGTCGGGATGTTCAGGCGCATCGCGGCATTGAGCATCCCGGGGGTGATCTTGTCGCAGTTCGAGATGCACACCAGGGCGTCGGCGGTGTGGGCGTTCACCATGTATTCGACGCTGTCGCTGATGATCTCGCGGCTCGGCAGCGAGTAGAGCATGCCGTCGTGGCCCATCGCGATGCCGTCGTCGACGGCGATCGTGTGGAACTCGCGGGGGACGCCGCCGGCGGCGCGGACGGCGTCGGCGACGATCTCACCGACGTCCTTGAGGTGCACGTGGCCCGGCACGAACTGCGTGTACGAGTTCGCGATCGCCACGATCGGCTTCCCGAAGTCGTCGTCGGTCATGCCCGTGGCGCGCCACAGCGAGCGGGCGCCGGAGGCGTTGCGTCCGTGAGTGGTGGTGCGGGATCTCAACGGCGGCATGGTCTACCTCGATCGGATGGTGGGTACGAGGGCCGATCGCGACGTGAGACGACGGCCCGAGGCCGGGGCCAGCGTACGCCGCCCGCGCGGGGCGTCGTCACCGGTCACGGCGCGACCGAGGGCGAGACGAGGGAGCTCAGTCGCCCCGGGGCTCCTCGGCGGCGGGGTCGTCGGCGGAGTCCTCGGCCTCGGCCACCGTCTCCGCCCGCGCGGCGTAGGGGTCGGGGATGCGTCCTCCGCTGACCGCGGACAGTCGCGGCAGATCGCGGAACGAGACGGCAGGCAACCGGACCCGGCTGGAGTCGGCCAGTTCGGCGCGGACGGAGCCCCACCGGGGGAAGGACAGACCGGTGAGATCGGCCCACGCGAACTCGCGGGTCCGCAGCGTGCCGACGGCGCGGACACCGTCGGCGGTGGCCACCGTCCGGATGTGGCGCATCCACCAGGCGGCGACGAACGGCACCACCAGGGTCCAGCCGAGATACACCAGCGATGTCCCGGCGAGGATCAGCGCGGTCACCATCATCATCAGTGGGCCGAAGTAGGCGGTGCCCGCGATGCGGAACACCACCGGTCCGTTCGTGACCTGCGCCGGAGGCGTCTCGACGGTGCCGGGGTCTGTCTCGGGTTCGGGAGCGGACACGTCTCGATTGTGGCATCCGGGGGGTATCGTCCCATCATCTGGGACAGCATGACCAGCAAGTTGACTCGCGCGCGGGCGCAGACCTACCTTTGCTCTCGTGATCCTTCGTGACATTCTCGTACTCGGCCGGCGCGTCATCGCCTGACCGGGTTTCGACGAGACCTCACGAAGCAGACGCGCCACCCTCGAACAGCCACCGGCTGTCGGGGGTTTTTTGTTGCCCGACACCTCGTTCTCGACTCCTTGACCAGCAGAGGAAAGTGCAGTGAGCGCACCAGCAACTCGGCCTGCGGACTCATCCGCCGACCGGCCGTCGGCGAAGCCCTCCCCGTCGGCCCGCCCCCGCACGATCGGCGCCGCGACGGTGGCGCCCGAGCGCGTCAGCGGAGCGCAGGCCGTGGTCCGCAGCCTCGAGGAGCTCGGTGTCGACGTCGTGTTCGGGCTTCCCGGCGGCGCCGTCCTGCCCGTGTACGACCCGCTGCTCGACTCGCAGAAGGTCCGGCACGTCCTGGTCCGGCATGAGCAGGGAGCCGGCCACGCCGCCACCGGATACGCGCAGATCACCGGTCGCGCAGGTGTCTGCATGGCCACCTCCGGTCCGGGTGCGACGAACCTCATCACCCCTCTGGCCGACGCCCAGATGGACTCGGTCCCCGTCGTCGCGATCACCGGGCAGGTCGGCCGGGCCCTCATCGGCACGGACGCCTTCCAGGAGGCCGACATCACCGGCATCACCATGCCGATCACGAAGCACAACTTCCTGGTGACCTCGGGTGCCGAGATCGCGCAGGTGATGGCCGAGGCCTTCCACATCGCCGAGAGCGGCCGTCCCGGGGTCGTCCTCGTCGACATCCCGAAGGACATCCTGCAGGCCCAGACGACGTTCTCGTGGCCGCCGCAGATCGACCTCCCGGGCTATCGGCCGGTCACCAAGCCGCACGGGAAGCAGGTCCGCGAGGCGGCACGGCTCATCGCCGCGGCCGAGCAGCCCGTCCTCTACGTCGGTGGCGGTGTCATCAAGGCCGAGGCCTCGGAGGAACTGCTCGCGCTCGCCGAGCTCACCGGGATCCCCGTCGTCACCACGCTGATGGCGCGAGGAGCGTTCCCGGACAGCCACACCCAGCACCTGGGCATGCCCGGCATGCACGGCACCGTCGCGGCGGTCGCCGCCCTGCAGCGCAGCGATCTGCTCATCACCCTCGGCGCCCGTTTCGACGACCGCGTCACCGGTCAGCTGTCGTCGTTCGCCCCGGACGCCAAGGTGATCCACGCCGACATCGACCCCGCCGAGATCGGCAAGAACCGGCACGCCGACGTGCCGATCGTCGGCGACTGCCGCGCGGTCATCACCGAACTCATCGAGGCGATCCGCGACGAGCAGGCGACGAGCAACCGCACCGCCGATCTCACCGAGTGGTGGTCCTACCTCGACGGGATCCGTCGCACCTACCCGCTGAGCTACAACCGGCCGTCCGACGGTTCGATGTCACCGGAGTTCGTCATCTCCTCGGTCGGCAAGGCCGCCGGGCCCGACGCCGTCTACTGCGCCGGTGTCGGACAGCACCAGATGTGGGCCGCACAGTTCATCTCCTACGAGAAGCCGCGCACCTGGCTCAACTCCGGTGGTCTCGGGACCATGGGGTACGCCGTGCCGGCGGCGATGGGGGCCAAGATGGCCGCGCCGGACACCGAGGTCTGGGCCATCGACGGTGACGGCTGCTTCCAGATGACCAACCAGGAGTTGGCGACCTGCGCGATCGAGGGCATCCCGATCAAGGTGGCCCTGATCAACAACGGCAACCTCGGCATGGTCCGTCAGTGGCAGACGCTGTTCTACGACGAGCGGTACTCCAGCACCGACCTCGCGACGCACTCGCGGCGCATCCCCGACTTCGTGAAGTTGGCGGAGGCGTTGGGGTGTGCGGCGTTCCGTTGCGAGAACGAGGCCGACGTCGACGACATCATCGCGCAGGCCCGCGCGATCAACGACCGCCCCGTCGTCATCGACTTCATCGTCGGCGCCGACGCCCAGGTGTGGCCGATGGTCGCCGCGGGCACGGGCAACGACGAGATCATGGCGGCCAAGGGGATCCGCCCGCTGTTCGACGACGACGAGGCCGCCTCGGACCCCGTCGACATCCACGCGGCGATGATCCCCGGCGCCGACGGCAAGACCGAACCGGAAGGCGACCGATGACCACCCACACCCTCAGCGTCTTGGTCGAGGATCGTCCGGGCGTCCTGGCGCGCGTGTCGTCGCTGTTCTCCCGTCGAGGTTTCAACATCGAGTCCCTAGCCGTCGGTCCCACCGAGATCAAGGGTGTCTCGCGGATGACGATCCTCGTCTCCGTGCAGGACTTCCCGCTCGAGCAGGTGACCAAGCAGCTCAACAAGCTGATCAACGTCATCAAGATCGTCGAGCAGGACCCCGAGTCCTCGGTGTCGCGGGAGCTGATGATGATCAAGGTGCGCGCCGACGCGTCGTCGCGCTCCGAGGTGACCGGGATCGTGGACCTGTTCCGCGCGAAGGTCATCGACGTGTCCACCGAGTCGGTCACCATCGAGGCGACCGGGACGTCGGACAAGCTCGAGGCTCTGCTGCGGATGCTCGATCCGTACGGCATCCGCGAGATCGCACAGTCCGGCGCGGTCGCGCTCGGGCGTGGACCCAAGAGCATCTCGGCCACCCGCTGAGACGCACATCGTTTCGAAGAACCGAAGGGAAGTATCAGTGGCAGTCGAGATGTTCTACGACGACGACGCCGATCTGTCGATCATCCAGGGCCGCAAGGTCGCTGTGATCGGTTACGGCAGCCAGGGGCACGCACACTCGTTGAGCCTGCGCGACTCCGGCGTCGACGTCGCCGTGGGTCTGCGTGAGGGAAGTGCATCGCGGGACAAGGCGTCCGAGCAGGGCCTGAAGGTCATGTCGGCGGCGGAGGCCGCGAAGTGGGCCGACGTGGTGATGCTGCTGGCGCCGGACACGTCGCAGGCGCAGATCTTCGCCGACGAGATCGCCCCGAACCTCACCGACGGCAACGCGCTGTTCTTCGGCCACGGACTGAACATCCACTTCGGTCTGATCAAGCCCGACGCGCAGATCACCGTCGGCATGGTCGCCCCCAAGGGGCCCGGGCACCTCGTCCGCCGTCAGTTCGTCGACGGCAAGGGCGTGCCCTGCCTGATCGCGGTCGAGCAGGACCCCAAGGGTGAGGGCGAGGCGCTCGCACTGAGCTACGCCGCCGCCATCGGTGGCGCCCGCGCCGGCGTCATCAAGACCACCTTCAAGGAGGAGACCGAGACCGATCTGTTCGGTGAGCAGGCCGTGCTCTGCGGTGGCACCGAGGAACTGGTCAAGACCGGGTTCGAGGTCATGGTCGAGGCCGGCTACGCGCCCGAGATGGCGTACTTCGAGGTGCTGCACGAGCTGAAGCTCATCGTCGACCTCATGTACGAGGGCGGCATCGCGCGGATGAACTACTCGGTCTCCGACACCGCCGAGTTCGGTGGGTACCTGTCGGGGCCGCGGGTCATCGACGACGGCACCAAGGACCGGATGCGCGGGATCCTCAAGGACATCCAGGACGGCACGTTCGTCAAGCGCCTGGTCGCCAACGTCGAGGGCGGCAACACCGAGCTCGAGTCGCTGCGCGCCAAGAACGCCGAGCACCCCATCGAGGTGACCGGCAAGAAGCTGCGCGACCTGATGAGCTGGGTCGACCGGCCCATCACCGAGACCGCCTGACCCACAGGGACTCTGCTCTACCCACGAGAGCCCCCACCGTTCACCGGTGGGGGCTCTCGCCGTCGTCGGCCTGACTGTTCGTGTCGTCGAGTGGCGGGGTTCGCTCGGTCGGGGACGGATTCGCACGTCGTCGGCCTGTTCGCATGTCGCGGGGGCCGTGCGAATGCACCGGAGGCGTGCGAACGGTGGGCGAGGGTGCGAGCGGCGGGGTTTCGCCCGCCCGCGTCGGGTTCGCCCGGGCAATTGGGCGGACGAGTCCGATGTGGGGTGGCGGGAGTCCGAGATCGCGGGCGAATCCCCCAGTCCGGGGGGTTTCGCTCGGTCGGGGACGATTCGCGCGTCGTCGGCCTGTTCGCGCGGCACGGGGGCCGTGCGAATGCACCGGGGGCGTGCGAACGGTGGGCGAGGGTGCGAACGGCGGGGTTTCGCCCGCCCGCGTCGGGTTCGCCCGGGTAATTCGGCGGGCGAGTCCGACGTGGGGTGGCGAGAGGAAGAAACGGCGGGCGAATCCCCGTGTCGGTGCTGGGTTTCGCGCAGCGGGGAACGGTTCGACGTGTGGTGGTCCGCCCCCAGACGACGAGAGCCCCGCCGGATCCCGGCGGGGCTCTCGTCGAGCGACAGATCAGATGGGGCGGAAGTTGTTCACCCCGGCACGGCTCATGGCCGCGAGGATCGGGCCGATGTTCGAGCCGGTCTCGGGACCGATGCACGCCGTGAAGTAGTAGGCGTTGACCATGCCGATGAGGCGATCGCCGATGACCACGGGGCTGCCGGAGTCACCCTCGGCGACGCAGACCGCGCTGAAGTGGGAGACGTTGTCGGAGAAGAACGTCACACCGCACGTCGACCCGGTGGTGCGGCCCGTCTTGCACAGGATCGACGGGAACTGCGGCGGGGTGGTCTGGATGGACCGGATGGTCACGTTGCCGACGGTGCGCAGCGGGATGACCTTCGCGCGGTCGAACTGGATGACGTCGAAGTCGAGGTCGTTGTTGGAGACGATGATGCGGCCGGCGGGACCGCGGTTGCCGAACCGCTCGGAGTAGACCGTCTGGCCGACGGCACCGCAATGGCCTGCGGTCAGGCCCACGAGCCGCCCCGCACCGTCGTTGCCGATGGTCGTCAGGGTGCAGGCGTCACCGCTGTCGCCGCTCTTCAGGATGATGATCCCGGAGCCACCACCCAGCGGGATGTTCGGCGCCGCGGACGCGGCCCCGGTACCCACGATCGACAGCAGCGCAGCCGCCACGACGGCGAGCAGGACTGCCATTTTCTTCACCATGGGTGCTCCACTTCCTC
Source organism: Williamsia sp. SKLECPSW1 (assembly GCF_054332755.1). Taxonomy (NCBI): domain Bacteria; kingdom Bacillati; phylum Actinomycetota; class Actinomycetes; order Mycobacteriales; family Nocardiaceae; genus Williamsia; species Williamsia sp. SKLECPSW1. The sequence continues at coordinate 136,127 of NZ_JBTGLI010000001.1, read as the reverse complement.
ATTCCCCGGCCCAGCACGAAGGATCCGTCGTACACGGATTCAGGGGCAATGTATCCGTAACCGGCGTCACACCGCCACTTCGTGACCGGTCCGGTACCCAGTCGCTGCCGGATGCTCGCGTGTCGGCGTCGAATCCGTCACCTCTAAGCTGAGCCGGGAGGTCCGTCCCGGGCCCCGACAGCACCGACATCCACAGGAGAACCCCGCGTGAGCACTTCCGGTCGACCAGTCGTCCTGATCGCCGACAAACTCGCACCGTCGACCGTCGAGGCGCTCGGCGACGACGTCGAGGTGCGGTGGGTGGACGGGCCCGACCGCCCGGCGCTCCTCGCCGCGGTCGCCGACGCCGACGCGATCCTCGTCCGATCTGCGACGACCGTGGACGCCGAGGTCCTCGCCGCGGCGCCGAAGCTCAAGATCGTCGCGCGCGCCGGTGTCGGCCTGGACAACGTCGACGTCCCCGCGGCGACCGAGCGCGGCGTCATGGTGGTCAACGCCCCGACGTCGAACATCCACACCGCCGCCGAGCACGCCATCTCGCTGATGCTCTCCGCGGCCCGCCAGATCCCGGCGGCCGACGCGACGCTGCGCAACCACGAGTGGAAGCGGTCGAGCTTCAACGGCGTCGAGATCTTCGGCAAGACGATCGGCGTGGTGGGTCTCGGCCGGATCGGCCAACTGGTGGCGGCCCGTCTCGCGGCGTTCGAGACGCAGATCATCGCCTACGACCCGTACGTCTCGCCGGCACGCGCCGCACAGCTCGGCATCGAGCTGGTGACCCTCGACGAACTCCTCGAGCGCGCCGACCTGTTCACCGTGCACCTTCCGAAGACCCCCGAGACGCTCGGGATGATCGGCGCCGAGCAGCTCGCCCGGACGAAGAAGGGGGTCATCGTCGTCAACGCCGCCCGCGGCGGGCTGATCGACGAGGCCGCACTCGCCGACGCCATCAAGTCGGGTCAGGTCCGGGGCGCCGGTCTGGACGTGTTCGCGACCGAGCCCTGCACCGACAGCCCGCTGTTCGAGCTGCCGGAGGTCGTCGTGACCCCGCACCTGGGTGCGTCGACGTCGGAGGCGCAGGACCGCGCCGGCACCGACGTCGCCAAGAGCGTCCGCCTCGCGCTGGCCGGACACTTCGTCCCCGACGCGGTCAACATCACCGGCGGCCCGGTCGACGAGGAGGTCGGCGGCTGGCTGGAGCTCGTCCGCAAGCTGGGCGTGCTCGTCGGGGCCGTTTCCGGGCAGATCCCCACGTCGATCACCGTCGAGGCCCGCGGCGAACTGGCCGTACGCAACGTCGACGTCCTCGGACTGTCGGCGCTGCGCGGTCTGTTCTCGGCCGTCCTGGAGGACCCGGTGACGTTCGTCAACGCGCCGACGGTCGCCCAGGAGCGTGGCGTGACCAGCGAGGTCGTGACCGCCACCGAGAGCCCGAACCATCGCAGCCTCGTCGACGTGAAGGCCGTGTTCGGCGACGGGTCGACGGTCAACGTCGCGGGCACCCTCAGCGGACCGGCCGAGGTGGAGAAGGTCGTGACCATCAACGGTCGCAACTTCGACCTGCGCGCCGAGGGCCGCAACCTCGTCGTCAGCTACGGCGACAAGCCGGGCACCCTGGGCAAGATCGGCACGCTGCTCGGCAACGCGGGCATCGACATCGCGGCCGCAGGCCTGTCGCAGGACGCGGAGGGTGGCGGTGCGACCGTGCTGCTGCGCGTGGACCGGGAGATCCCCGCCGCCGTCGTCGACGCCATCGCCGAGGCGGTGTCGGCGACCCTCATCCGTCAGGTGGACCTGACGTGAGGCTCGCGGTCATCGCCGGGGACGGCATCGGACCGGAGGTGATCGGGGAGGCGGTGCAGGTCCTCGACGCCGTCGTCGACGGGGTCGAGACCACCGACTACGACCTCGGCGCGCGTCGCTACCACCGCACGGGCGAACTCCTCACCGACGCCGACCTCGCCTCCATCCGCGAGCACGACGCGATCCTGCTGGGCGCGATCGGTGACCCGTCGGTGCCGTCGGGCGTGCTGGAGCGTGGCCTGCTGCTCACGATGCGCTTCGCGCTCGATCATCACGTGAACCTTCGTCCGAGCGTCCGGTTCCCGAACGTCCCGGTGCCGCTGGCCGGTGACCCGTCGATCGACTTCGTCGTGGTCCGTGAGGGCACCGAGGGGCCGTACACGGGCAACGGCGGGGCCATCCGCACCAGGACCCCGCATGAGGTGGCCACCGAGGTCAGCCTCAACACCCGGTTCGGGGTGGAACGCGTGGTGCGGTACGCCTTCGACCGCGCACAGGTGCGACGCAAGAAGCTGACGCTGGTGCACAAGACGAACGTCCTCGCCTACGCGGGCTCGCTGTGGCAGCGCACCGTCGACGAGGTGGCTCGCGAATACCCCGACGTGACAACGGATTACTGTCACGTCGATGCCGCGACCATCCACATGGTCACCGACCCCGGACGGTTCGACGTGATCGTCACCGACAACCTGTTCGGCGACATCATCACCGACATCGCGGCCGCGGTCAGCGGCGGTATCGGGCTGGCGGCATCGGGCAACATCGACGCCACGGGGGCCAACCCCTCGATGTTCGAGCCGGTCCACGGATCCGCGCCGGACATCGCCGGACAGGGCAAGGCCGACCCCACCGCGGCGATCCTGTCGGTGGCGTTGCTCCTCCGCCACATCGGTGAGACCGATGCCGCGCAGCGGGTGGAGGCGGCGGTCGCCGCCGATCTCGCCGAGCGCTCCGGCCCGGTGAGCACCTCCGAGACCGGCGCCCGCATCCGTTCACGGTTGTAGCCGACGTCCGCCGACCCGAGGGGCCGGCGACGGTGTGGGCGACGTGCGAGAAGGGGCGTGGTCGGTGTGCGAGACGGTGAGCCGAGCGCGACCGCATTCGGTGCGGCGCGGCATCGGGCGCTGCACCAGGATCTCGAGGGCGGATCGGTGTTCCGCGACCCGCTGGCGTGGCCGATCCTCGGCATCGAGCGGACGGCGGCTCTGGCGGCGGTCGGGGACGATCCCGACCGCGGGCTGCGGGTCTTCATCGCCGCACGCCATCGCTGCGCCGAGGACCGGGCCCGCGCCGCTGTCGCCGACGGTTGCGACCAGGTGATCGTGCTGGGGGCTGGGCTCGACACCTTCGCATACCGTCTGGACACCGGCGAGGTGACGGTCTTCGAGGTCGATCACCCCGCCACCGGTGCATGGAAGCGCGAACGCCTGCGCGACGCCGGGATCCCGGCGGGACCCCACGTGCGCTGTGTCCCCGTCGACTTCGAGCGCGATGACCTGCTCGACGCATTGCAGGCCGAGGGGCTGGACCCGACCCGCCGGGTGGTGGTCATGTGGCTCGGGGTCGTGCCGTACCTCAGTCGAGACGCCGTCGCGGCCACGCTGGGTGCGCTCGGGACGATGCCGTGCGAGGTCGTCGCGGATTACCGTGCGCCGCTGGCGGCGACCGCGGACCCGGCCGAGCGGCGGCGGTCGTCGTCGCTGCAGGAACGCACGACGGCGGTCGGTGAACCGCTGTCCGCCCCTGTGGCACCGGCGCAGATGAGCGAGATGCTCGCCGCTGCAGGTTTCGTCACCGTCGACGACCTCTCCCGACCCGACATCCGCTCACGGCTGCTCGGGGTCCCGCCCGCCGGTGACGCCGGTGGCGGGCACATCGTCATCGCCGCGACCGTCTGATCGGGCGGCGACGGAGCCGTCCGGGTCGGAGGGCACCAGCGGCAGCGCGATCACCGGCGCGACCGCCATCGCCAGGAAGGCGGCCGGGAACCCGAACGCGCCGATGACGGCACCGAGCGCCGGCGTGGTCGCCGCGGTGGCGAGGAACTGACCGGTGTTCTGCACCGCGAGTGCGCGTCCGCTCCACCGTGGTCCCGCGTATTCGGCGATGCCGGTGAACGCGAGGCCGTTGTCGGCCACCGTGACGACGGTGGCGACCACCATGAGAACGACGGCCACCGGGCTCCCCAGCCAGTCGGTGAGCGCGAGTGCGGCAGACATGATCACCGCGGCGACGGCGATCACCCGGATCGGCCGCATCCGTGACCCCCAGACGTCCGACCACCGGCCCGCCGCGATCCTGCCTGCCGCGCCGAGGAACTGGGCGCCGGTCACGACGACCCCCGCCGACGCGGGGGACCAGTGGTGACCGACGATGAGCCATGCCGTGGAGAACGTCCACAACGTGGACTGCGGGATGACCAGCAACACGCTGACGGCGTGGACGCGGGGAAGGAATCGGGATGTGCGGTAGGGGTTCTCGCCCTCGGCGACGGAGCCGGGTGTCGTCGCCGTCCGGGGCGGGTCGACGACACACACCGCCACCGCCACCAGCGCGACGACGGCGGCCACCAGCGGCACGACGAGCCCCGCGGTGATCCCGTGGCCCGCGCTGAGGACGGGGATCGTCATGGCGCACAACCCGATCCCGAGCGGCTGTGCGGTCTGGCGGACGCCCATCGCCGTGCCGCGCGACCGCGGTGGGAACCACCCGACCACGATGCGCCCACTCGCGCCGTTCGTCGCGGCCGACACCACACCGCCTGCCACGAGTGTCGCCCCCAGTGCGACGTAGCCGAGGTCTGCCGCCGCCGCCGCGAGCGCAGCGGCCGTGGCGACGACGGTGAGCACCAGGGACAACACCAGGATCCTGCGTTCGCCGAACCGGTCGAGGGCGGCGCCCCACGGGATGATCGAGACCATCAGACCGACGGTCGGCGCGCTCGCGAGCGTCGACGCGGCGGCGATCGAGAGCCCTTCGTCGGTGTGCAGCGTGGGGATGAGGAAGCCGGCACCCGAGACGGCGCACGTGGTCGCCATCGCCGCGAGGACCGACGCCGCCAGCATCGCCCAGCGACGGACCGCCCCGACCGCCACCGGGACCGTCTGCTCCGTCGTCGTCATCGCCACCCCTCTCGCGTCCCACAAATTGGGAGTAGTGTCCCGAATGGTAATACCGACGGTGGTGTACCCGCGAGCCCGCTTCCCGCACGGTGGGATAGGGTCGGAACCATGCGACTAGGTCGAATCGCGAGTCCGGACGGCGTCGCCTTCGTGGCGATCGAGGGCGACGGAGACGACGCCCGCGCACGGGAGATCGCTGAGCATCCCTTCGGCACACCCACCTTCACCGGTCGGTCGTGGCCGCTGTCCGACGTCCGCCTGCTCGCGCCGATCCTGGCGAGCAAGGTGGTCTGCATCGGGAAGAACTACGCGGCGCACGCGGCGGAGATGGGTGGTGAGGCTCCGGCGGACCCAGTGATCTTCATCAAGCCGAACACCTCCATCATCGGGCCCCGGGTGCCGATCGTGCGGCCGCCGAGTTCGACCCGGGTCGACTACGAGGGGGAGCTCGCGGCGGTCATCGGCCGGCCCTGCAAGGACGTCTCCGCGGCACAGGCACGGTCGGCCGTCCTCGGCTACACCGTCGCCAACGACGTGACGGCGCGCGACCTGCAGCAGGCCGACGGTCAGTGGACGCGCGGCAAGGGCTTCGACTCGTTCTGCCCGCTCGGGCCGTGGATCGAGACCGAGATCGACCCGTCGGACCTCGAGATCCGCACCGAACTCGACGGCGCCGTCGTCCAACGCAGCCGGACCTCGCTGATGATCCACGACATCGGGGCGATCGTGGAGTGGATCTCGTCGATCATGACCCTGCTCCCGGGCGACGTCCTGCTGACGGGGACGCCCGAGGGCGTCGGACCGATGACGGCGGGGCAGGAGGTCTCGGTGGTCGTCGAGGGCGTCGGCACGCTGACCAACCCCGTCGTCGACCGGAGCTGAGATGCCGCCGACCCCGCCGAGAACCGCGTCCGTCAACGGGATCTCGATCTCCTACGAGGACGCCGGACAGGGCCCGCTCGTCGTGATGGTGATGGGCACCGGCAGCCCGGGTCGTGTGTGGAAGGCCCACCAGCAGCCCGCGCTCGTGCGCGCCGGCTACCGCGTGGTCACATTCGACAACCGGGGCATCGCGCCCTCCAGCGAGTGCCCGGAGGGCTTCGGCATCGCGGACATGGCCGCCGACACCGCCGCCCTGATCGAGCACCTCGACGCGGGACCCGCTGCGGTGGTGGGCACCTCACTGGGCGCGCGGATCACGCAGGAGTTGACCCTGACCCGCCCGGACGTCGTCCGGTGCGCGGCGCTGATCGCGACGTACGGCCGCAACGGCCCGATGCAGGAGGCGATCTCGCGGGGTGAGCGCGAGATCATCGACAAGGGCATCGTCCTGCCCGACGCGTACCGCGCCGCGATCACCGCACACCTCAACCTGTCGCCGCACACCCTCGTCGACGACGCCTCGGCGCGAGATTGGCTCGACATCATCGAGTTCTCCGGCGAGGCGCGCACCCCCGGGGTCCGCGCGCAGCTACAGCTGCACGACAACGAGGCCGACCGGTTGGCGGCGTATCGCTCGATCACGCGGCCCACGCTGGTGATCGGATTCGCCGACGACCGGACACTTCCCCCGCACCTCGCGCGCGAGGTCGCCGAGGCGATCCCGACCGCGGAGTACCGCGAGGTGGAACGAGCAGGCCACTACGGATACCTCGAGCAGCCGGACGAGGTGAACCGGCTCCTCATCGACTTCCTGGGACGGGCGATAGCCTGACGGGCATGTCCGCACCGTCCCGCGTCCGCGTCCGCTTCTGTCCCTCTCCGACCGGCACCCCGCATGTCGGACTCGTCCGGACGGCGCTGTTCAACTACGCCCACGCGCGACACACGGGCGGTGACTTCGTCTTCCGTATCGAGGACACCGACGCCGCGCGCGACTCCCAGGAGTCCTACGACGCCCTGCTCGACGCGCTGCGCTGGATGGGTCTGGACTGGGACGAGGGCCCCGAGGTCGGCGGGCCCTACGCGCCGTACCGGCAGTCGGAGCGTGCGGGTCTGCACCGCGAGGTCGTCGCCGAACTGCTCGCCGCCGGCGAGGCGTACGAGGCGTTCTCCACCGCCGAGGAGGTCGAGGCACGGCACCGGGCGGCCGGTCGGGACCCGAAACTCGGCTACGACAACTTCGACCGCGACCTCACCGAGGCCGATCGCGAGCGGTTCCGGTCGGAGGGACGCACCTCGGTGGTCCGACTGCGCATGCCCGATCGGGACATCACCTTCGACGACCTCGTGCGGGGTCCGCAGACCGCGCGCGCCGGCACCGTCCCGGATTTCGCGGTGACCCGCGGCGACGGGCGTCCGCTCTACACCCTCGTGAACCCGGTCGACGACGCGGCGATGAAGATCACCCACGTGCTGCGGGGCGAGGACCTGCTGTCGTCGACGCCGCGTCAGATCGCGCTGTACGAGGCGCTCATCCGGATCGGTCGTGCCGACGCGGTCCCGCAGTTCGGGCATCTGCCGTTCGTGATGGGCGAGGGCAACAAGAAGCTGTCCAAGCGCGACCCGCAGTCGAGTCTGTTCCATCATCGCGACCGCGGTTTCATCCCCGAGGGGCTCCTGAACTACCTGGCGCTGCTGGGCTGGGGCATCGCCGACGACCATGACGTGTTCAGCCTCGACGAGATGATCGCCGCGTTCGACATCCGGACGGTCAACGCCAACCCCGCCCGATTCGACGAGAAGAAGGCCGAGGCGATCAACGCCGAGCACATCCGGCGTCTGGAGCCGGCCGACTTCGCCCGGCGGTTGCGTGCCCACCTCGACACCGCGGGCCTCCTGCCCGCGACGGTCGACGAGACCGCGTTCGCCACCGTCGCCGACCTGGTGCAGACGCGCATCCAGGTGCTCGGTGACGCCTGGGGGCTCATCGCGTTCCTCTACACCGCCGACGCCGACCTCACGATCGACGAGACCGCTGCGCGCAAGAACCTCGGGCCGGACGCCGGCCCGGTCCTCGACGCCGCGACCAGCGCGCTGGAGTCGGTCACCGACTGGACGACCGACTCGATCGAGGCGGCGTTGAAGGAGGCCGTCGTGGACGGCCTCGACCTGAAGCCACGCAAGGCGTTCGGTCCGATCCGTGTCGCGGTGACCGGTTCGCACATCAGCCCGCCGCTCTTCGAGTCGCTCGAGCTGCTGGGTCGACAGAGCGCGATCACCCGCCTCGTCGCAGCCCGCCGCGATCACTGTCAGAACCCGGCCTGAGCAGGCGATTTGTGGTCTGGGTGTAGGCCCTTGCTATCCTGCTTCACGGCGCTTTTCCCGGTCGCTCGTCGGCCGGGGGAAGCATCCATTGGGGTATGGTGTAATTGGCAACACAGCGGTTTCTGGTACCGCCATTCTAGGTTCGAGTCCTGGTACCCCAGCGTCGCGCAGGCGCGGAGCACCGATTTCGGTTTCCGTTCCCGCACCAGTAATCTGGCGTCGCCGCACCGGGCTCACCCGGCCACGGCGAAGTGACACGAAGTTCCTGGCCCCGTCGTCTAGCGGCCTAGGACGCCGCCCTCTCAAGGCGGTAGCGCGGGTTCGAATCCCGTCGGGGCTACAACGCACGAGCCCCCCGACCACGTCGGGGGGCTCGAGTCGTCTGGTGGGCTGGTCTCAGCCGGCGCGTCGGGACCGTACCGGCCGCGACGCCAGCAGGTAGGGCTCGATCTCGGCCCGGAAGCGTGCGGCCTCGTCACCGTCGAGGTCGATCGCGTACTCGGCTCCGTCGAACCCATAGTGGATGGTCTCGGCATGTGTGTCGCCCGCGCGTGCCTCGCGCGCCCCGGCGACCTCGTCGATGTGTGCCACGGTCGTGAACCCCCTCGGATCAGTGATGCTTCGAGACGGTACCCAGGGCCGGGCGTGCGTGCAGTACGACGTTCGCACCACATGCACGGGTTGTCGGTCGATCACAGGAACGCCGCGGTGCTCCCCGCGATCGGCATCTCCGGCAGGCCCAGCTTGGCGTGATCCCAACTGCGAACGCGGTCGGGGACGACCCGAACGGCGACCCGCTTGTGCATCATCTGGTCGACGAACGGGCGGACCTCGTCGGTGTACTCGCCGTTGTAGCGTTCCCACACGCTGATGCCCACCCGGAGCAGGGAGTCGGGGTCGTCGACGATCTCCGCCGTCCCCTCGACGGCGACGCCGCGCAGGCGGTCGTAGGTGACACCGTCCTCCACCATCACCGACACCGCGGGGTCGCGGCGGATGTTCACCGCCTTCTGCGACTTCGCCTTGGTCTCGAACCAGATCTCACCGTCGAGCAGGGCGTACCACATCGCGACGAGATGGACCGCGCCGCCGGGCCCGCGGGTGGCGAGCGTGGCGGTTCGGCTGCGTCGCAGGAACTCCTCGATCTCGGTGCCGTCCATCACGATCTGTGCGCGCTGCTTGGTTCCCACTCGGGTGCCTCCTCGGGTCGCTTCGTCGCTGAAACTACGCCCCGGTCACCCGTGGACGAGCCGGGCGTGGATCGCGTCGGCGGCGGCCACCAGGTCGGCCGCCCATCGTGCGCCGGGCCGACGGCCCATCCGGTCGATGGGGCCGGACACCGAGATCGCGGCGACGACGTCGCCGCCGGCGTCGCGGACCGGTGCCGAGACGCTCGCGACGCCGGGTTCGCGTTCGCCGGCGCTCTGGGCCCAGCCGCGGCGGCGGATGTCGACCAGCGATCTGTCGGTGAGCGTGCTGTCCGGCAACAGGGTCCGCTGGGTGGCCGGATCCGACCATGCGAGAAGCACTTTCGCGCCGGACCCGGCCGTCATGGGCAGGCGCGCACCGACCGGCACGGTGTCACGCAACCCGGTGGGCGGCTCCATCGCGGCGACGCAGACACGTTGCGCCCCTTCGCGCCGATACAGCTGTACGGATTCGCCGGTGATCTCCCGCAGGCGCGGGAGCACCATCAGGGCGGCGTCGCGGACGGCGTCCCCGGCGCCGGCGGCGAGTTCGGCGAGCGCCGGTCCGGGGCACCAGCGCCCGGAGGCGTCGCGGATGAGGAGCCGGTGGGTCTCGAGACCCATCGCGAGACGGTGGGCGGTCGCGCGGGGGAGGCCCGTGTACGCACACAGCTCACCGAGGTTCCGCGGCCGATCGGCGATGGCCCGTAGGACGGCGACCGACTTGTCGAGGACGCCGACGCCGCTCACCACCATCTCGGGAGCGGTCTCGGCGGCGCTCGGCGGTGCGCTAGGATGTCCCATAGGCCGATACTAGCCTCCCGAATAGTGAAATGCCGAGACGATCGAGCACATCCGGATGTGGAGTGTGGACATGAGCACTGCTGAGACGACTGCGCCGCGGACGCTGGCCGAGAAGGTCTGGGACGAGCACGTCGTGCGTGCCGGCGAGGCGGATGCGAGCGGACAACGCGACCCCGACCTCATCTACATCGACCTCCATCTCGTCCACGAGGTGACGAGTCCCCAGGCGTTCGAGGGTCTGCGACTGGCCGGCAGGCCTGTGCGTCGCCCCGACCTGACGATCGCGACCGAGGACCACAACGTCCCGACCGTCGACATCGACAAGCCCATCGCCGACCCCGTCTCGCGGACGCAGGTGGAGACGCTGCGACGCAACTGCGAGGAGTTCGGGATCCGGCTGCACCCCATGGGGGACGCAGAGCAGGGGATCGTGCACATCATCGGTCCGCAGCTCGGACTCACCCAGCCGGGGATGACGATCGTGTGCGGCGACAGCCACACCTCCACCCACGGTGCGTTCGGTGCGATCGCCATGGGGATCGGCACGTCGGAGGTCGAGCACGTCCTCGCCACGCAGACATTGTCGTTGCGGCCGTTCAAGACCATGGCCATCACCGTCGACGGTGAACTGCCGGACGGCGTGACGAGCAAGGACCTGATCCTCGCGATCATCGCGAAGATCGGCACCGGTGGCGGACAGGGCCACGTGCTGGAATACCGCGGCAGTGCGATCGAGAAGCTGTCGATGGAGGCGCGGATGACCATCTGCAACATGTCCATCGAGGCCGGAGCCCGCGCGGGGATGATCGCCCCGGACCAGACGACCTACGACTACCTGGCCGGCCGTCCGCACGCCCCCTCGGGTGCGGACTGGGACGCCGCGGTGGCGCACTGGGATTCACTCCGGACCGATCCCGGTGCGCGGTTCGACACCGAGGTGCACATCGACGCGGCGGCGTTGACGCCGTTCGTCACCTGGGGAACCAACCCGGGTCAGGGGGCCCCGCTGGGGGACACCGTCCCGGACCCCGCGGAGATCGTCGACGAGACGCAGGCGCAGGCGGCCGAGAAGGCGTTGGCGTACATGGATCTGGCCCCGGGCACCCCGCTGCGCGACGTCGCGGTGGACGCGGTGTTCCTGGGGTCGTGCACCAACGGGCGGATCGAGGACCTGCGGGCCGCTGCCGGGGTCCTCGAGGGGCGGCGGGTCGCCGACGGTGTCCGGATGTTGGTGGTACCGGGGTCGATGCGCGTCAAGAAGCAGGCCGAGGACGAAGGGCTCGACGCCGTGTTCCGTTCCGCCGGCGCGGAGTGGCGCCAGGCGGGGTGCTCGATGTGCCTGGGTATGAACCCCGATCAGTTGGCGCCGGGCGAGCGCTGCGCGTCGACGTCGAACCGCAACTTCGAGGGACGGCAGGGCAAGGGCGGTCGTACGCACCTGGTGTCACCGGCGGTGGCCGCCGCGACCGCGGTGCGCGGACGTCTCGCGGCCCCCGCCGATCTCGCCGACTGACCCCTACCGCCCCCACAGCACCGAAAGGCACCGGAATGGAACCCGTCATCACCCACACCGGGATCGGCGTCCCCTTGCGCCGCAGCAACGTCGACACCGACCAGATCATCCCCGCGGTGTATCTCAAGCGCGTCACACGGACGGGGTTCGAGGACGGGTTGTTCGCGGCCTGGCGCTCGGATCCCGACTTCATCCTCAACAACGAGCCGTGGTCCCGGGGCTCGGTCCTGGTGGCCGGTCCGGACTTCGGCACCGGCTCCTCCCGGGAGCACGCGGTGTGGGCGCTGTCGGACTTCGGGTTCCGCGTGGTGATCTCCGCCCGCTTCGGTGACATCTTCCGCGGCAACGCCGGCAAGGCGGGTCTCGTGGCCGCGCAGGTGGAGCAGTCCGACGTCGAGCTGATCTGGAAGCGGCTCGAGGAGACCCCGGGGACGGAAATCACGGTCAGTCTTGAGGATCGGACGGTGACCGTCGGTGACCTGGTGGTGCGCTTTGCGATTGACGACTACACGCGGTGGCGTCTGATGGAGGGTCTCGACGACATCGGGCTCACGTTGCGGCAGGTAGAGGCGATTTCCGAGTTCGAGCAGACTCGCCCGCACTGGAAGCCGGCAACTCTGTAGGACCCGGCCCGACAACCCGTGTGAGGCCCGCATTCTAGGCTCGGGGCCGCACAAATCTCGCGCCACGCACACATTTTCGTGCGCGGTTCATGGAACTTTGCCATCTCGACGTTTACGGTGTGCTGTAGCTGGCTCAACGTGGGCCACCAGCTTGCGGAGGTTGATCCATGAACAAGGCAGAGCTCATCGAAGAGCTGACGAAGAAGTTGGACACCGATCGTCGGACGGCGACCGATGCCGTCGAGCACGTGGTGGACACGATCGTTCGCGCGGTGAACAAGGGTGAGAGCGTGACGATCACCGGGTTCGGTGTCTTCGAGAAGCGCAAGCGCGCCGCTCGCGTCGCCCGCAACCCGCGGACCGGTGAGACCGTCAAGGTGCGTCCGACCTCGGTCCCGGCGTTCCGCCCGGGCGCTCAGTTCAAGGCCGTGGTGGCCGGCAAGCAGAAGCTCAGCGCCACCGGCCCGGCCGTGAAGCGCGGCAGCAGCTCGGCGACCCCGACCAAGGCGGCCGCGAAGAAGACCGCCACGGCGGCGAAGAAGACCACCGCGGCCGCGAAGAAGACGGCCACAGCGGCGAAGTCGACCGCGGCCAAGAAGACCACCACGGCGGCGAAGAAGACCACCGCGGCGGCCAAGAAGACCACGACTGCGGCGAAGAAGACGACGCCGGCGAAGAAGACCACCGCGGCGGCCAAGAAGACGACGACCGCGGCGAAGAAGAGCGCACCGGCCAAGAAGGCCACGGCGGCCAAGAAGACCGTCGCGAAGAAGACCGCGCCCGCGAAGAAGACCGCGGCCAAGAAGGCTCCGGCCCGCAAGGCCCGCGCACGCTGATCGCCCTCGCGGCGAGCACACATCACACGACGACCCCCGGACGGGACTTCCCACCGTCCGGGGGTCGTCGTCTGTGCGGGGTCAGGGAAGCGGGTCGGCGACCGTCAGCGGAGCGGGCTGTCCACATGATCGGCCGCGACGACGGTGCCGTCGAGAAGGGACACGACCCACATGCTGGCCTTGCGATTACGTGCCCGCGGGAGGGTGAGCCCGTCGGCGGACACCCACGACTGCATCAGGCCCGGGATCACCTTTCCCTGACTGCACACGACGCGGACGTCGTCGAGTGCGGCGATCTCGCGGATGCGGGTGAGCGCGGGGTCGGGGTCGTCGCGGTAGGCCTCTTCCGACAGGGCGCGCTCGACGGTGATCCCGGTGCGCAGCCGGAGCGCGAGGGGTTCGACGGTCTGCAGACACCTCGTCCGGTCCGCGGAGTGGACATACCGGGCCCCGAAGGCCAGTGCCTGGTCGACGATCTTCTCCGCCTGCAGCAGACCGACCTTCTCCAGCGGCCGGAGGCGGTCGTCGCCGCGGTAGCGGGATGCTCGACCGGCCTTGGCGTGTCGGACCACGAGCACCGTGTGCAGATCGGCGGGGAGTCGGGTGAACTCGGCGAGGACTTTCCGGTCCGCGGCGAAACTCGCCGTGGACGCCGCCTTCTCCGGTGAGAGCCACCGCATCTCGTCGACCTCGTCGTTGACCGCGAACTCGCCCGCGCACCACCGGGCGGACCAGTAGTGGACCACCTTGCGGCCCGCTGGCACGTCGTAGCCGACGGTCGCCAGCCTCCGCCCCAGGCGGGTGGAACAGCCGGTCTCCTCGGCGATCTCGCGGACCGCGGTGGCGACCAGGTTCTCCCCGGACTCACGCTTTCCCTTCGGCAGCGTCCAGTCGTCGTACCGGGGGCGGTGGATGAGCGCGACCTCGACGTCGCCGGACGAGGTGGGGCGCCACACCACTCCGCCCGCGGCCCACACCGTGCGCTTCTGTGCTGACATCACGAGGCGTTCTGGTCGGCCCTGCTGTGATGCCGGCGCATGAGTTGCTGTTGGTGGTCACGCACGTCCTCGCCGGCGGCGGGTGACGCCCGCCAGTTGCCGGTGGTCTCCAGTACCCAGCACCGTGTCGTCGGGTCGAGTGCGGATGCGAAGATCTCGCGCAGCTCTCGGGTGAGTCGCTGGTCCTTGACCTGGGCCATGACCTCGATCCGCCGATCGAGGTTGCGGTGCATCATGTCCGCCGAACCGATCCAGTACTCGTCCAGCGCCCCGAAGTGCAGGATCCGTGAGTGTTCCAGGAACTGGCCGAGGATCGACCGCACCGTGATGTTCTCGCTCACGCCGGGCATCCCGGGCCGCAGTGCGCAGATCCCGCGGACGACCACCTCGACCGGGACGCCGGCCTGGGAGGCACGGTAGAGCGCGTCGATCACCTGCTCGTCGACGAGTGCGTTGGCCTTCAACTGGATCCGTGCGCGGGTGTCGCCGGCGGCATGACGTTCGATCTCGGCGTGGATGCGCGCGATGATCCCGGCGCGCACACCCAGCGGCGCGACCAGCAGGTTCCGGTACTCCCGCTTGCGCGAGTACCCGGTCAGCGTGTTGAACAGGTCGGTCAGGTCGGCACCGATGTCGGGGGCCGCGGTGAGCAGGCCGACGTCCTCGTAGAGCCGGGCAGTCTTCGGGTTGTAGTTGCCCGTCCCGATGTGGCAGTAGCGGCGGATCGTCGATCCCTCGCGCCGCACGACCAGGCATGTCTTGCAATGGGTCTTGAGGCCGACGAGTCCGTAGACGACGTGCACGCCGGCCTGCTCGAGCTGGCGGGCCCACTTGATGTTGGCCTGCTCGTCGAAGCGGGCCTTGATCTCCACCAGCGCGACGACCTGCTTGCCGGCCTCCGCCGCGTCGATCAGTGCGTTGACGATCGGTGAGTCACCGGACGTGCGGTAGAGGGTCTGCTTGATGGCCAGCACCTGCGGGTCGGAGGCCGCCTGCTCGATGAACCGTTGGACGCTCGTGGAGAACGAGTCGTAGGGGTGGTGGACCAGCACATCGCCCTCGCGCAGGGTGGCGAAGACGGACTTGGGGGTCTCGCGTTCGCCGAACGCGGGGTGCGTGGCGGGGACGAACGGTCGGTCCTTGAGCATCGGCCGGTCGAGGCCGAACACCTGGAACAGACACGACAGGTCCAGGAGGCCCGGCACCTCGATGACGTCGGCGGGATCGACGTCGAGTTCACGCAACAGCAGCTCGAGCATGTGCTCGCTCATGTCGTCGGCGACCTCGATCCGCACCGGCGATCCGAAGCGACGGCGGGCGAGTTCGCGCTCGAGGGCCTGCAGCAGGTCCTCGTCGCGGTCCTCCTCCACCTCGAAGTCCGCGTTGCGGGTGATGCGGAAGACGTGGTGCTCGACGATCTCCATGCCGGGGAAGAGATGGTCGAGGTTGGCTGCGATGAGGGTCTCCATCGGCAGCAGGATGGTGCGCGGCGGTCCGTCGACCGGCGGCATGAGTTTGTCGACCTCGACGAACCGGCTGACGTTGTCGGGCACCTTGACCCGCGCGAAGTGTTCGCCGCCCTCGTTGACGTCGCGGACGGTGACCGCGAGGTTCAGCGACAAACCGGAGATGTAGGGGAACGGGTGGGCGGGGTCGACGGCGAGCGGCGTCAGTACCGGGAACACCTCGTCGTGGAAGTACTCCGCCATCCGCGAACGCTCGTCCTCGGAGAGGCCGTCCCAGGTGACGATGTGGATGTTGTTGTCGGCCAACGCCGGTCGTACCGAGTCGAGGAAGACGCGAGCGTGTCGTTCGGCGATCGTCTGGGTGCGGCGGGCGATCATCGACAACTGTTCGCGCGGTGACAACCCGTCGGCGGAGCGGACCGACAGGCCGGTCTCGTCACGGCGCTTCAGGCCGGCCACCCGCACCATGAAGAACTCGTCGAGGTTCGAGGCGAAGATGGCGAGGAACTTCGCACGATCCAGCAGGGGCAGCGAGGTGTCCTCGGCGAGCGCGAGCACCCGCGAGTTGAAGTCGAGCCAACTCAGCTCGCGGTTGAGGTAGCGGTCGTCCGGCAGGTCCGCCGTCTCGTCGGGCAGGAGCGTCGCGGCAGGGGGTGCGGCCGGGAGCGTCGCCGTCTCGACGGGCGTCTCCGGGCCGGAACCGGTCTCGGTCTGCTGGCTGTCCGTGGAACTCACGGCACCATCATGACGCATCCGGGTGCCGCCGTGTCGCGTCGTGGGACGAGGCCCGTGATCGCGGGATGCGATCGGTTCACCGTCGGCATGCGGCGGTGTCGAGTTCCCGGAGCACCGCGTCGGTGCGTGTACCCACGCCGAGCTGCAGTGCGGCGCCGAGATCGTCGACGGTGTCCACGTCGGTCCGCAGGTCCGGCCATCTGTCGTCGCCCGTAGTGAGATCGACGGCGCCCGAATCACGGTGCGCGCGAGCGGAGTCGACGCCGAACAGGATGGTCCGGTCCGTCGGGTCCGCCAGCACCAGGGCCGCGGTCCCCTGGGCGGACCGATCGGGGACGACGGCGCGGCGATGTCCGTGTGCTGCAGCGACGGCCGCACGGAGCGATTCCGCCCGCAAGGAGGGGAGATCGGCCTGCAGGACCAC
The DNA here is from genome assembly GCF_054332755.1 of Williamsia sp. SKLECPSW1. Lineage (NCBI taxonomy): Bacteria > Bacillati > Actinomycetota > Actinomycetes > Mycobacteriales > Nocardiaceae > Williamsia > Williamsia sp. SKLECPSW1. Next base: position 119,409 of record NZ_JBTGLI010000001.1, on the reverse strand, counting down.
CACGTCGGCCTCGGGTGCGGCCATGCGCACCGTGTCCACACCATGGGCGAGGGCCGTGTTGAGGGGGCCGGGTGCGCCGGGACGTGTGCCGGGTGCGGGGTCGGCGACGGCGCGGGCGCCGACGGCCTGCGCCGCCGCGGCGACCGTCGGGTCAGGCGTGACGACCACCGTGTCGAGCGCGCCGGCGGTGTGGACCGCGTCCAGGGTGTCGGCGAGCATCGCCAACACGATCCGTCGCCGGTCGGGCGGGTCGAGAACGGAGGACAGGCGCGATTTCGCACCGGCGAGCCCCTTCACGGCGAGCACCACCGTGAAGGCGTCGGCCGGCGGGACGGGCATCAGCCCATGATGCGCCTGTCCCGAGGCCGCCGCCCACTAGGGTGTCGGGCAGCGTCCGTCGGGCGCGGGAGACCTGGGAGGCGACGAGTGTCCATCACCGGTGAGACGGGGACGCAGCGGCCCGCCGTCACGCGCGCCGCCGTCCTGGGATCGGGGTCGTGGGGTACGGCGATGGCCGCGGTGCTCACCGACGCCGGCACACAGACCACGCTGTGGGCGCGACGACCGGAACTGGCGCAGACAATCAGCACCGACCACGTCAACCCCGACTACCTCCCGGGGATCACCCTGCCGGAAGGCCTCCGGGCCGTGTCCGACGTCGACGAGGCGCTCGACGGCGTCGACCTCGTCGTGTGCGCCGTGCCGTCGCAGTCGTTGCGCGACAACCTCGGCCGGTGGCGCGCCACCCTGCCGTCCGGAGCCCCGGTGCTGTCGCTGGCCAAGGGCATCGAGAGCGACACGCTGCTCCGCATGACGCAGGTGATCACCGACGTCGCCGGTGTCCCCGACGATCGTGTCGCGGTGCTCTCCGGTCCGAACCTCGCGCGGGAGGTCGCACTGCGGCAACCGGCGGCGACCGTGGTCGCGTGCACCGACGAGGCGATCGCGCGATCGATCCAGGACGCCTGCACGACGCGGTATTTCCGGCCGTACACCAACACCGACGTCATCGGGTGTGAGATCGGCGGTGCGATCAAGAACGTCATCGCCCTCGCGTGCGGCATGGCCGCGGGCGCCGGGCTCGGGGAGAACACCCTCGCGTCGATCATCACCCGCGGCCTCGCCGAGACGATCCGTCTCGGGATCGCGCTCGGCGCCCGACCCGAGACGTTCGCCGGACTCGCCGGCGTCGGTGACCTGGTGGCGACGTGTTCGTCGCCGCTGTCCCGCAACCGATCGTTCGGTGCGCGACTGGGGGAGGGTCGTTCGCTCGACGAGGCGCAGGAGGCGACGCACGGTCAGGTGGCCGAGGGCGTGAAGTCGTGTTCGTCGGTGCGCGCCCTGGCGGCGGCGAACGACGTCGAGGTGCCCTTGACCGACGCGGTCCACCGCGTGTGCCACGAGGGTCTGCCGGTGCGGGACGCGATCGTCGCCCTGCTCAGTCGCAGCACCAAGCCGGAGTGAGTGTCGCGGGCTACCCGAGGTCGAGGGAGGCGCGCGGCAGCACGCGGTCGATGACCGCCGAGACGTCGGTGATCGGCCCGTTGCCCACGTTCACGGGCAACCACAGCGCGACGTAGGGCCGGTGGTCGACGGCCACCCAGAGCGTGCCGCGGCGGTCCTGATCGGAGTTGAACCACTGCACCGGGTCGACGACCTGCAGCGCCGATGTGGGGGCGAGGCCGGTCGGACGCGCGACGCCGCAGCGTAGTTGGACGGGATCGCCGGCATCGGAGCCCGTCGCCGGCCATCGGACGAGTCCGTCCTCGACCGTGCGCGTGCCGTATCCGGGGAACGTCTGGGGCAGCGCGTCCACCAGGCGGGTGCAGTCCGCCGACGGTGTCGCCGAGGCGGTGGTCAGCGGCAGCGACGAGTCGTCACCGCGGGTCCGCGTCGCGGCGATCGCGATGAACACGACGATCACCACGACGGGGACGGCCACCAGGGTGGCGATGAGTGCCGGGCTCCGCCGCTCGTCGGCCACCGGTGGCGCTCCTCTCGTCGCTGCTACGCGGATGCATAGACTCGTCCGCGATTCTCGCCGACGTGCCGACGTCGGGGCCACCCCGGGTCGGGCCCGACCCACCCGCGTCCGTCGACGCGAGGCGAAAGGAGCGTCCGCGACGTGCATGCCGAGCAGCCGTGGCGCGACCGGACCGTCGCCGAGATCGGCGAACGCCCCCTGCTCGCCCGGCTCCGCCAGGTCGCGCAGGAGCACCGGCCGACGGGCGTCGCGTCCGATCCGGTGGTGGTCGGACCCGGTGACGACGCGGCCACCCTCACGGTGCGTCCCGACCTCGTCGTCAGCACCGACACCGTGGTGCAGGGCAGGCATTTCCGGCTGGAGTGGACGACACCGTTCGACGTCGGTCGGCGGGCGACCGTACAGGCGGCGGCCGACGTCGCCGCGATGGGTGCCGCCGGTGTGGGCGTCGTCGTGTCGATCGGGTGTCCGTCCACGACGCCGGTCGGGGTGTTGCTCGACATCGACGAGGGCATCACGACCGCGGCGGCGCAGTGGGGTGTCCCGGTGGTGGGCGGGGACCTGGTCGCGACAGGGGAGATCGTGGTGACCGTGACGGTGCTCGGCACGACGGCCGGTCGTGCCGCGACCCGCCTCGACGGTGCACGCGTCGGTGATCGTCTCGCGCTCAGCGGACCGGTCGGGTCGTCGGCTGCCGGCCTGGCGCTCCTCGTGGCGGGCGTCGAGGACTTCCCGGGACTCGTTGGCGTGCACAAGGTCCCGACAGTCGACCTGACACAGGGAGCGGTCGCCGCGCGGCACGGGGCGACCTCGATGACCGACGTGTCCGACGGTCTCGTCGAGGAGCTGCTGACGATGGCAGACGCCGCCGGTGTCGGGTTCGACGTCGAGTCGGCCCGCGTCCCGCGCGATCCCGAGCTGGTACGTGCGGCCGGTGTGCTCGGCGTCGACGCCGACGGCTGGATCCTCGGCGGCGGTGAGGACCACCAACTCCTCGCGACGTTCGCCACGACGGTCCCGGACGGGTGGTCGGAGATCGGTGTCGTCGTCGACGCCCGCGACGCGGATCCCGTCCGCGTCGACGGTCGGGATCCCGCCGTGCACGGGTGGTCGAGCTTCGGCGACGGGTAGCGGCGGTGGGTGTGCGGCGGCACCCGGTGCGCAGCCCGATAGATTCGCCTGCATGGCCATCTATGCCCTCGACGACCGTGTCCCGGAGATCGCCGACGACGCCTATGTCCACCCCGATGCGTGCGTGATCGGGGCCGTGGTCCTCGGTCCCGGCGCGTCGGTGTGGCCCGGTGCCGTCCTCCGTGGGGACTACGGCACCATCACGATCGGCGCGCGGACCAACATCCAGGACGGGACGGTCGTGCACTGCACGCCCATCGACCCGACGGTCATCGGTGAGCGCTGTGTCGTCGGGCACAACGCGCACGTCGAGGGCGCCACGATCGGTGACGACTGCCTCATCGCGTCGGGGTCGGTGGTGCTCAACGGTGCCAAAGTCGGCGCCGGGGCGATTGTCGGAGCGGGAGCGGTGGTGCCCTTCGGGTTCGACGTCCCCGCACGTGCGATGGCGCTCGGTGTCCCCGCACGGATCCGCGAGGGCCACGAGGTGGCCGAGGGGCACGTGGCGATGAACGTCGAGATGTACGCCGCGAACGCCGAGTACTACCGCACGGCGCTGCGGCGGATCGACGGATGACGGCGACCGCCCGCCCCCTCGACGAACTGATCGACCCCGACTGGGCCGCGGCCCTCGCGCCGGTCGAGGACGACATCGCCGCGATGGGACAGTTCCTGCGATCCGAGGTCGCTGCCGGTCGCCGCTACCTCCCGCCCGGGGACATGGTGCTGCGCGCATTCACCCGGCCGATGAGTGACGTCCGGGTGCTCATCGTCGGGCAGGACCCCTACCCGACACCGGGACATGCGGTGGGACTGAGCTTCTCGGTCGCCCCGGATGTGCGGCCGGTCCCGCGCTCGCTGCAGAACATCTTCACCGAGTACACCGAGGACCTCGGGTTGCCGCGGCCGCAGTCGGGGGACCTGTCGCCATGGGCCGACGCAGGTGTGCTGCTGCTCAACCGCGTGTTGACGGTCGCGCCGGGGTCGCCGGCATCGCACCGCGGCAAGGGGTGGGAGGCGGTCACCGAGTGCGCGATCAAGGCGCTGGTGGCGCGTGACACCCCCCTCGTCGCGATCCTGTGGGGCAAGGACGCGGGATCGTTGCGGGAGTGGATGCCCGACGTGCCGACCATCACCTCCGCGCACCCGTCGCCGATGTCGGCGTCGCGCGGGTTCTTCGGGTCCCGACCGTTCTCCCGGGCGAACGACGCGCTCGCCGAGCTGGGTGCCGATCCGGTCGACTGGCGACTGACGTGAGCTGACCCGGCACCCGGATCGCCGGGTGACGGCTCAGTCGGTGGCGGGCCGGTCGGTCACGGTCCAGTCGGGACGGCGCTTGGCGACGAAGGCGTCGACGCCTTCGACACCGGTGGGGGTTCCGGCGAGCCGCGAGATCGCCTCGGCCTCGGCGTCGAGGTGCGCGTCGAGCGTGGACTCGGCGCCGGCGGCGAGGAGACGGCGCGCCGTCGTCAGGGCGGGGCGCGGGCCCGCGGCGAGACCGGCGGCGACACGCGCTGCCTCCGGCAGGACGTCGTCGTCGGAATCGGCGAGCGACGCGAGGAGCCCCCAGGCGAGGGCGTCCCGGCCGTCGATGACGCTGTCGGTGAGGATCGCGCGATGGGCCCGGCCGCGTCCGATGATGCGCGGCAGCATCCAGCTCATCCCGCCGTCGGGTGACAGGCCGATGCCCGGGTAGGCGGGTCGGAGCGCGGTGGCGGGTCCGCCGACGGCGATGTCGGCATGGCAGACGATGCTCATGCCGGCACCGGCGGCCCAGCCGCGAACCGCGGCGACCACAGGCAGGTCCGCGGCGTGCAGCGCACGCAGGAACGCGTGGAAGGCTTCGGCGACGGACCGGATGAAGGCGGGTCGGTCGTCCGCCGCGGCGAACGACCGGACGTCACCGCCCGCGCAGAAGTTGGCCCCGCCGCCGTGGAGCAGCACACACCCGGCGTCGACGCGACCGTCGGCGACATCGGTCAGGACGGCGGTCGCGGCGCGAAGGGCCTCGGGATCGAGGGGGTTGCCCGCGCTGGGCGCGGACACCCGGACGTGCAGGACACCGTCGACGAGCGACGTCGCGGCGGCTTCCTGCGCGGTCACGACGTCAGCCGCGGGTGACCTTGCCGGCCTTCAGGCACGAGGTGCACACGTTCATGCGCTTGCGGTTGCCCGGCGAGACCTGGGCACGCACGGTCTGGATGTTGGGATCCCACCGACGGTTGGTACGGCGGTGCGAGTGGGAGACCGACTTGCCGAAGCCGGGGCCCTTGGCGCAGACGTCACAGACGGCAGCCATCGTCGAACTCCTCGAATGGGGGACAGTGTGCTGGTCGGGGCCTGTCGAAGGTGTTCGACGCGCCGCACGACAACCCTGCAAGGATAGCTGCATGAGTGCGATCGGGCCAAATGCCGCCGGCACCGGCCCGCCAGGTGGTCCCGGTGGAGGGGCGCGGAAGGCGGGACTGGACGCCGGTGTCGTCCGTGACTGGTTCGAGGTCTGCGTCGGCCGCCTCACCGCGCTGCGCGCCGAGATCAACGATCTGAACGTCTTCCCGATCCCCGACTCCGACACCGGCAGCAACATGCTGCACACGATGACCGCCGCGTCGGACGCCGCAGGCGCGACCGAGGAGTCCGCCGAGCCGGCGCAGGTGCTGCGCGCCGCCGCCGACGCCGCCGTCGGCCAGGCCCGCGGCAACTCCGGCATCATCCTCTCGCAGGTGCTGGTCGGTCTCGCCGACGCAGCCGGTGTCGAGACCGTCGACGGCGCGCTGTCGTTCAACCGGTTGTGGGCGGCCGGTCTGGGGCTGGCCGGGCTCGCGGCGACCCGGGCGGTCAGCGAGCCCCGCGAGGGCACTGTGCTCACCGTCCTGCGCGAGACGGGGCAGACCGCCTCCGCCGACGCCCCGGGGATGTCTCCGGGCGACCTCGCCCGGTCGGTCGCCGACGCCTGCGCCGACGCGCTCGACCGGACCACCGAGCAGCTGCCGGAGCTGGCCGCCGCGGGTGTGGTCGATGCGGGTGGTCGCGGACTGCTGGTCCTGCTCGACGCCATGGTCGAGGTGCTGACCGGGGTCTCGGCGCCCCGTCGCCGCTACGAGGGTGCGCTGTCGGGTGGGGGCGACGCCCGGGCGCACGTCATCGTCGAGGACGGGTGCGACGAGGTCAGCGCGGAGATGGACTACGAGGTGATGTACGCCATCACCGGCGCCGCCGTCGATCGGATCCCGACCCTGCGGACAGCGCTCGACGACCTCGGCGACGCGGTCGTGATCGTCGGCGACAGCAGCGCCGACACCGGCGAACGGTTCTCCGTGCACGTGCACACCTGTGACGCCGGGGCCGCCGTGGAGGCGGGACTGGCCGTCGGTGAGGTCTCCGACATCCGGATCAGCTGCTTCGTCCTGGACGCCCACAAGGCGTCCACCGATTCCTCCGACCGCCTCCCGACCCGGCGCCGCGCCGTGGTGACGGTGGTCGCCGGTGAGGGCGCCGCCGAGCTGTTCGCGTCCGAGGGCGCGCACGTGGTGCGCGCGGGCGAGGGCGCCGCCGCCGTCGACGCCGAGGCCATCGCGGCGGCGATCGTCGACGTCGACGCGGCGCACGTCGTGGTGATGGCGAACGGCGCGGTGCCCGCGCAGGACCTCGTCACCGTCGCGGCGTCTGCCCGTTCCGCGCATCGGGCCGTGGTGTTCCTGCCCACGCTGTCGATGGTGCAGGCGCTCTCGGCGCTGGCCGTGCACGACATCGCCGCGTCACCCGACGCCGACGCCTACGCCATGGCAGAGGCGGCCGCCTCCACCCGCAGGGGGTCGCTGGTCACCGCCACCGAGACGGCCCTGACCCTCGCCGGCACCTGCGAACCCGGCGACCTGCTCGGTCTCATCGGTGTCGACGTGCTCGTCATCGGCCCCGATCAGGTGTCGGCGGCGACGGCACTCGTCGACCTGATGCTCGGTACCGGTGGGGAACTGGTGACGGTCCTGGCCGGTGCCGACATCGCAGACGGGGTCGTCGACGCACTCGAGCGCCACGTCTCCTCCGCACACCCGGGTGTCGAGTTCGTCGCCTACACGGCCGGACAACCCGGTGAGGTGCTGCAGGTGGGTGTCGAATGACCGTGCGCCCCGCCGACTCCCCGGCCGACGTGGTGGGAGAGGCCCTGGCACAGAAGCTGTCCGACGAACTGGGCATCGACACCGTCGGGGAGCTGTTGCGGTACACCCCGATGCGCTACGTCCGCCGCGGTGAGGCCGGGGGTGACACCGCGCCCGAGAAGGGCGACTGGATCACCCTCGTCGGCACCATCACCCGCGCCGACGAACGTCGGATGCGTCAGCGCAACGGGACGTTCCTCTCGGTCACCGTCGACGACGGGCTGCGCACCTACGGCGTCACCTTCTTCAATCCCCGTGTGATCAAACGGGTCCTGCGTCCGGGAGTGCGCCTCATGGTGGCCGGGACCGTCGGCTTCTTCCGCGACCAGATCCAGTTGACCCATCCGGACTGGCTGGTCCTCCCCGAGTCGGGCGCACCCCGGCTCGACGCGATCGGGTCACCGATGCTGGCGGCGATGGCCGCGGATGCGACCGGCCGCGCCGACGGAGACTCGGCGGGTACGTCGTCCACCGACGGCATCGAGATCGACCCGGCGGACTTCGACCGACCGATCCTGCCGATCTACCGCGCGACGAAAGCACTGCAGACGTGGACGATCTGGAAGGCGATCCAGCTCACCCTCGACTCGGTGGAGACCGGGGACGACGCCCTCGACGACGCGCAGCGGGCCGAGCGTGGCCTCGTCACCACCGCCGAGGCGATCCGCGGCATCCATGTCCCGGAGTCCCAGGAGGACATCGACGGGGCGTCCGCGCGACTGCGGTTCGACGAGGCCCTCGCCATGCAACTGGCACTGGCACAACGGCGTTACGCCGACCGGGGTCGTGTGGGGCCTGCGTGCGAACACGTCCCGGGCGGGCTCGAGGACCGGTTCACCGAGCGACTCCCGTTCACGCTCACCGCCGGTCAGCAGACCGTGCTCGAGGAGATCCGCACCGACCTCGGCGCGGGGGAGCCGATGAGTCGCCTGCTGCAGGGTGAGGTCGGGTCGGGCAAGACGCTCGTGGCGTTGCTGTGCATGCTGCGGATGGTCGACAACGGCCGCCAGTGCGTGCTGCTGGCCCCCACCGAGGTCCTCGCCGCCCAGCATCACCGCACCATCACCCGGATGCTGGGGGATCTCGCGATCGCCGGCGAGCTGGGCGCCGACCCCGACGCGACCGCCGTGGCACTGCTCACCGGATCGCTGCGGACCCAGGCGCGCAAGGAGGCCATGTTGGCCACCGTCACCGGGACCGCCGGGATCGTGATCGGCACCCACGCCGTGCTCGAGGAGAAGGTCGAGTTCTTCGACCTCGGTCTCGTCGTCGTCGACGAACAACACCGCTTCGGTGTCGAGCAGCGCGACACGCTGCGATCACGCGGTCGCGGCGACGTCGTCCCGCACATGCTGGTCATGACCGCGACGCCCATCCCGCGCACGGTCGCCATGACCGTCTACGGCGACCTCGAGACATCGACACTGCGCGAGCTGCCCGCCGGGCGGCAGCCGATCACCTCCAACGTCGTCCCGACGGGGCGGGAGAAGTGGGAACAGCGCCTCTGGGAGGTCGTCGACGAGGAGGTGCGGGAGGGCCGCCAGGTCTACGTCGTCTGCTCCCGCATCGGCGACGACGGCACGACCGAGGGTGCACGGTCGGCGAAACGCGCCCAGGAGGGCTCCGGTGGTGACCGGGCGCCCCGGCCGACCACGTCGGCGGTCGACATGTTCGCCGAGTTGACCGCCGGGCCGCTCGGACGCCACCGCGTGGAACTGCTGCACGGCCGATTGCCTGCCGACGACAAGACCGCGGTGATGGACGCCTTCACCCGCGGCGAGATCGACATCCTCGTCTCGACGACCGTCGTCGAGGTCGGCGTGGACGTCGCCAACGCCACGACGATGGTGATCGTCGACGCCGACCGGTTCGGGGTGAGCCAGCTGCACCAGTTGCGTGGCCGTGTCGGCCGGGGCGGTCTGCCCGGGCGTTGCTTCCTGCGCACCGGTGCGGGAGACGGATCGCCCTCGATGGAACGGTTGAGGGCTGTCGCTGCGTCCAATGACGGGTTCGAGTTGGCGCGGATCGACCTGATGACGCGCCGGGAGGGGGATGTGCTCGGTGCGGTGCAGTCGGGATCGGCCTCCTCCCTGCGGTTCCTCTCGCTCGTCGACGACGCGGATGTCATCGACGACGCCCGGGGACTCGCGGCGGAGGTCGTCCGCGACGACCTCGCCCTCGCCGACCACCGCCCGCTCGCCGATCTCGTCGACGCCGTCATGGGACCGTCGCGGATCTCGTACCTGGACAAGTCCTGACGCCCCGCGGTCGCGTCGCCGACGCCTGACCCCGCGGACGTGGCTGCTGCTCACGGTCGGCGTCGCACTCGCCGTGGTGGTCGCGGTGCAGACGGTCGGGTCCCGACCGTCTGCCGGACCCCGCGTCGACCCGGCCCCGGCGTACTCGGCGCTGGGGACGCTCACCGTCGCGCCTGCGCGGGTGCACCGCGACGACTACGACCGCACCGCGTTCGGGCCCGCGTGGGCGGACGGGTCCGACGCCCTGCTCGCCGGCAACGGGTGTGACACGCGTGACGACATCCTCGACCGCGACCTGCGGGACAAGACGTACGTCGCGACCACCGCGTGTCCGCGTGCGGTCGCCTCGGGTGAGGTGCGCAGTCCGTACACCGGTGACCTGGTGGACTTCCGGCGCGGCCGCGAACGCGGCGGGACCATCCAGATCGACCACATCGTGCCGCTGGCCTACGCCTGGGACATGGGTGCGTCGGAATGGGATCCGCGGCTGCGGCTGACGTTCGCCAACGACCCCGCGAACCTCGTCGCCGTCGACGGGCGCTCCAACCAGGACAAGGGCGACTCGCCGCCGGGGGAGTGGATGCCGGCGCACGCACCGTTCCGGTGCCGTTACGCGGTGCAGTTCATCCGCGTGGCCGCCGCGTACCGGGTCGCCCTCGACGCTCGATCGGCGACGGTGCTGCGCGCCGCGCTGAACCGCTGCTGACCGGTGGCCTCGCCGTCGCCGCCCAGCGGCGTACGGGGTGGGCGTTAGGCTCGTGCCGTGAGTGCTCCCACCGTCTCCACCAGCGCCGTCGCCGACCCGACGCGACCCGACCCCGCGACGACCGCCGCGGTCGAGGACGCGGCGCGTGCCGCGCGGACGGCTGCGCGGCAGCTCGCCCGTGCGACCACCGTGACCAAGAACGCGGTCCTCACCGCAGCGGCAGACGCCCTGGTAGACCACGTCGACGACATCCTCGCCGCCAACGGTCGCGACATCGCCCGCGCCGAGGCGTCCGGGACGTCGGGCAGCCTCCTCGATCGACTGCGCCTGACCGCCGACCGCGTCGCCGGCATCGCCGACGGGCTTCGTCAGGTCGCGGTGCTGCCCGACCCGATCGGTGATGTCGTCGCCGGCAAGACACTGCCCAACGGCCTACGGCTGCGCCAGATCCGGGTGCCGCTCGGTGTGATCGGGATGGTCTACGAGGCACGCCCCAACGTCACGGTCGACGCGTTCGGCATCGCCTGCAAGTCGGGCAACGCCGTCCTGCTGCGCGGGTCGTCGTCGGCGGCCGACTCCAACGCGGCGCTCGTCGGGATCCTCCGCGACGTCCTCGCCGCACACGGGCTCTCGCCGGACTGCGTCTCGTTGCTGCCGTCGGCCGACCGATCGAGCGTGACCGCGTTGATCCGCGCCCGTGGACTCGTCGACGTCGTGATCCCCCGTGGGGGCGCCGGTCTCATCGCGTCCGTGGTGCGCGACGCGACCGTCCCGACGATCGAGACCGGGACCGGCAACTGCCACGTGTACGTGGGTGCCGCCGCCGACCTCGACGTCGCCGAGCGCATCGTCGTCAACGCCAAGACCCGTCGCCCGAGCGTGTGCAACACGGCCGAGACACTGCTCGTCGACGCGGCGATCGCCCCGGTCGCGATGCCGCGGCTGCTGTCCGCGCTGCAGGCGCACGGCGTCGTGGTCCACGGCGACGAGGAGGGGATGGTCCCCGCCGACGACACCGACTGGGGCGACGAGTACCTCAGCCTCGACATCGCGGTGAAGGTCGTCGACGGACTCGACGCCGCGATCGACCACATCGAGCGATGGGGCACCGGGCACACCGAGGCCGTCGTGACCGAGGACATCGCCGTCGCGACCGAGTTCACCGACCGCGTCGACGCCGCCGCGGTGATGGTCAACGCCTCCACCGCCTTCACCGACGGCGAGGAGTTCGGGTTCGGCGCGGAGATCGGCATCTCCACGCAGAAGCTGCACGCACGCGGACCGATGGGGCTGCCCGAGCTCACGTCGACCAAGTGGGTCGTGTGGGGCGAGGGTCAGGTGCGCGCGTGACCGCCGCCACCGGTCCCGCCGTCGACCCCTTCTTCACCGACACCGCGCAGGTGCGTTCCCGGCTCGCCGAGACCGGGTACCTCGCCGACGACGCCACCACCACCGCGGTGTTCCTCGCCGACCGTCTCGGCAAGCCGCTGCTCGTCGAGGGTCCGGCCGGCGTCGGCAAGACCGAACTCGCGCGGGCGATCGCCGGGACCGCGGGTGCCGAACTGATCCGTCTGCAGTGCTACGAGGGCATCGACGAGGCGCGGGCGCTCTACGAGTGGAACCACGCCAAGCAGATCCTGCACATCCAGTCCACCGGCAGCCGCGGGTGGGAGGAGACGAAGACAGACATCTTCTCCGAGGAGTTCCTGCTCCCGCGTCCGCTGCTGCGGGCCATCGCGCGCACCGAGCCGACCGTGCTGCTCATCGACGAGGTCGACAAGGCCGACGTCGACGTCGAGGGGTTGCTGCTGGAGGTGCTCAGCGACTTCGCCGTCACCATCCCGGAGATGGGGACCGTCGCCGCCACCCGGCGCCCGGTGGTCCTGCTGACCTCGAACGCGACCCGCGAACTGTCCGAGGCGCTCAAGCGGCGCTGCCTCTACCTCTACATCGACTTCCCCGACGCGACGCGGGAGCGGGAGATCCTCGCCTCGCGGGTCCCCGAGCTCCCGGATGCCGTGGCGCGGGAGATGATCCGCATCATCGGTGTGCTGCGGTCGCTGGACCTCCGCAAGAAGCCGTCGGTGGCGGAGACCATCGACTGGGGACAGACGTTGCTGGCGCTCGGTGTGGCCGAGTCCCGACGGGCACGTCTCGACGACGCCGTGCTGGAACGCACACTCGGGGTGGTCCTCAAACACCGTCCCGATCTCGCCGCGGCCGCCACGGAGCTGAAGCTCGGGCGATGAGGGTGCCGGGCCGCGCCCCCGACCGGGACGCCGACGACCGGGTCGAGCAGGACCCGGGACCCGACGGCGTCGTCGATCAGCTCACCGGATTCGTCGACGCCCTGCGCGAGAAGGGCATCGAGGTGGGACCGTCTGCGCTCATCGACGCTGCGGCGGCGACCAGTGTGTTGGACCTGTTGGACCGCAACGCCTTTCGCGAAGGACTGGCATGCACGTTGCTGAACGAGCAACTGCACCGCCCCGCATTCGACGCGACCTTCGACCTCTGGTTCCCCGCGGGCACCGGCGCACGCAGCGGCGCGACGGAGCTCCCGACCGGCGACGACGGGGCGCTCGACGTCGAGCAGATCCGGCAGATGGTGGCCGATGCGCTCGCCGACGGCGAGGCCGAGAACGACGGTCGTCTGGCCGATCTCGTCGCGGCCATCGTCGACGGCATCGGCCGGTACGAGTCGGCGCGCGGGGAGGCGTTCTCGACCTACCAGGCCATGTCGACCATCCGCCCGCAGACGCTCATCGCGCGCATCGCCGCCGCGATGGCCGCGGCCTCGGGTGACGACGACGGCACGCAGGCGCGGTACCGGCGTTCGGCGGCCGGCCGCGTCGATCGTCTGGGCGAGCTCGTCTCGGAGGAGACACGCCGTCGGATGGTGGAGCGCTCCGGGCGTGACCGCGTCGCCGAGTACGCGGTCCCGACCCTGCCCGAGGACATCGCGTTCCTCTCCGCCGGCCGCACCGAGATCCTCGAACTCCGCAAGACCATCGATCCGCTCGCCCGTCTGTTGGCGGCGAAGCTCGAAACACGACGCCGCCGAGCGCGCCGCGGTGTCGTCGACGTCCGCAAGACGCTGCGTGCGTCGATGTCGACCGGCGGGGTGCCCATCGAACTCACCTACGCGCGACCGCGCCCGGGTCGACCCGAACTGGTCATCCTCTGCGACGTGTCCGGATCGGTGTCCGGGTTCAGCCAGTTCACGCTGCAACTCGTCGCCGCGCTGCGTCAGCACTTCTCGGCGGTGCGGGTGTTCGCCTTCGTCGACACCGTCGACGAGGTCACCGACTACTTCGCACGCAGCGCCGACACCGATGTCCACCTCGGCTCGGTGATCCACGAGATGCTCTCGCGCGCACGGCTGATCACCCGCGACGGCCACTCCGACTACGGACACGCACTCCAGGGCTTCGTCGCCGATCACGCCGACTCGCTGACCCACCGCGGGGCGCTGCTCGTCCTCGGTGACGGCCGCACGAACTACCACGACCCGCGGTTCGGGGCACTGCGGTCCCTCGTCGACCGCGCCCGACACGCCTACTGGCTCAACCCCGAGGCGCGCGAGCTGTGGGACAGCGGCGACTCGGTGGCGGCCGACTACGCGCGGATCATCGAGATGCACGAGTGCCGTAACGCCCGACAACTCGCCGACGTCATCGGCGGGCTGTTGCCGGTGTGAGCGTGTCGACCCCACCGCAGGCACCCGTAGACTCCGCAGGCATGCCCGTCGCCGGTGGCGCCCCGCCCCCTCCCGTCGGCGACCGTCGCCGTCGCATCGGTGTGATGGGTGGGACCTTCGACCCCATCCACAACGGCCACCTCGTCGCGGCCAACGAGGTCGCCGACCGCTTCGACCTCGACGAGGTCATCTTCGTCCCGACCGGACGTCCCTGGCAGAAGGCCGGGGCGGACGGCGGACCCGGTGAACCGGCAGCCCGCCCGGTCAGCCCCGCCGAGGACCGGTACCTGATGACGGTCGTCGCGACCGCGGCGAACCCGCGATTCTCCGTCAGCCGCGTCGACATCGAGCGCGAGGGCAACACCTACACGGTCGACACGTTGCGGGACCTGCGCCGACTCCACCCCGACGCCGACCAGTTCTTCATCACCGGCGCCGACGCACTGGCGTCGATCCTCACCTGGCACGACTGGGAGGAGCTGTTCTCCCTGGCCGCGTTCGTCGGTGTCAGCCGGCCCGGGTACGAGCTGGGTGCGGCGCATCTCGGCGCGCATCTGCAGAACCTGCCGCCGGACTCGCTGCACCTCATCGAGGTGCCGGCGCTGGCGATCTCCTCCACCGACTGCCGCACCCGAGCCCGTGACGGCCGCCCCATCTGGTATCTCGTGCCCGACGGGGTCGTGCAGTACATCAGCAAACGCCGTCTCTACCGGACCCGGCCGGGCCGCCGTGGCGTGTCCGGGCCGTCGGCGCACGAGGACCCAGACCGGCATGATCTGCAGCAGCCGGACCCGACGACCGGCACCCCGCCGCCGTTCACGACGAAAGGAACACCGTGACAGCGACACCCGAGGCGTTGGCCATGGCCAAGATCGCCGCCGACGCCGCGTCGGACAAGCTCGCCGACGACGTCGTCGTCATCGACGTCTCCGAACAACTCGTCATCACCGACCTGTTCGTCATCGCCTCGGCGAACAACGAACGACAGGTCGGTGCCATCGTCGACGCCGTCGAGGAGAAACTGCGCGAGGCCGGGCACAAGCCGCTGCGCCGTGAGGGCGCCCGTGAGGGGCGCTGGACGCTGCTCGACTACGCCGAGATCGTCGTGCACATCCAGCACAGCGACGAGCGGGAGTTCTATGCGCTGGAACGGCTCTGGAAGGACTGTCCCGTCGTCGACCCCGAGACGCTGACGTGAGATGTCCCGACACGTCTGACAGCGCGGTGGAGAGGATGACACCGGTCGTCCGCCGTCTGATCCTGTTGCGGCACGGGCAGACCGAGTACAACGCGACCGGGCGGATGCAGGGTCAGCTCGACACCGACCTGTCGGAACTCGGTGTGCGTCAGGCCGCGACGGCTGCGGCGTCACTGGCCGACCGGTCGCCGCGGATGATCATCGCCTCGGACCTGCGCCGCGCCTACGACACCGCGGTCGCACTCGCCGATGCGTGTGGCGGGGTGGTCACCACCGACCGTCGACTGCGGGAGACCCATCTCGGCGAGTGGCAGGGCATGTCGCACACCGAGGTCGACGACCAGATGCCCGGTGCGCGGTCGACGTGGCGCGACGACGCCGCCTGGCGTCCACCGGGCGGGGAGAGCCGTGTCGACGTCGCCGCGCGGAGCACGCCGGTCGTGACCGAGCTGATCGACCGTCTGCCCGAGTGGGGGAGCGGCGCCGACGCCGACAACCCCGTCGTGTTGGTGGCCCACGGTGGGGTCATCGCGGCGATGACCGCCTCCCTGCTGGGGCTCCCGGTGCAGTCGTGGCCGGTGTTCGGCGGCCTGGCGAACACCAGCTGGGTGCAGCTGAGCGGTCACGGCGCGGAGCCGGTGTGGCGGTTGGACGTGTGGAACGCCTCCGCGGCCGTCGCCGACGCCGCCGTGCAATGAGTGGCCCGGCCGACGGTCACCTGCTGATCCTCTCGGATTCGCTCGCCTACTACGGGCCGACCGGGGGGTTGCCCGCCGACGACGCTCGGATCTGGCCGAACCTCGTCGGCGAGGCGGTCGGGGCGTCGGTCGAGTTGTTCGGACGGATCGGGTGGACCACCCGGGACGTGTGGTGGGCGCTGACCCAGGACCCACGGATCTGGGCGGCCGTCCCGCGCGCGCAGGTGCTGGTGCTCGCGATCGGCGGGATGGACACCCTGCCGTCGCCGCTGCCGACCGCCTTGCGTGAGCAGATCCGCTACCTCCGGCCGGCCTGGCTCCGCCAGCGCGTCCGCGATCTCTACGGATGGGTACAGCCCACGTTCTCCCCGCTGGGATGGCCCGTCGCGCTGCCCGCCCGCGTGACGGTGGAGTACCTGGAGAAGATCCGCGGGGCGGTGGCCGCGGTGCGCCCCGACCTGCCCGTCGTGCTGTGCCTTCCCTCGACCCACGACAGCGTCCACTACGGGCGGGTGCACACCGCCCGCGCCGGGCACACCGCGGCGATGCGCCGGTGGGCCGCACACCACGGGGTGCCGACCGCCGACTTCTACCCGGCGACCGCCCGCTGGTTCGACGTCGAGGGGGAACAGAACCCCGACGGCATCCACTGGGGGTTCGCCTGCCACCGGGACATCGCCGCCGAGGTCGCGGGCGTCGTCGCACCTCTCGTGCGATCGCCTAGGCTGGCGCCGTGACCGTCGTCGTGGTGACCGACTCCTCGGCGCGGCTGCCCGCCCCGATCCGGGACCACTACGACATCCGTCAGGTCCCGTTGCACGTCCTCACCGGCGATGCGGATCTCGCCGAGGGCGTCGACGAGATCGGTCCCGACGTCTACGACCGCCCCGGGACGACGACCTCCGGCGCCACCCCCGCGGATCTGACCGCGGTGTTCGAGACGGCCGTCGCCGACAGCGACGGCGACGGGGTCGTCGCTGTGTCGATGAGCCGCAAGCTGAGCGGGACCTGGAGTTCGGCGCGTCTGGCGGCGGAGGCGTTCCCCGGCCGTGTACGCGTCGTCGACACGCGGTCGGTCGGGCTGGCGGTCGGGTTCGCCGCGGTCGCCGCCGCGCAGGTCGCGCGGGGTGGCGGCGACATGGACCGAGTGTACGAGGCGGCGATCCGCGCGGCGTCGACGAGCGAGACGCTGGTCTGTGTCGCCGACCTCGGACGTCTCCGCGCGAGCGGCCGGATCGGTGCCGCCACACGACTTTTCGGTACCGCGCTGTCGATCAAGCCGGTGTTGCGCATCGTCGACGGGAGCCTCGTGCTCGCCGAGCGGCAACGCACCTTCTCCAAGGCGCTGCACTCCATGGTGTCCACTGCGGTGACCTCGGCCGACCGACAGCCGACGACGGTCGGGATCGTCCACGCCGACGCCGCCGACACCGCGGCCGAGGTGCTGGAGCGACTCACCGAGAAGCTGCGCGTGGTGACGTCGGCGGTCGTCACCGACCTGGGGCCGGTGCTGACCGCACACACCGGGACCGGTGCGGTCGGGGTCGTGGTGTGCCCCGGGCTGGACCCCATCGAGGGGTACGCGCCCGCGCAGTAGTCGGCGACGCATCAGCGCCGTCCCCAGATCGCTGTCTGTGCACAGCAACTCGGGGTGGGGGCCTCGACGTCGCCGCGTGGGTCGCCACCCGGTCCTACCGTCGCCGCATGTACCTCCGCGCGACCCGTGACGGGCGACCCGATGTGCTGGCCCGGCTCGCGGCGGTCCCGCCCCCGGCGATGCCGCCCGGTGCGTCGAGCGACCTCCTCCTCGACCGCCCGGGCGCCGTGCCGGACGACGACGTGGCGACCGACCGGTTCGCCGCCGCGGAGTCGTCGTGGTCCTGGGACGCGCCGGGCGAGGTCGGTCTACCGGGCGGCGGCCCTGCGCTGCCCCGCTGGATCGACGACGTCCCCGCCCGATCCCCGCTCGACGACGACCTCACCCGCCGCCCGCGGCGCCGCGACCGTGTCCTGACCGCCCCGCCGGCGGCGATCGCGCTGGTCGTGATCGGTGTGCTCGCCTGCGTCGTGACGATCGTGACCGTGGTGTCCGGCGCGTCCGACGACGTCCCGACCTCGGTCGCGTTCCCGGCGGCCGCAGGGCCGGTGAGTCCCGCGTCGACGACCGCGTCAGCGCGGTCCGGGTCCGCGACGGCGACGGGATCACCGACCGCGCCACCGCCACCGGCGGACCTGGTCGTCAGCGTCGTCGGTCTCGTCCGGTCGCCGGGGCTGGTCCGTGTGCCGCCGACGGCCCGCATCGCCGACGCCATCGCACGGGCCGGAGGCGGACGTCCGGGCGCAGACCTGCTGGGGCTCAACATGGCCCAGCAACTCCACGACGGTGACCAGGTCCTCGTCGGTTACGCCGATCCCGCAGGTGGGCCGGCACTGCGGAGCGCGGTCGTCAGCGGTGCGGGGGCAGGTGGCCCGACATCCGGATCCACCGGGCCGGCACGGTCGTCTGCCGGGGCGCCGCCGGCGGCGTCGGGTGGAGGTGGCCGCGTCGACCTGAACTCCGCGGACGAGGCGGCGCTCGACACGCTCCCCGGCGTGGGGCCGAAGACGGCGGCGGCGATCCTCGAGTGGCGTCAGCGCAACGGCCGGTTCACGTCGGTGGACCAGCTCGCCGAGGTCGACGGGATCGGACCCGCCCGCCTCGCGACGCTGCGCGAGCTGGTCACGGTGGGCTGAGATGCGCCCGGCCGCCGATCTCCGGCTGGTGGGCCCGGCCGCGGGCTGCTGGGTGGTGACCGTCGTCGGGATCGTCGGTGGGTGGGGTGCCGCGCTGGCGACGGCGCTGACGGTCGCCCTCGTGGTGGTCGTCGTCCTCGCGCTCGCCGTCCGGGGGCTGATGACGCGTGCGGTGGTGTGGACGGTCCTCGCGGGGTCCGGTGTCACCGTCGGTTTCGCGGTCGCGGTCGCCGTCCGCGCCCACGCGGTCCAGACGGCCCCGATGGCAACCGTGTTCATGGGGCACAAGACCACCGTGGATCTCGTGATCACCGACGATCCGAGGATGGTGCGCGGCCCCGGGCCGCAGCGGGTGCGGGTGTCGGGGCGTGCGGTCCCGGTGGGTGAGCACGGTGGTCGCGTGCCCGTCACCGTGACCGCCCCGGCGTCGGGGTGGGAGGCGCTGCTGCCCGGTCAGCACGTCCTCGCCGTCGTCACCGTGACGCCGCCGCAACGTCGCGACCTCACGGCTGCGGTACTGCGCGCATCGGGTCCGCCGCGTGCCGCGCGGCCGCCGCCGGGCCACCAACGATGGGCCGCCGGGGTGCGATCGCGGTTGTCGGCGACGAGTCGGATCGCGCTGCCCGCGCGCGAGTCGGGTCTGTTGCCCGGCATGGTGATCGGCGACGTCGGGGGCCTCGACGACGCCCTCGTCGACGACTTCCGACGCTGCGGGTTGAGTCACCTCGTTGCCGTGTCGGGGGCGAACGTCGCGATCGTCGCCGGGACCGTGCTGGTGGTGCTCCGGATGTGCGGTGTCCCGAGAGGTGCGGCCGTCGCCCTGGCGATCGCGGTGGTGGCGGTGTTCGTGATCGTCGTCCGGCCGTCACCGAGCGTGGTGCGGGCCGCCGTGATGGGCGTGGTGGGGATGCTCGCGCTGGCCGCCCGCCGCGACGGCCAACCGGTCCCGGCGTTGTGCACAGCCGTGGTCGCCGTCCTCGGGCTCTGGCCGGCGATGGCCGTCGATCCCGGGTTCGCGTTGTCGGTGGCGGCCACCGCGGGACTCGTCGTCGCAGCCCCGCGGGTGCGGGACGCGTTGGTGGATGGTCACGTGCCTCGTCTCGTGGCCGAGCCGATCGCCATCGCGGCGACAGCGCAGGTGGTGACCACACCGCTCGTCGTGCTGTTCGCGGGATCGGTGAGCGTTGTCGGTGTGGTGGCGAACATCGTCGTCGCACCGGTGGTCGCACCGATCACGGTGCTGGGCACGGCGGCCGCGGTGTGCACGGGGTTCGCCGCGGTCCTCGCGCAGATCCTCGCGCGACTCACCGGCCCCGAACTCTGGTGGATGGTGGTGGTGGCCGACGGTCTCGCCGACGTACCCGGTGCATCGATCTCCGTACCCGACGGTGCGATCGGCGCGGTGGTCACCGCGACGGTGATCGCATGCGGGGTGGCGGTCGTGGTGGTGTGGTCGCGACGACGCACCGCCGACGACGCTGTCGGGGCCCGCTGGCAGCATGGGCACCGTGAGCGACCGCCTGCACCTCGTCCTCGGCGACGACGACTTCCTGACCGAGCGCGCGGTCGGGGCCATCCGGGCCGTGGCGATCCGTGACGCGGGTACCGATGTGCCCGTCACCCGTGTCCGTGCGGGTGACGTCGGTGAACACGAACTCGTCGAGCTGCTCAGTCCGTCGCTGTTCGGCGACGCGCGCATAGTCGTGGTGGAGTCCGCCGCGGACGCGGGCAAGGAACCGGCGGCGGCGATCACCACTGCGGCGCAGGACCTGCCCGACGGGATCACGCTCGCGGTCGCCCACTCCGGCGGCGGCCGCACCAAGACCATGCCCGCGGCGCTCCGGAAGGCGGGTGCGCAGGTGCACGACTGCGCACCCATCACCCGCGTGGGGGACCGCATCGCGTTCGTGACCGCGGAGTTCTCGTCGCACGGGGTGAAGGTCTCGGGTGAGGTGGCGGCGCGTCTCGTCGAGACCGTCCGTGCCGATCTGCGCGAACTCGCCGCGGCGTGCAGCCAGCTCGTCGCCGACACCGGTGGCAAGGTCGACGCTGCGGCGATCGACGTCTACTACTCGGGCCGCCCGGAGGTCACCGGGTTCGAGATCGCCGACGCCGCCGTGACCGGCAAGAAGGCAGAGGCGCTCGAGGCGTTGGCGTGGGCGGGACATCACGGTGTCGCGCACGTCCTCGTCGCCGACGCGCTCGCCGAAGCCGTCCACGCGATCGCCCGGGTGCGGTCGGTCGGTGGGCGGGACGCGAACTCGTCGGCGGCAGAGCTGGGCATGCCGCCCTGGCGGGTGCGCAAGGTCGCCGGTCAGGCGCAGGGGTGGACGTCGGAGGCCGTCGCCACGGCGATGGGGATCGTCGCGACGCTCAACGGCGACGTCAAGGGTCAGGCTCCTGACCCCGACTACAGCCTGCAGCGGGCGGTCGCCGCGGTCGCGGACCTACGGCCGTCCGTGCACGGCGGCCGCTGACCGCGGCGAAGCCCGGGGGTGCACCGACGACACCGGCCCGGATCCGCGAGACGCGGATCCGGGCCGGATCGAGGAGTCCGCCGTCGGCGGAGAATCCCTCAGAGCTTGTTGAGCGCGATCGCCATCGCGGACTTCTTGTTGGCCGCCTGGTTGGCGTGGATGACGCCCTTGCCGGCCGCCTTGTCGAGCGCGCGGCTCGTGCTGACCAGCAGTTCGGACGCCTTGTCCTTCTCGCCCGCCGACACCGCGTCGCGGAAGTTGCGGATCGCGGTACGCAGGGACGACTTCACAGACTGGTTCCGCTGACGGGCGATCTCGTTGGTACGGATCCGCTTCATCTGCGACTTGATGTTTGCCACGCGCCTAGCACCTCATGCTCGTCGTCGCGGCCGGGCGGCCGCTGTGATCGTGTCGCGGCCTGGCGGCCGCGGTTCTGTCGAGGACGTCCCGCCGAACGGGATCCGTCACGGAAGTCTCTGGTCGTCCCCGCCGACGAGCCTGGGCTCCGGCGTGGGCACCGACCGATCAGGTTACCAGCGGCGCAGGTCTGCGCCCAAATCCCGTCGACGTCGCGGAAAATTGGGAGTCTCCTGTCAGGTCATCGCGCCGAATGCCCCGTTCCGGACGGATCTGGCATGGTCGGGGGATGACCTCTTCGCCCGTGTCCAGACCGTCCTCCATGGTCCGCTGACGTGGCGGGTCCTGTCGTGTTCGTCCATGTGGGTGTGCCCAAGACGGGTACCACCTACCTGCAGGACCGACTGTGGCGCAATCGGGACGTGGCGCTGCGTACCGGGGGGCTGCTCTATCCCGGCGACGCGATCGACGACCACTTCCACGCTGCCGTGCACCTGCAGCCCGGTCGGTACCTCGACTGGGTCGACCCGGCACAGGCCGGCGCCTGGCCGCGTCTGGTCGACGCGGTGCGTGGGTGGCCGGGGACGTCGGTGATCTCCCACGAGTTGCTGGCCACCGCCGACGAGTCGGTGGTGCGCCGGGTCATGGACGACCTCGCCCCGGCGGAGGTCCACGTCGTGGCGACCGTCCGTGATCTCGCCCGACAGATCCCGTCGGTGTGGCAGGAGAACGTCAAGAACCAGCATCGGACGACGCTCGACGAGTTCGTCACCGGTCTCCGTGAACTGCCGCGTGAGCAGCAGGACCCGTTCTGGGAGTTCCAGGACCACGTGGAGATCCTGCGCACCTGGGGTCGCGACCTGCCACCGGACCGGGTGCACCTCGTCACGGTGCCGCCGCCCGGCGTCGACGGGTCGTCGCTGTGGGCCCGGTTCTGCGGTCTGCTCGGCGTCGACCCGGTCGCCCTCGACCGCCCGGTGCCGCCGTCGAACGCCTCGTTGTCCCCGGTGCAGACGGAGTTGGTGCGGCGCCTCAACGAGCACCTGCAGCCCGACGCGATCACGTGGGACCGGTACGAACGTGCCGTCAAACGCCACCTCATCGGCGGTGTGTTGTTCGAGACCCCCCGTGGACCCGGGAAGGTGTTGACCCGGGAACAGGCGTCGTGGGCATCGCATCAGGCGCAGGACATGATCGCCGACGTCCGATCCGCCGGGTTCGACGTCGTCGGCGACCTCGACGAACTGCGGGTGGACCCGACGTCGACCCGAGACGACTCCGAGGACCCGACACCCGACGAGGTGCTCGAGTGCGCCGTGACGAGCCTCGCCGAGACCCTTCGGCGCATGCCGCTCCCCACGGAGGAGCGCACGGTCGGCAGGCGTGTGAAGTCCGTTCTGCGCAGCGGCTATCGGCACCTCGCGGCGGCTCGCATGCGCGCCCGCCGGGGCTGAGAACCGGTTCGTGCGACCGCAACCTCATGCCGGGACGAGGTATCTGTAGCACCATGGGGCGATGAGCCCCGCCAGTTCGGTCGACAAACGATCCCAGTCCACGAGCGCCGGCAAGGGTCGCACCTCGGCCGAACGCAAGAACTCCGCGAAGAAGGCGTCGCCGGGACGGTCGGCGAAAACGCGCCCCCAGGGCACGACCGGCCTGTTCGAAGGATATTCGAAAGGGCCGTACGCCAACGCCTTCGACGAGATGTTCGACCACGACGACGAGGTGCGCACCCCGTATCGCGGGATCCACAAGGCGCTGGCGCCCACCGATCGTGCCGACCTCGAGACCCGGGTGGATGCTCTCGGACGGGCGTTCATCGACCAGGGCATCACCTTCTCGCTGTCGGGCAAGGAGCGTCCGTTCCCCCTCGACGTCGTCCCGCGCGTCATCTCGGCGTCGGAGTGGTCGAAGCTCGAGCGGGGCATCACCCAGCGCGTCCAGGCGTTGGAGATGTTCCTCGACGACATCTACGACGAGCAGGAGATCCTGCGCGACGGTGTGGTGCCCAAACGCCTGGTCACCTCGTGCGAGCACTTCCACCGGCAGGCCGTCGGGATAAAGCCGCCGAACGGTGTCCGGATCCACGTCGCCGGAATCGATCTCATCCGCGACGAACACGGCGACTTCCGCGTCCTCGAGGACAACCTGCGGTCGCCGTCGGGCGTGTCGTATGTGATGGAGAACCGCCGGACGATGGCGCGGGTCTTCCCGGACCTGTTCTCCAGCCACCGCGTGCGAGCCGTCGCCGACTACTCCAGCCAACTCCTCAAGGCGTTGCGTGCGTCCGCGGCCTTCAACGAGGCCGACCCGAACGTCGTGGTGCTCACCCCCGGTGTGGCGAACTCCGCCTACTTCGAGCATTCGTTGCTCGCCCGCCAGATGGGTGTCGAGCTGGTCGAGGGACGCGACCTGTTCTGCCGCGACAACGTCGTCTACATGCGCACCACCGAAGGTGAGCAGCGGGTCGACGTCATCTACCGCCGCATCGACGACGACTACCTCGACCCGATGCAGTTCCGCCCGGACTCGATGCTCGGGGTGGCCGGACTGGTCAACGCCGCCCGCGCCGGCAACGTCGTCATCTCCAGCGCTGTCGGCAACGGGGTCGGCGACGACAAGCTCGTCTACACCTACGTCCCGGAGATCATCGAGTACTACCTGGGGGAGAAGCCGATCCTCGGCAACGTCGACACCCTGCGGTGCTGGCTCGAGGACGAGCGCGAGGAGGTCCTCGACCGGATCGACGAACTGGTGGTCAAACCCGTCGAGGGATCGGGCGGTTACGGGATCGTCTTCGGCCCCGATGCGACCGGCGCGGAGCTGGACTCGTTGGCGCGCAAGGTCCGTGCCGACCCGCGTGGCTGGATCGCCCAGCCGGTCGTCCAGCTGTCGACCGTGCCCACCAAGATCGGCGACTCGTTGGCGCCGCGTCACGTGGACCTCCGTCCCTTCGCCGTCAACGACGGTGAGTCGGTGTGGGTGCTGCCCGGCGGCCTGACGCGCGTCGCGCTTCCCGAGGGGTCGCTGGTGGTGAACTCCTCGCAGGGCGGCGGATCGAAGGACACCTGGGTGCTGGCGTCGCGGACGTCGGCGTCCGAGCAGGAGTTGGCGGGGGAGGAGCTGGTGCGGTCGGCGGATCTGCCGCGCACCACGCAGTCCACCGAGCAGGGCCCCGAGATGCTCGCGAGCCAGCAGCAGCAACAACAACAGCAGCAGCAGGTCGAGTTCGGTGGTGGCGACCGATGATGCTCGCGCGCAACGCCGAATCGCTCTACTGGATCGGTCGATACGTCGAACGTGCGGACGACACCGCCCGCATCCTCGACGTCGCCGTGCACCAGTTGCTCGAGGACGCGACCGTCGACCCGGACCGCACCTGCCGTCTCGTGCTGCAGGTGCTCGGGATGGAGGACGAGCCCGACGTCTCGCAGTACGACGTCTGGGCGCTCACCGAACGCGTCGCCTACGACAAGGGCGCGAACGGGTCGATCGTGAACTGCATCGCCGCGGGACGTGAGAACGCCCGGGGTGCACGGGAGGTCACGTCGAGCGAGATGTGGGAGTGTCTCAACACGACCTACAACGGACTCTCCGACGCCGAACGCGCGGCACGCAAACTCGGTCCCTACGAGTTCCTCGCCTACGTGAAGAACCGCGCCGCGATGTTCGCCGGTCTGGCCGACGCGACGCTCAGCCACGACGACGGGTACCGGTTCCTGCTGCTCGGTCGGTCGGTCGAACGCGTCGACATGACCATCCGGATGCTGTTGTCCCGCGCGGGAGATCGGTCCGGGTCACCGACCTGGGTGACGGTGCTGCGGTCTGCAGGCGCCCACGACACCTACCTGCGGACCTACCGCGGCGCCCTCGACGCACCGCGCGTCGTCGAGTTCATGTTGCTCGACCGGTTGTTCCCGCGGTCGGTGTTCCACGCCATCACGCTCGCCGAGCAGTGCCTGATGGAGCTGGACAACCGTCCCAACAGCCGCGTCGGTGCGCGGGCCGAGGCGCAGCGACTGCTCGGCCGGGCGCGCAGCAGTCTGGAGTTCATGCAACCCGGGGTTCTCCTCGACGACCTGCAGAACCGACTGCTGACCCTGCAGCAGACCTGCCGCGACGTGAACGAGGCGGTGACCCAGCAGTACTTCCACGTCACGCCGTATGTGGCCTGGGCCGATGTCCGGGCACGGGCCGGCGAGGACCACTTCATCGAGGAGAGTGAACTGTGAGCTGGCGGATGCGCGTCGTCCATTCCACCGGGTTCGCGTACAACGCGCCGGTCACGTCGTCGTACAACGAGGCACGTCTGACGCCCCGGAGCGACGCCCGCCAGAACGTCATCGTCAACCGGGTCGAGACGGTCCCGGCGACACGGTCCTATCGCTACACCGACTACTGGGGTACCGCGGTCACCGCCTTCGACCTGCACGCCCCGCACGAGGAACTCGAGGTGTCGGGGTCGTCGGTCGTCGAGACCGAGCCCGGCGATCGACCGGAGGGTGCGGACGATCTCGGATGGGATGACCTCGAGAACCCCTATGTGGTGGACCGTTTCGACGAGTACCTCGTGCCCACCGACTTCGTCCCCCGCAACCGGCAGCTCGCCGCCCAGGCCCGCCGCCTCGCGAAAGGGCTGACCCTGGAGGAGACGGTGGAGGCCGTGTGTTCCTGGGTGCACGCGGAGATGGAGTACGTCCCCGGGACCACCGGTGTGCACACGACGGCGGTCGACGCGTGGGGTGAGCGCAAGGGCGTCTGTCAGGACTACGCCCACCTGACCCTGTTGATGTTGCGCGCGTTGCGGATTCCCGCGCGCTACGTCTCCGGCTACCTCCACCCCAGTCGTGATGCGGTGATCGACGAGACGGTGGAGGGCCAGAGCCACGCCTGGATCGAGGCGTGGACCGGGGCGTGGTGGGGATACGACCCCACCAACGACGTGACGATCAACGAGCAGCACGTGTCGGTCGGCATCGGCCGTGACTACTCCGACGTCCCCCCGCTGAAAGGCATCTACACCGGCGGCGGAGCAACCGACCTCGATGTCGTCGTGGAGATCACGCGTCTGGCGTGAGATGACGGGGGCGGTTGGTGTGATCTCCGCGCTGGGATCGCGCAGTGGAGATCACCCGTCTGGCGTGAGGTGACGGGGGTGTTCGGCTCAGCGCCAGCCGTACTCGCGGCGCAGACGGTCGGCGACGGCGTCGAACCGGCCGCGGTCGAGGATGGCACCCTCGCGGCGGATGCCCTGCTCGGGAACGTCGAGGACACGGTCGAGTCGGATGTAGCTGTCCTTGTGTCCGCCGTCCCACGCGCCGCGGCCGATCGCCGTCCAGTTGGCGTCGTCGGCCCGGTGCTCCTGACTCGACAGCATCAGTCCGAGGAGCCGGTCGTGGTCGCGGCCGACCACCAGCACCGGTCGGTCCTTGCCCTGGTTCGCGTCCTCCTCGAACGTCACCCAGGTCCACACGATCTCGCCGGGGTCGGCGGCACCGTCGAGCTTCGGGGCGTACTCGATGTGCCGCGCCGCGTCGGCCGTCGGCCGGGAGGTGTCGGTCACCGGGCGACCTGTCGCGGTCGTCGCGCCTGCGCTGCCGAGCCGCGAGGTCAGCGCCTCGCGGCCCTTGTCGATGGCGCCGGAGCGCTGCAACTCCCGGTAGACGCGGGGGCCGTACTGCTGCGCGAGTCGGATCGCGGTCTTCCATGCGGGCATGGGCCCGAATCTAGTCGCGACCGCCGACGTGGTGGTCGCCGACGAGGTGCTCGAGCACGGCGGTGACGGCCCACTCGACGGCGGGGGACCGATCGGGGCGCAGGTCGTGCCCGGTCTTCTCGACCTCGACGAGCCGCACCGGTCCCGGGACGAGTGCGATCGCCTCGGTGATCTCGGCCGTCGTCGCGAACGGATCCGAGCTGCCGTGGACGACGACCGTCGGGCACGTGATCCGGGGGAGGTGCTCGACGCGGGCGCGATCGGGCTTGCCCGGCGGGTGCAGCGGATACGAGGTGAGCAGGAGTCCGTCGGCGACCGACGCGTCTTCGGCGACGACCATCGACGCCTGCCGCCCGCCGTACGACTGCCCGCCCACGAGCAGCGGCACGTCGTCGAATCGTGTCCGGATCAGCGCACACGCCGCGACGATGCCGTCGCGATCGGCGGGCGACGTCGACGGGCTGGGCGGGCCCTTCGGCCGCCGCTGCCGGTAGGGGAGGTCGATCCGCGCGGTGGCCACGCCCCGATCGGCCAGCGCGGCGGCCAGCAGACGCAGCAGCGGCGCGTCCCGGTTCGACCCGGCACCATGGGTCAGGACCAGCGCGGCGAGCACCGGCCCCGCGGGCAGGTGCAGGATCCCGTCGACCCCGTCGCCGGTCACGGCGGTCGTGGTGGCTGCGGTCATGTCCGGGCACGGTACCGGGCCGTGCGAAACTTGCAGGTGAAAGACCACCGACGAGGAGTGAGTTCGATTCCCAGCTTTGCCGACACGACGTTCACCGATCCGTCGCGGATCCGGAACTTCTGCATCATCGCCCACATCGACCACGGGAAGTCCACCCTGGCCGATCGGATGCTGCAGCTCACCGGCGTCGTCGAGGAGCGCGCGATGCGGGCCCAGTACCTCGACCGGATGGACATCGAGCGCGAGCGCGGCATCACCATCAAGGCCCAGAACGTGCGTCTGCCGTGGCAGGTGACGCAGGACGGTGTGACCACCGACTACGTCATGCACCTCATCGACACCCCCGGACACGTCGACTTCACCTACGAGGTGTCGCGTGCGCTGGAGGCGTGTGAGGGTGCGGTGTTGCTGGTCGACGCGGCGCAGGGCATCGAGGCGCAGACGCTGGCCAACCTGTACCTGGCGATGGAGAACGACCTCGCCATCATCCCGGTCCTCAACAAGATCGACCTGCCCGCGGCCGACCCGGACCGCTACGCCGCGGAGATCGCGCACATCGTCGGCTGCGAGCCCGAGGACGTGCTGCGGGTCTCGGGCAAGACCGGTGTCGGGGTGGGGGAACTGCTCGACGAGGTCGTCCGGACGGTCCCCGCGCCGGTCGGCGACGCCGACGCGCCCGCACGGGCGATGATCTTCGACTCCGTCTACGACACCTACCGCGGTGTGGTGACCTACGTCCGCGTCGTCGACGGCACGCTGACACCCCGCGAGAAGATCGAGATGATGTCGACCGGCACGACACATGAGCTGCTCGAGGTGGGCATCGTCTCGCCGGAGCCGAAGCCCAGCGTCGGTCTGGGCGTGGGTGAGGTGGGCTACCTCATCACCGGCGTCAAGGACGTGCGGCAGTCGAAGGTCGGCGACACCGTCACCTCGGCACGCAACGGAGCGACCGAGGCGCTCACCGGTTACCGCGAGCCGCGCCCGATGGTCTACTCCGGGTTGTACCCCGTCGACGGATCCGACTACCCGGATCTGCGGGAGGCCCTCGAGAAGCTGCAGCTCAACGACGCAGCGCTCACCTGGGAGCCGGAGACCTCGGTCGCGCTCGGATTCGGGTTCCGGTGTGGCTTCCTGGGTCTGCTGCACATGGAGATCACCCGCGAGCGTCTGCAACGCGAGTTCGGGCTCGACCTCATCTCGACGGCACCGAACGTCGTGTACCGACTCGTCGGTGAGGACGGCCGCGAGCAGATCGTGACGAACCCGTCGGACTGGCCGGACGGCAAGGCGCAGGCCATCTTCGAGCCGATCGTGAAGACGACGGTCATCGCGCCGAGCGAGTTCGTCGGGACGATCATGGAGCTGTGCCAGTCCCGCCGCGGGGAACTCGGCGGGATGGACTACCTGTCGGAGACCCGCGTCGAGCTGCGGTACACGATGCCGATGGCCGAGATCATCTTCGATTTCTTCGACTCGTTGAAGTCTCGCACCCGCGGCTACGCCAGCCTCGACTACGAGGAGGCCGGTGAGCAGGAGGCGGCGCTGGTGAAGGTGGACATCCTGCTGCAGGGCGAGGCCGTCGACGCGTTCAGCGCGATCGTGCACAAGGACTCGGCGTTCGCCTACGGCAACAAGATGACCACCAAGCTCAAGGAGCTCATCCCGCGGCAGCAGTTCGAGGTGCCCGTGCAGGCCGCGGTCGGCTCGAAGATCATCGCGCGCGAGAACATCCGGGCGATCCGCAAGGACGTGCTCGCCAAGTGCTACGGCGGTGACATCAGCCGCAAGCGCAAGCTGCTGGAGAAGCAGAAGGAAGGCAAGAAGCGGATGAAGACCATCGGCCGCGTCGACGTCCCGCAGGAGGCGTTCGTGGCGGCGCTGTCCGCCGACGCCCCCGCCGACAAGGCGAAGGGGAAGTAGCCGATGGCGACGAATCCTGTTCTGGCCGCGAGTCGCCTGCCCCACGGTCTCCCCGATTTCGCCGCCATCTCCGACGACGACTTCCTCCCCGGTTTCACCGAGGCGATGCAGACCCATCTGCGCGAGATCGAGTTCATCGCCGGTGATCCCGCGGCGCCGACGTTCGCGAACACGATCGAGGCGCTGGAGCGGTCCGGGCAGGCGTTGGCTCGGGTGGCGGGCATCTTCTTCACCCTCGTCGGCGCCGACAGCACGCCCGAGCGCAACCGGATCGCCACGGAACTCGCGCCGCGGCTGTCGGACCACGGCAGCACCATCGCCCTCGATGCCCGGTTGTTCGCGCGGATCTCCGAACTCCACGAGCGACGTGACGAGCTCGGCCTCGACGAGCCGTCGATGCGACTGCTGGACAAGCGATTCCGGGAGTCGGTGCGTGCGGGTGCCGGACTCGACGCCGACGGCCAGCGGGAGATGCGGGAGATCACCGCACGCCTGTCGGTGTTGACGACCACGTTCTCCCAGCACGTCCTCGACGAGAGCAACTCCCGCGCCGTGCATGTCACCGACGAGGACGCGCTCGCCGGGTTGTCGGCGTCGGCGATCGCGGCCGCCGCGGACCGGGCTCGTGACGCCGGCCACGACGACGGGTACCTGCTGACCATCGAGCTCCCGACGAGCCAGTCGGTGCTCACCTCACTGACCAATCCCACCACGCGCGCAACGGTGTTCGAGGCGTCGACGTCCCGCGGGATCCGCGGTGGCGACCACGACACCCGCGAGATCGTCACCGAGATCGTCGCCCTGCGCGCGCGGCGGGCACGGCTCCTCGGCTACCGCGACCACGCGGAGTTCGAGATCGTCGAGCAGACCGCGCCGGACGCCGACGCCGTCGAGGCGGTGCTGCGCGACCTCGTCGCCGCCGCCATGCGCGCGGGCGGTCGCGAACTGACCCGACTGCGTGCCCTCGCCGGGGAGGAGGTGGGCCCGGCGGATCTCACGTGGTGGCTGTCGGAGCACCGTCGCCGGAGCTCGCCGGTGTCGCTGGACGACTTCTCCGAGTACTGCTCCCTCGACACCGTTCTCACCGACGGGGTCTTCCACGCGGCGGGGCAGCTCTACGGGCTGCGATTCGTCGAACGCACCGATCTCGCCGGGTACCACCCGGACGTGCGGGTCTGGGAGGTGTTCGACGCCGGCGGCGTCTCGATCGGGCTGTACCTGGGTGACTACTTCGCCCGTCGCAGCAAACGCGGTGGGGCGTGGATGAACAACGTCGTCGACCAGTCGCAGCTGCTGGGCACGCAACCGGTCGTGGTGAACGTCTGCAACTTCACCAAGCCGCGCGCCGGTGAACCGTGCCTGCTCGATTTCGACCAGCTGACGACGCTGTTCCACGAGTTCGGGCACGCGCTGCACGGACTGCTGTCGACAGTGCGCTACCCGTCGCAGTCGGGGACCGCGGTCCCGCGCGACTTCGTCGAGTTCCCCTCGCAGGTGAACGAGATGTGGGCGCTGCACCCCGCCGTGCTGTCGAACTACGCGCGTCACCATCGGACCGGGGAGGCCATGCCGGCCGACCTCGCGGATGCCGCCCGCGCGGCCACCGCGACCGAGACCGCCCACGGCACCATCGAGTACCTCGCCGCCGCGGTGTTGGACTTGGCGTGGCATCGCGTGACCGTCGAGGACGTCGAGGCCGGTGCCCTCGACGACGTCGAGGCGTTCGAGGCGCGGGCGCTGGCGAAGGCGGGCGTCGCGACCGAACTGATCCCGCCGCGGTACCGCAGTGCGTATTTCAACCACATCTTCGGCGGGGGATACGCGGCCGGGTACTACAGCTACATCTGGTCGGAGATCCTCGACGCCGAGACCGAACTCTGGTTCCTCGAACGCGGCGGGCTCACGCGGGCGGCGGGACGGGCCTTCGCCGAGGCGACCCTCTCCCGAGGTGACAGCGTCGATCCCATCGCCGCACATCGGGAGCTGCTGGGTCGTCCCGCGCGGATCGATCCGCTGCTGGCACGCCGTGGACTCGCCGACAGCGCGGCCTGACAGGCGTCTCCGGTGACCGCGACCCAGGTACGGGCCGACCTGACCCGATACGCGGTGCTCAGCATCGTCGCGTCGATCGTGGTGATCGCCATGAAGATCGTCGCGTGGCGGGTGTCGGGTTCCGTCGGACTCCTCTCCGATGCGGCCGAGTCGATGGTGAACGTCGTCGCGGCGATCGGGGCGTTCGTCGCCCTGCGCGTGGCGGCGCGTCCCGCCGACGCCGACCACAATTTCGGGCACACGAAGGCCGAGTACTTCTCTGCCGTCTTCGAGGGCGCGATGATCGTCGTGGCGTCGGCGCTGATCATCGTCGCCGCCGTCGACCGACTGCTCCGTCCCAGCGAACTCGACTCCGTCGGACTGGGTCTGGCGATCTCCGTCGTCGCGACGGTCGTCAACGCTGCGGTCGGCGCAGTGCTGATCCGTGCGGGGCGTGCGCACCGGTCGATGACGCTGGAGGCCGACGGCAAGCACCTCATGACCGACGTGTGGACGACCGCCGGCGTCGTCGTCGGGGTGCTGCTCGTCGCGCTCACCGGGTGGCTGCCTCTCGACCCGCTCATCGCCATCGCGGTCGCCGTGAACATCCTCGTCGTGGGCGGACGGCTGGTGTGGCGGTCGGCCGCCGGGCTGATGGACACGGCACTTCCCGACGACGACCGCGCCGCCCTGGACGCGGTGCTCGACAGGTGGCGTGCCGACGACGTCGACTTCCACGACATCCGGACCCGAGAGGCCGGCCACGAGCGGTTCCTGCAGCTGCACATGCTGGTGCCGGGTGAGTGGTCCGTTCAGCGCGGCCACGACCTCGTCGAGCGCGTGGAGCGCGAGCTCGTCGAGTCGCTGGACCACCTGCACGTCACGATCCACCTCGAGCCGATCGGCGACCCCCGCGCCTACGAGTCCTGGCGCCTGGACTGACCCCGTCCGTTGGGCGGTAGGGACCGTCCGTTGGGCGGTAGGGACCGTCCGTTGGGCGGTCGGAACCGCCTGTTGGGCGGCAGGAACCATCTGTTGGGCGGTAGGAACCGCCTGTTGGGCGTTAGGAACGGCCGTCGAGTGAAATTCATCCGCGGTGGAACCGGTCGGCGAGCGGCTGCGTCCGATCGATATGGGCTACCCCGAGTTCTCGCCGACCGATCCCCCTGACCACCTGGTCGTCACCGACCGCGCATCGAGGACCGCGCGCCGCGACATGATCCGACTGCATCGGGGCGTCTTCACCGATCCGCGGACCACGTTGACGGAGACCGACCGTATCCGGGCCGCACATCTGAGCGCAGGTCCGGGATCCGTCGTCGCGGGACTGAGTGCCCAGTTCCTGCACGGGGTCTCGTTCCCCGACCTCGGGGGCGACGTCGAGATCATCCGCGACCTCCGGGGCCAGGGGCGACGCAGATCCGGGGTCCGCATCATCCGAACCGATCAACTCGGTCCGGACGACGTCGTCGAATGCGCCGGGATGCCGGTCACCAGCCCCGTCCGCACCGCCTTCGATCTGGGTCGTCGCCGTCCGGACTGGCTGGCACTCGGTCATCTCGACGACATGGCGCGGACGGTCCCTCTCGACCTTCGCGAGCTGTGGGAGTACACCCGCGATCACACCCACACGAACGGTGTCCGACAGCTCCGCGAACTCGTCGGACTGATCGACCCCGCCGCGGAATCGCCGGGCGAGAGCTGGACACGGCTGGTCATGCACCGACGTGGGCTACCCCGCCCGGAGAGCCAGATCGAGGTGTTCGACGAGAACGGCATCCTGATCGGACGTTTCGATCTCGGATACCGGCGCTACAAGATCGGCATCGACTACGACGGCGTCGAGTTCCACTCGAGCGAGGAACAGAAGCGACACGACCAGAAGAGGGACGCCGGCGTCCGCCGACGCGGGTGGATCCCCCTTCGTACATGCGCGGCCGCGATCTCCGGCAACGCGTTCGCGGAGATGGCCAAGATCGAGCGTGCGCTCGAACTCCGCGGATACCGCGGATGACCGCGCCAAGCGCCCAACGAACGGTTCCTGCCGCCCAACGGACGGTTCCTGCCGCCCAACGGACGGTTCCTGCCGCCCAACGGATGGTTCTAGCGCCCAACAGATGGTTCCTACCGCCCAACAGACGGGTCAGGTGTTGGCGGGGATGAAACCTCCGCCGTGGGTGTGTGCCTCCTCGGCACGGATGACGTGCATGACGGCGTTGATCAGCGCGAGGTGGGTGAACGCCTGGGGGAAGTTGCCGAGGTGCCGACCGGTGCGGTGGTCGATCTCCTCGGCGTAGAGCTTGAGGGGACTGGAGTAGCTGAGCAGCCGTTCGCAGAGGTGCTTGGCGCGTGTCAGCTCACCGATCTCGACGAGCGCCGACACCAGCCAGAACGAGCAGATCGTGAAGGTGCCCTCCTCGCCGGACAGCCCGTCGTCGGTCTCCTCCACCCGGTAGCGGAGCACGAGTCCGTTCTCGGTGAGCTCGTCGGCGATCGCGAGCACCGTGTTGCGGACCCGCTCGTCGTCCGACGGGAGGAATCGCAGGAGCGGCACCAGCAGCAGGGAGGCGTCGAGCGCATCGCTGCCGTACCGCTGCGTGAACACCCCGCGTTCGTTGACCCCGTGGGTGAGGATGTCCTCTTTGATCTCGTCGGCTTTCGCCGCCCATGTCTTCGCATACGACTTCTCGCCGTGCATGGTCGCGAGCCGGGCCCCGCGGTCGAGGGCGATCCAGCACATCACCTTCGACGAGGTGAAGTGCTGGGGCTCGCCCCGGACCTCCCAGATCCCGCGATCGGGCTTGTACCAGTGCTTGATCGCCTCCTCGACCTGTGCCTTGAGGACGGGCCACAGGGTCTCGGAGATCGTGTCGTTCGACTTGGTGTTCAGGTACACCGAGTCGAGCATGGTGCCCCAGATGTCGTGCTGCGACTGGTTGTAGGCGCCGTTCCCGATGCGGACCGGCCGAGCACCGTCGTACCCGGAGAGGTGGTGCAGCTCCTCCTCCTCCAGTTCGCGCTCGCCGCCCACGCCGTACATCACCTGCAGCGGATGGTGTTCGCCGTTCGTCACACCGGACACGTCGGCGATGAACGAGAAGAAGTCGTCGGCCTCGCGGTCGAGCCCGAGGGTGTAGAGCCCCCACAGCGCGAACGTCGAGTCACGAACCCACGCATAGCGGTAGTCCCAGTTGCGTTCGCCGCCAGGGGTTTCCGGCAACGACGTCGTCGCGGCGGCGAGCAGCGCGCCGGTCGGGGAGTACGTGAGTCCCTTGAGGGTCAACGCGCTGCGCTGCAGGTGGCCCCGCCACGGATGGTCCGGGAAGGCGCCGATGTTGATCCACTGCCGCCACGACTCGGCGGTCGCCCACATCTTCTGCGCCGCCTCGTCCCACGTCTGCGGCGCCGGGTACGACGACCAGCTGAGCGCGATGAAGCGGTCGTCGCCCTCGGTGAGGCGGCTGCGTGCACGGGCCTCCCGGCCCTCCAGTCCGAGCTTGAAGTTGGTCGTCAGTTTGAGGGTCGGCGCGGGGTGGGTGGTGTCCGAGGCCGTCGCGATCGCCTCGGAATAGGCGGGACCCGAGTACTCCCACGTCGTGGTCCCGCGGTGGTAGTCGAACGCCGGCTCGCAGCTGACCGCGACCTCGACGGTGCCGCTCACACAGCGGACCGTACGCAGCAGGATGTGTTCGGCATCCCAGTCGGTGGGTGTGCGCTTGTGGGTGCGGGAGCGACGGTCGTTGTCGTGCCAGGGGCCCATCACCAGCGCGTCCCGGACGATGATCCACCCGGTGTCGGTCTGCCAGGTCGTCTCCACCATGAGGCTGCCCGGCAGGTACCTCCGGTCGACGGGGACGTTCACGCCGTACGGCGCGAGCTTGAAGTGTCCTGCGGTGCGGTCGAGGACGGCGCCGAAGATACTGGGGGAGTCGGGCCGGGGGACGCACATCCACTCGACGGACCCGTTGCGCGCG
Source organism: Williamsia sp. SKLECPSW1 (assembly GCF_054332755.1). Taxonomy (NCBI): domain Bacteria; kingdom Bacillati; phylum Actinomycetota; class Actinomycetes; order Mycobacteriales; family Nocardiaceae; genus Williamsia; species Williamsia sp. SKLECPSW1. The sequence continues at coordinate 83,678 of NZ_JBTGLI010000001.1, read as the reverse complement.
ATGAGGCAGTTCGTCTCGCAGTCGGAGAGGAAGGCGTAGTCGTCGATCGGGGGGAAGACGTTGCGGGTCGCGGTCGCAGGGGTGAAGGAACTGGCGTCGGCCATGGCGCCGGACGCGCCGTGGAGCGGCGCGGCCTCGTCGACGACGCCGAGTGCGGGCGGGGCCGGTACGGGCGGTGCGGCCAGGCTCTGTTCCGACAGGCGGTCGGGACCCGAGGCGGTTGTCATCGGTCCATCATGGCGAGCGGGGGGTGGGTTCGCACGAGAACCGGCGCCGCTCGGCGGGTCGCCGGGCGGGCTTTGGGCCCAGGGAGATTTTAAGTCCGCGCGCTAGGGTGACCGGGTGAACGGGATCAGGACCTGGTGGGACGGCGTGGAGGCCTGGCTCACCGGACTGTCCTTCCTCCCGCAGCTGCTGGTGACCCTCGCCGTCCTCATCCCGGCCGCGATCGTCGCCGCGCTGCTGATCAACCTGCTGGTCAGCCTCGTCCTCGACGTCGTCGGGCGTCGGGGTGAGACCGCCGACGGTCACGGCAAGGAGGGCTGAGGTGGTCCGCTCCCGCGTCACCATCGCGCTCATCGCACTCATCGTGCTGGTGATCGTGGCCTGGTTGATCACCCTCTGACCGCCGCGCCCGACGGTCTTCCGGGCAGATCACCCGACCGCTCCCGGCTGCTAATCTCCGCGCTGTGACCGATTCGCCGAGCCTGCGCAGCCCGCTGGCGCTCGCGCTGTTCGCGGTGGATCACCGCTGCGTCGCCGACATCGGCTGTCGCTGACACACGGGCCGGATGCCCCATCCCGCCCAGCCCCGACCGGAGCCCGGTCGACCGAATCCGTCGCCACCCTGTTCGCCCGCCCGAGAGGTCCGCGTGTCCCCCTCCCGCAGCCGCACCGCGACCGCCCGCAGCCGCGGTGTCGTCGGTGTCGTCCTCGCCCTCGTGGTGGCCGTGGCGACGGCCGCGTGTGGCGCAGGCTCCACCGATGTGCCCGGGGGTCGGGACATCTCGAGCGGGTCACACCACCTCGACGTCGTCGCCTACGCGACGCCCAAGCCGGGGTACGACGCGATCATCCCCGCGTTCCGCGACACCCCGGCCAGCGCCGACATCGGGTTCTCCCAGTCCTTCGGTCCCTCCGGCGACCAGTCGCGCAAGGTGGCGCGTCGCGTCCCGGCCGACGTCGTCAACTTCTCCGTCGAACCCGACATGACGCGACTGGTGACGGCGGGCGTCGTCGACGAGGACTGGAAGACGCAGTACCCGAACAACAGCACCCCGTTCGGGTCGGTGGTCGCGCTCGTCGTCCGGAAGGGCAACCCGAAGAACATCCGTGACTGGGACGACCTGCTGCGGCCGGGTATCGAGGTCGTCACCCCCAACCCGGGCAGCTCCGGGTCGGCCAAGTGGAACCTGTTGGCGCCCTTCGCCGCCGCGAGCAACGGTGGTGTCGACGAGAAGGCCGGGCTCGACTACGTCCGCGCGCTCGTCGACGACCACGTCCGGGTGAACCCGAAGTCCGGCCGGGAGGCGACGACCACCTTCGAGCAGGGTCAGGGCGACGTGCTGATCAGTTACGAGAACGAGGCGATCATGTTGGCGCGCAGGAACGCCGAGGCGCCGCCCTCGCAGCGCATCGACTACGTCATCCCCCCGCAGACCGTCAAGATCGAGAACCCGGTCGCGATCGTGTCCACCAGCACCGAGAAGGCGTCGGCGCGGCGCTTCGTCGACTTCCTGTTCAGCGACGAGGGGCAGCGCATCTGGGCGCGACAGGGCTTCCGGCCGGTGGACCCGTCGGTGATCGCCGCGACCGCCGGTGACTTCCCGGGTCGCATCCAGAAGCTGTGGACCGTCGCGCAGCTCGGGAAGGTGCTCGGTGCCCGTGTCGCGCAACGCACAGGCGGCACGGCGCCCACCGGATGGAAGGCCGTCGACGCCGAGCTGTTCGGCACCTCCGGGGCCATCAGCGAGATCTACGACTCCGGGAGCAGGTCGTGACCGCCCTCGAGATCGACCCGACACCGCCGCCGGAGGGCACGCGCAGCGCCGGTCGCCGCCGGGTCGGCGCGACACCGCTCGGCGTGGGCGTCGCCGGACTGTGGTTGACCGTGATCGTGCTGCTGCCGCTGGCGGCGATCACGGCGAAGTCGTTCGACGACGGGTGGAGCGGCTTCGTCGACGCCGTCACCGCGCCGGGTGCGGTCGGCGCGATCGAGGTCACGGTGCTCGTGTCGGCCGTCGTCGCGCTCGTCAACGTCGTGATGGGCACGATCATCGCCTGGGTCCTCGTCCGCGACCAGTTCCCCGGCAAGGGAATCGTCAACGCCCTCATCGACCTGCCGTTCGCGTTGCCGACCATCGTCGCCAGCCTGGTGCTGCTGTCGCTGTACGGCCCGGACAGCCCCATCGACATCCAGCTGAACGCGACGAAGCCCGCGTTGGTCATCGCGCTCGCCTTCGTCACCCTGCCGTTCGTCGTGCGTCAGGTGCAGCCGGTCCTCATCGAGGTCGACCGGGAGGTCGAGGAGGCAGCGGCGTCGCTGGGCGCCTCGAACTGGACGACGTGGTGGCGGGTGATCTTCCCGTCCCTGGCGCCGGCGATCCTCACCGGGGCCGGCCTGGCGTTCACCCGCGCGATCGGTGAGTTCGGCTCCGTCGTGCTGATCGGCGGCAACATCCCCGACGACACCCAGGTGGCGTCCCAGTACATCCAGCAGCAGCTCGAGATCGACGCCCCCGTCGACGCGTCGGCGGTGTCGGTGGTCCTGCTGCTGATCGCCTTCGTCGTCCTGCTGGCGCTGCGCTTCGTCGGGCGCCGCGCCGCACGTCGCGAGGGGGCCGACACGTGAGGCTCTCACCGTTCGCCCGCCACGGTCTGCGCACGCTCGCCCTGGTCTACCTGTTCGTGCTGTTGGTGGTGCCGGTCGCCCTGATCTTCTGGCGGTCGTTCGAACACGGCATCGTGCAGTTCTGGGACTGGATCACCACGCCTGCCGCCATCGCGGCCCTGCAGCTGAGTCTGCTCATCGTCGTGATCGTGGTGCCGCTCAACGTGGTGTTCGGCATCGCGACCGCCGTCGCCTTGGTGCGCGGCCGATTCCCGGGGCGCGGCCTCGTCCAGGCGGTCATCGACCTCCCGTTCGCCGTGTCGCCGGTCATCGTCGGCGTCTCGCTCGTGCTGCTGTGGGGATACGGCGGCTGGTTCGGGGGTGTCGAGTCGCTCGGCTTCCGGGTCATCTTCGGGTTGCCGGGCATGGTGCTCGCGACGATCTTCGTGACGTTGCCCTTCGTCGTCCGCGAGGTCGAACCGGTGCTCCGAGAGATCGGCACCGAACAGGAGGAGGCCGCGGCCACCCTGGGCGCGGGGGCGTGGGCGACGTTCCGCCGCATCACCCTCCCGGCGATCCGTTGGGGCCTCACCTACGGCATCGTCCTCACGGTGGCCCGCAGCCTCGGTGAGTACGGGGCGGTCATCATCGTCTCGTCGGGTTACCCGGGCATCTCGCAGACGCTCACGTTGCTGGTGTCATCGCGGTACACCGACGACTACAACGAGTACGGCGCCTACGCCGCGGCCACGCTGCTGATGCTCATCGCGATCGCGGTGCTGATCGTCATGACGCTCGTCGAACGCCGCGGATCGGCAGGCCGTCCGACCCGCGCCGCCCGCACGACCACCACCGACGGCCCCGCCGCCGGTGACCCCGCGACCACATCGACCGAGCCGGGGGCCGTGGCCCCGGACGAGGAGTACGCACGATGACGATCTCGGTGACCCGCGCCAACAAGCGATACGGGACGTTCGCAGCACTCGACGACGTCTCCCTCGACATCCCCCGGGGGTCGTTGACCGCGCTGCTGGGCCCCTCCGGGTCCGGCAAGTCGACCCTGTTGCGCGCGATCGCCGGTCTCGACGCGCTCGACTCCGGCACGGTGCGCATCAACTCCGAGGACGTCACCCGACTGTCGCCGCAGCGCCGCGACATCGGGTTCGTCTTCCAGCACTACGCGGCCTTCAAGCACATGACGGTGCGCGAGAACGTCGCGTTCGGGCTGAAGATCCGCAAGCGCCCGAAGGCCGAGATCGCCCGCAAGGTCGACGAGTTGCTCGAGGTCGTCGGTCTCGCCGGGTTCCAGACGCGCTACCCGGCGCAGCTCTCCGGCGGACAGCGGCAGCGGATGGCGCTCGCCCGCGCCCTCGCGGTCGACCCGGAGGTGCTGCTCCTCGACGAGCCGTTCGGCGCCCTCGACGCCAAGGTCCGGGAGGACCTGCGCCGCTGGCTGCGTCGGCTGCACGACGAGGTGCACGTGACCACCGTGCTCGTCACCCACGACCAGCAGGAGGCGCTCGACGTCGCCGACCGGATCGCGGTGCTGAACAAGGGCCGCATCGAACAGGTCGGCAGCCCGGACGATCTCTACGACCGTCCCGCCAACGAGTTCGTCATGTCGTTCCTCGGGTCGGTCGCCCGGCTCAACGGGACGCTGGTCCGCCCGCACGACCTCCGACTCGGTCGGACCCCCGACCTCGCGCTCGACGACTCGGAGGTCGACGGCGCGGTGTCGCAGACGGGGGTCTTCAAGGCGACCGTCGTCCGCGTCGTCCACCTGGGTTTCGAGGTCCGCGTGGAGCTGACCAACTCCGCCACCGGTGACGAGTTCCACGCCCAGATCACACGCGGCGACGCCGCCGCCCTCGCGTTGACGGAGGGCGACGACGTCTTCGTGCGGGCGACGCGCATCCCGGCCATCGCCGGGTGATCACGCTCAGCCGAAGGGCAACCCGCCGAACGGGGAGCCGCCGCCGAACGGGGAGCCACCGCCGCCGAACGGCGACTGCTGCTCCTGCTGTCCGCGGGCGGGCACGGTCGTCCGCGCGGTGTCCTTCGCGGTGCCCAGCGTCACGGTCACGGTCTTGCTGGACCCGCCGGACTGCACGGTCAGCGGGATGGACTGACCCGGCTGCTGCTTGAGGATCTGCGCCATCAGGTCGGCGTAGTTGCCGATGGGAACGCCGTTCACCTTCGTGATGACGTCACCCGGCGCGATCCCGGCCTTCGCGGCCGGACCGCCCTGCGTGACACCGGAGATCGGTGCGCCCGTGACGTTCGACGGGCCGTCGGAGCCCGACAGCGACCCGGAGACCCCCAGGATCGGCTTGGTGGCCGAGCCGTCCTGCATGAGCTGATCGGCGACGCGGCGAGCGGTGTCGACGGGGATCGCGAAGCCGAGGCCGAACGCCTGCACCCCTCCCTGCGCCGACTGCCCGGTGTCGACGGCGGAGTTCACGCCCACGACCTGCCCCTGCAGGTTCACCAGTGGCCCGCCGGAGTTGCCGGGGTTGATGGGGGTGTCGGTCTGGAGCCCGTTGTAGACGGCGACGGACTGGCCGCTGTCGTCGGAGGCGGTCACGGTGCGGCTCAGGTTCGACACGATGCCGGAGGTGACGGTGTTGGAGAGGTTCTCGGGGCTGCCGACGGCGACGACCTGCTCACCGACCTGCACGGCCGAGGACTGACCGAGCACGGCCGGGGTCAGGTTCGACACCCCGTCGACCTTGATGACGGCGAGGTCGTAGGACGGTGCCACGCCGCGGATGGTCGCCGCGTGGGTCGAGCCGTCCGGGAAAGCGACCTGGATCCGTCCACCGGACCCCGCACCGGCCACGACGTGGTTGTTGGTCAGGACGTAGCCGTCGCGGGTCAGCACGATGCCGCTTCCCACCGCGGTGCCGTTCTGGCCGGTGACGGTGATGTCCGCGGTCGACTTCGACGCGACCTGCGCGGCGTAGGGGATCGAACCCGGGGACGCCGAGGTGACGGTCGCGGAGGCGGGCTGGGCCGTCAACGCGGCCGGAGCCGCGGAGGAGTTGTGGTCGAACAGGGCGACGCCGCCGGCGCCGAGACCGCCGCCGATCACGCCGGCCGCGACGACCGCCGCGAGCAACGGGGTCGTCCGACGCCGCGGCGCCGCCATCGGGGGCGCGTAGGTGCTGGGGGAGGCGTACCCGTACCCGCCGGGAGGGGTTCCCGGCGCGTACGGCGGGGGGACGTCGTGCCGGTGGTGACCGCCTGCACCGAGGTCCTGGGTCGGATGCGTCTCGTGCAGGCGCTCGGTGGAGGGGTCGTCGTCTCGCTGTCCATACGGTGTCTGGTCCATGAGGCCACCGTCCGCCGCGCACCTGAGAGGGTCCGGAGAATTCCCTCCCGATCCGCTGAGCCTTCTCAGTGAGTTGTCGGCACACCCGCTGTCCGGCGGTCGAGGGCCGCGACGACCCGCCTGCGGACGACGTCGATCACCGCGGGATGTGTGCCCAGGGGCCCGGCCATCGCCCACGGGCGATCGCCGTGGGCGTCGGCCTCGTCGAGGATGCGTTCGACGCGGTCGGTGAGCGTGCCCGCGGACAGGAACCACGGTGCCACGACGACCCGCCGCGCGCCGTCGACGCGGAGCCGTGCCTCGGCGGACCGGACGGAGTCCGAACGGGTGGCGAACGCGACCTGCACGGGCACGTCGAGTCCCCGCCGGGCGAGCACCCCGGCGAGATCGCCGGCGCGGCGGACCGTCACCGCGTCGGCGTCGGCGTCACTGGATCCGACCGCGCACATGAGCACCCCGTCGTCGGGGGTGACACCCGCCTCGGCGAGCCGGTCGGCGAGCGCCGTCGTCAGCGCGGGGTCGGCGAGGACGGGTGTGTGCACCGTCGACAGGTCGGGTCGCGCGGCGTCGACGAGAAGGCCGGGCAGGTCGACACGGTTGTGGAACGCGTCGCCGAGGAGCAGCGGCACCACGGCGACGTCCCCGGTGAGGCCGGTGAGGGCGTCGGGGACCGACGGTTCGTCGAGGTCGAGGTAGGCGAGGGTGACCGGGACGTCGGGCAGGGAGGCCGCCACCGCGTCCCGGACCCGTCGCGCCGTGGCGGCGAACCGCGGGTCGCGGCTGCCGTGGGCGACGAGCAGAGCCGACATCGGTCGAACCCGCGTCAGACCAGTGCCGACAGTCGCAGCCGCGCCAACGCGTCGCCGACGAGACCTGCCGCGAGGGTGTTGCCGCCCTGGGGGTCGATGAGCAGGAAACTGCCGGTCTCGCGGTTGACCTGGTAGTCGTCGGCCGCGATCGGTTCGGCGGTCTGTACCGTCACCCGCCCGATCTGGTTCAGCGCCAACGATTCCGGCGATTCCTGCACCTGCAGGTCCTGCTCGTCGAACACCGCGTCGACGCCGCCGACGATGGCCGGTGTGGTGCGGGTGCCGTGCTTGAGCAGCAGGCGTGCGCCGGGCTGCAGCGGCTTGTCGCCGAGCCAGCAGAGCGTCGCGGTGAACGACGACATCGGCTCGGGGGCGTCGGAGACCGCCGCGATCAGATCGCCGCGCGACACGTCGAGGTCGTCGGCGAGCAGGACGGTCACGCTGCGTCCGGTGTGTGCCGACGGCAGCGACCCGTCGGCGGTGTCGATGCCGGAGACGGTGGTGCGCAGCCCCGACGGGAGCACCACGACCTCGTCGCCGACGGCGATCTCACCGGCCGCGACCTGGCCTGCGTACCCGCGGTAGTCGGGATGGTCGGCAGTGCGGGGGCGGATCACGTACTGCACCGGGAAGCGTGCGCCGACCGGGGCGCGGTCCGCCTCGTTCGGCACCGTCTCGAGGTGGTCGATGAGCGTCGGGCCGTCGTAGAAGGCGGTGAGCGACGACCTCTCGGCGATGTTGTCGCCGCGCAGCGCGGAGACCGGGATCGCCTGGATGTGCTCGTCGTCCCAGCCCAGGGCGTGGGAGAGGTCGGCGAAATCCGCGCGGATGCTCGCGAACGTCGACTCGGGGTCCTCGACGAGGTCGATCTTGTTGACCGCCAGCACCAGTCGACCCACACCGAGCAGAGCCATCACCGCGGCGTGGCGGCGGGTCTGGTCGACGATGCCGTTGCGGGCGTCGACGAGCAGGATCACCAGCTGTGCGGTGGAGGCGCCGGACACGGTGTTGCGCGTGTACTGCACGTGACCGGGGGTGTCGGCGAGGACGAAACTGCGCCGCGGCGTGGCGAAGTAGCGGTACGCCACGTCGATGGTGATGCCCTGTTCGCGCTCGGCGCGCAGGCCGTCCACGAGCAGCGACAGGTCCGGGGTGTCCAGGCCGCGGTCGACCGATGCGCGGGTGACGGCGTCGATCTGGTCGGCGAGAACGGATTTCGTGTCGAAGAGCAGGCGGCCCACCAGGGTGGACTTGCCGTCGTCGACGCTGCCCGCGGTGGCGATGCGCAGCAGGTCGCTCATCAGAAGTAGCCCTCTCGCTTGCGGTCCTCCATGGCGGCCTCCGACACGCGGTCGTCACCTCGGGTGGCGCCGCGCTCGGTGAGCCGCGACGCCGCGACCTCGGCCAGGACGGCCTCGTTGTCGGCGGCGTCGGAGAGGACGGCGCCGGTGGTCGACCCGTCGCCGACCGTGCGGTACCGGACCGAGAGCCGTTGCAGCTCCTCGCCGTCGCGCGGTCCACCCCATGGGCCGGGTGTCATCCACATGCCGTCGCGCTCGAACACCTCGCGCTCGTGCGCGTAGTAGATCGGGGGCAGCAGGACCTGTTCGCGCGCGATGTATCGCCACACGTCGAGCTCGGTCCAGTTCGACAGCGGGAAGACCCGCACGTGCTCACCCGGGGCGTGGCGACCGTTGTACAGGTTCCACAGCTCGGGACGTTGGCGCTTGGGGTCCCACTGGCCGAAGGCGTTGCGGAGGGAGAAGATCCGCTCCTTGGCGCGGCTGCGCTCCTCGTCGCGGCGACCCCCGCCGAACACCGCGTCGAAGCGGTTCTCGGTGATGGCGTCGAGGAGGGGGACGGTCTGCAACGGGTTGCGGACACCGTCGGGCCGTTCGGTGAGACGCCCGTCGGCGATGTAGTCCTCCACCTTCGCCACGTGCAGACGCAGGTTGTGCCGGTCGACGACCTGGTCGCGGAACGCGAGCACCTCGGGCAGGTTGTGCCCGGTGTCGACGTGCAGCAGCGAGAACGGCACGGGGGCCGGCCAGAACGCCTTGATCGCCACGTGCAGCAGCACGGTCGAGTCCTTGCCGCCGGAGAACAGGATCACCGGGCGGTCGAACTCGCCGGCGACCTCGCGGACGATGTGGATCGCCTCGCTCTCGAGCGCGTCGAGGGTGTCCCACCCGGCGTCGTCGCCGTGCAGCGACGGGAACGTCCCCACCTGTGTGTCTCCGATCGTCATGCGTGCAACCCACATTCGGTCTTGGCGCGGCCGGCCCAGCGGCCGCTGCGCGGATCGGCTCCCGGCGCCGGCTTGGCGGTGCACGGCTCGCACCCGATGGAGGGATACCCCTCGTCGACCAGCGGGTTGACGAGCACACCGCGCCGATCGATGTAGTCCTGCATCTGCTCGTCGGACCATGCGGCGATCGGGTTGATCTTCACCAGGCCGAAGGTCTCGTCGAACGAGATCAGCGGGGCGTTCGCACGGGTGGGGGACTCGACGCGGCGGATGCCGGTCACCCAGGCGCTGTATCCCGACAGCGTCCGCTGCAGCGGCACCACCTTGCGCATGCGGCAGCACTCGGCCGGGTCGGAGGCGAAGAGGTTCCGGCCCACCAGTTCGTCCTGCTCGGCGACCGAGTGCTCCGGGAGGACGCTGACCATCTCGACGTCGTAGACCTGTTCGACGGCGTCGCGGGTGCCGAGGGTCTCGGCGAAGTGGTAGCCGGTGTCGAGGAAGAGGACCTTCAGCTTGTCGCCGCCGAGGGCCTCGGGCGCGATCGCGTCGACCGCGAGGTCCACCAGGGCGGCGTCCTGCATGTTCGACGCGACCACGAAGTCGCCGCCGAAGGTCGACGCGGTCCAGCGGAGCAGCTCGGCCGGGTCGGCGTCGGGCCCGAGCTCACGGGCCCCCTGCTCCGCCAGATCACGCAGGGCGGCCTCGGTACGGGTGGCAGTGCTCATCGCAGATCCTCCTCGTCGGCGCGGACCGCCCACTGGGCGAACCGCTCGCCGTCTTCGCGATACTTCACAAAGTTTCGCACCACGCGATCGATGTAGTCGCCCAGTTCGCCGGTTGTGACCTTGTGCTGGCGCAACTTGCGTCCGAATCCGGCGTCCTGACCGAGGCTGCCGCCCAGGTGGACCTGGAAACCCTCCACGTGGTCGCCGTTCTCGTCCTCGACGAGTTGACCCTTGAACCCGATGTCGGCGATCTGCGCACGGGCGCACGAGTTCGGGCAGCCGTTGACGTTGATCGTGATCGGCACGTCGAGCTGGGCGTCGACGTCGGCGAGTCTTTCCTCGAGTTCCGGGACGAGCGCCTGGCTGCGCTTGCGCGTCTCGGTGAACGACAGCTTGCAGAACTCGATGCCCGAGCACGCGATGAGGTTGCGCCGCCACCGCGACGGGCGGCCGTCGAGGCCGTGGGGGCGCAGCTCGTCGATGAGGGTGTCGACCGCGTCGTCGGGTACGTCGAGCACCACGAGCTTCTGATACGGGGTGAAACGGATGCGGTCGGACCCGGCGCGGCTCGCGGCGGCGGCCACCGCCTGCAGCGTCGTCCCGGAGACCCGTCCGGCGATGGCGGCGAAACCGACGGCGTTGAGACCGTTCTTGAGCCGCTGGACGCCGACGTGGTCGCGGGGTGCGTCGAGCGGCGCGGGAGCGGGCCCGTCGACGAGGGGGCGGTGGAGGTACTCGTCCTCGAGCACCTGGCGGAACTTCTCCATGCCCCAGTCCTTGAGCAGGAACTTCAGGCGGGCCTTGGCGCGCAGGCGGCGGTAGCCGTAGTCGCGGAACAGGCCGACGACGGCCTCCCACACGTCGGGCACCTCGTCGAGCGGGATCCACGCCCCGACACGCTGCGCGAGCATCGGGTTGGTGGACAGCCCGCCACCGACCCACAGGTCGAGTCCGGGGCCGTGCTCGGGGTGCACCACGCCGATGAACGCGACGTCGTTGACCTCGTGGGCGACGTCCTGCAGCCCCGAGATGGCGGTCTTGAACTTGCGCGGCAGGTTCGAGTACGCCGGGTCGCCGACGTACCGCGCGACGATCTCGTCGATCGCCGGCGTGGGGTCGAGGACCTCGTCGACCGCCTCGCCGGCGAGCGGGGACCCGAGGACGACGCGCGGGCAGTCCCCGCACGCCTCGGTGGTCTTCAGGCCGACGGCCTCGAGTCGCTGCCAGATCGCCGGGACGTCCTCGATGCGGATCCAGTGGTACTGGACGTTCTCGCGATCCGACAGGTCCGCGGTGTCGCGGGCGTATTCGGTGGAGATCTCACCGATGGTCCGCAGCTGCTCGGCGGTGAGCGCGCCCGCGTCGCAGCGGACCCGCATCATGAACTGGCTGTCCTCGAGGACGTCGATGTTCTCGTCGCCGGTCCATGTGCCGTCGTATCCCTGCGCGCGCTGGGTGTAGAGGCCCCACCACCGCATGCGCCCCCGCAGGTCCTGCTTGTCGATCGAGTCGAAGCCGCGGTGGGCGTAGATGTTCTCGATGCGGGCCCGGACGTTGAGCGGGTCGTCGTCCTTCTTGACCTGCTCGTTCGGGTTGAGAGGCTCGCGGTAACCGAGTTTCCACTGGCCCTCGGCGCGGCGCTTGGCCGGGCGGGGTCGGCGCGCGCGGGACGCGGGGTTCTCGGCGTCGGTGGACGACGTCATGGGGATGCTCCTGGGGCTGTCGGCGCGGGCTACGGGCACGCGGCCGGGAGAGATGCGATACCGGGTGGAACGGTCGTCGGTCGGCCCGGAGGGCGTCGTCGCGGGCTGGGCGACGGGGACGGACGATCGGTCAGGGTCGACAGAACGCGCTGCACACGCGCTTGAGGTCGATGTGGCGACGTTCGGCCAGCCACACCCCGGGTGAGATCACGGCGCCCATGGTGCCACGCGCCTCCTCCGGGGGTCCATTCGGTCGACGGGGATCGGCATGAGCGTGCTCACGCCCGATGACCACCGGCAACGACGGTCGCCGTCCGGGCATTCCCCGCCGCCGGCCGGGGGCGCGGCTCGGGTGATGATGGGGTCATGACCTCTGTCGCGCCGACACCGGACACCCCGGTGCTGCAGCTGGGCGCGGTGGACCCGGCGACGCCGCTCGGGCTCTACGTCCACGTCCCGTTCTGCGCCACGCGCTGTGGCTACTGCGATTTCAACACCTACACGGCGGGCGAGCTGGGGTCGTCGTCCTCGCCCCGTTCGTGGCTCGACGCGGTGGCCACGGAGCTGCGGCTGGCGGCGGAGGCGATGTCGCCGGCGCGTCCGGTGTCGACGGTGTTCGTCGGCGGTGGGACGCCGTCGTTGCTGGGCGCCGACGGTCTCACCGAGGTGCTCGACGCGGTCCGCGCCGTGTTCGATCTCACCGACGACGCCGAGGTGACCACCGAGAGCAACCCCGAGTCGACGTCACCGGAGTTCTTCGACGGGCTCCTCGCGGCCGGCTTCACACGGGTGTCGCTGGGGATGCAGTCGGCGGCGCCGCATGTGCTCGCGGTCCTCGACCGCGTCCACAGCCCCGGGCGTGCGGTGCAGGCGGCGCGGGAGGCACGTGCCGCCGGGTTCGCCCACGTCAACCTCGACCTGATCTACGGCACGCCGGGGGAGACCGCCGCCGACATGGACGCGACGCTCGACGCCGTGCTGGCGGCCGAGGTCGACCACGTGTCCGCCTACGCGCTCATCGTGGAGGACGGCACCGCGATGGCCCGCCGGGTCCGGCGCGGCGAGATCCCCGCGCCGGACGACGACGTGCTCGCCGACCGCTACGAGGCGATCGACGCGCGGCTGTCGCTCGCGGGTCTGCAGTGGTACGAGGTGTCGAACTGGGCCCGCGCGGGTGACGACTCCGCGAGATGTGCGCACAACATCGGCTACTGGGACTCGGCGGACTGGTGGGGCGTCGGTCCCGGCGCGCACTCGCACGTCGGGGGCGTGCGCTTCGCCACGGTCAAGCACCCGGCGCGTCACGCCGCGGCGCTGGCCCAGGGCACGCTGCCGATCGCGACGGTGGAGACGCTGACCGACGAGGAACGCCACACCGAACGCGTCATGCTCGCCATCCGACGACGCGAGGGTCTCGCCCGGGCCGATCTGCGGCCCGCCGAGGTCGTCGCGGCCGACCGACTCGCGGCCGACGGGCTCACCGACTGGCGCGACGATCGGGTGGTTCTGTCCAACCGTGGGCGTCTGCTCGCGGATGCCGTGGTGCGGGAGCTGCTGGTCGCGCGGTGATCGGCGCGGTGTCCTCGTCGTCTGCCGGGGCCGGGGCCGGGGCCGGGGCGGCGGGCGCGTCCGGGTGCAGTGCGTCCAGATCGAGCAGGCGGGCGTGGATGACGTGCCGGTTGCGCAGCGCTGAGCGGACCGCCCGGTGCAGACCGTCCTCGAGGTACATCTCGCCGTGCCATCGCACGACGTGGGCGAACAGGTCGCCGTAGAACGTCGAGTCCTCGGACAGGAGCTTGTCCAGGGCCAGTGCGGTGGTGACCGTGGTCAGCTGGTCGAGCCGGAACTGTCGAGGCGGGATCTTGGCCCAGTCGCGTGTGGTCAGGCCGTGGTCACGATAGGGCTTGCCGTTGCGGACACCCTTGAAGATCACCGACCCGTCCTCCCGTCGCCGTCGTGTCGTGCCCGACCGGTTCACGGTAGGTGATCGCGCACCGCGCGGTGGGCGGGAGTGACCGCCGCCTCCACGTAAACTCGCATGGATCGGACCCTGCGGTGCAGGACGGGGTCGGTGCCGGGCGTGGACGGAGGTGTGTCACCCATGTCGAGTACGGACGAGCGACGGTTCGAGGTGTTGCGCGCGATCGTCGCCGACTACGTCGCGACGCAGGAGCCGATCGGGTCGAAGGCCCTGGTGGATCGCCACCAGCTCGGGGTGTCGAGCGCCACCATCCGCAACGACATGGCGGTGCTGGAGGCGGAGGGGTACATCGCCCAGCCGCACACCAGTTCCGGCCGGGTGCCGACCGACAAGGGTTACCGCCTCTTCGTCGACCGCATCTCCGAGGTGAAGCCGCTGTCGGCGGTCGAACGGCGCGCGATCCTGAGCTTCCTGGACTCCGGCGTCGACCTCGACGACGTGCTGCGCCGCTCGGTGCGGTTGCTGGCCCAGCTCACCCGGCAGGTCGCGATCATCCAGTACCCGGTCCTGTCGTCGGCCACCGTGCGTCACCTCGAGGTCGTCGCGCTGAGCCCCTCGCGGCTGCTGTTGGTCGTCATCACCGACACCGGGCGCGTCGAGCAGCGGATGGTCGACCTCGGCGAGGCCCGCGACGACACCGACATCGCCCGACTGCGCGACATGTTCTCCGCGGCGTTGCACGGCAAGCGGCTCGAGGTCGCGTCGCACGCGGTCGCGGAGTTGGCGACGGATGCACCCGAGGACATCCGTCCGGCCGTCATCCGCATCGCGACCGTCCTCGTCGACACGCTCGTCGAGCGCACCGACGACCGGCTCGTGCTGGGGGGCACCTCGAACCTGGCGCGCGCCGCGGCCGACTTCACACCGGTGCAGGGGTCGATGGACTCGGTCCTGGAGGCCCTGGAGGAGCAGGTCGTCGTCCTGAAACTCCTCGCCGCCGCGGGCATGCCCGGGCAGGTGACCGTGCAGATCGGTGAGGAGACGAACACCGAGAACCTCCGTGGCGCCTCCGTCGTGTCCACCGGGTACGGTGCCTCGGGCACCGTGTTCGGCGGCCTGGGGGTCCTGGGGCCCACACGGATGGACTACCCGGGGACGATCGCGTCGGTCGCCGCTGTTGCCAGATACGTCGGTGAGGTGCTGGCCGAGCGCTGACGGGCGCCGCGCACCACCGACCACCCACCGTTTCCCCGATCGACTCCAGTGAAGGACATGGCTTCCACCGTGGCACGTGACTACTACGGCACCCTGGGCATCGCTCAGGGCGCCTCCGACTCGGAGATCAAGCGGGCCTACCGCAAGCTCGCCCGTGAACTCCACCCCGACGTCAACCCCGACGAGCAGGCGCAACAGCGTTTCGCCGAGGTGTCGACGGCCTACGAGGTGCTCTCCGACCCCGAGAAGCGACGCATCGTCGACGCCGGCGGTGACCCGCTGGCCTCGGCGGGCGCAGGCGGCGGGTTCGGCGGCTTCGGCGGTGGTGGTCTCGGCGACGTGTTCGAGGCGTTCTTCGGCGCCGGGGCCGGCGGGGGCCGGGGGCCGCGCGGTCGCGTGCAACCCGGATCCGACGCGCTGCTGCGCATGCAGCTGGACCTCGACGAATGCGCGAAGGGCGTCAGCAGAGAGGTCACGGTCGACACCGCCGTCCTCTGCGACGTCTGCCACGGTCAGGGTGGCAACGACGGCAGCAAGCCCGTGACCTGCGACATCTGCAAGGGTGCCGGCGAGATCCAGTCGGTGCAGCGCTCGTTCCTCGGCCAGGTGATGACCTCGCGGCCGTGCCCGACGTGCAAGGGTGCCGGCCAGATCATCCCGGACCCGTGCCGCAAGTGCGCGGGCGACGGCCGGGTGCGGTCGCGCCGGAACCTCACCGTCAAGATCCCCGCCGGCGTCGGCGAGGGCATGCGTGTGCGCCTGCAGGGTCAGGGTGAGGTCGGCCCGGGCGGCGGCCCCGCAGGCGACCTCTACGTCGAGGTCGTCCAGAAGTCGCACGAGGTGTTCATGCGTGACGGCGACGACCTGCACTGCACCGTGCGGGTGCCGATGGTCGACGCCGCGCTGGGCGCCTCGCTGGAGATCGACACCGTCCTCGACGGTCGTGCCACCGTCACCGTCGACCCCGGTACGCAGCCCGGGCAGGTGGTGACCATCAAGGGGCAGGGCATGCCGCACCTGCACACGGGGGTGCGGGGCACCCTGCACGTCCATCTCGACGTGGTGGTGCCGACCCGGCTCGACAGCAAGCAGACCGATCGCCTCAAGGCGTACAAGGCCGTCGCGACCGGTGAGCGCCTGGAACTGGTCGACTCCCAGTCGGCGACCACCGGCGGCCTGTTCTCTCGGCTGCGCAACGCCTTCGCCGGTCGCTGACGTCGGCGCGGTGACGACGGGACCCGGGCGATGACACCCCCGCTGTTCTGGGTCGACGAGGTGCCCGGCGACGGAGCACGCGCCGATCTCGCGGGCGCTGAGGGGCATCACGCGGTGACCGTCACGCGCATCGTCGCCGGTGATCGGATCACCGTCTGCGACGGTCTCGGCACCGTCGCCGACTGCGACGTGGAGGCCACCCTGGCCAAGGACCGCCTGCGCTACCGGGTGGTGGACAGGCGCGTGGTTCCGGCCCCGGATCCACCGGTCACGCTGGTGCAGGCGCTGCCGAAGTCCGATCGCTCCGAGCTCACCGTGGAGCTGGCGACCGAGGCCGGCGTCGACCGGATCGTGGCATGGCAGAGCGCACGGTCGGTCAGTCGCTGGGTGGGCCCGCGCGCGGAGAAGGGCATCCGGAAGTGGACCTCGACGGCGGCCACCGCCGCCAAACAGAGTCGCCGCCCGCACATACCCGTCGTCGACGGCCCGGTGGGTCTGCCCGGCGTCCGTGAGCTCGTGGCCGACGCGGTGGGCTCCGGCGGGGTGGCGCTGGTCCTGCACGAGGCCGCCTCCGAGCCGCTCGCCGACATCCCGCTGCGCGACGCCACCGCGGTGGTGCTCGTCGTCGGCCCGGAGGGTGGGATCGACCCCGACGAGCTCGACGACCTGCGCGCACTCGGTGCGCGACCGGTGCGGATGGGTCCGGAGGTGCTGCGCACGTCGACCGCGGCCGCGGTCGCGCTCGGGGCGATCGGTGTGTCCACGCGACGCTGGTCGCCGCGCTGAGTCCGACTCCTCGACATAGGATCTCGGCGATGAAGGATCCGCAACGGTGACGACACGTGTCAAGGTGCCCTACGGCCCGGGCGAATCGCAGTTCGGCCATCTGTACATCCCGACCATGCCCGGCGTCGACGACGACGGCGTGCTCCCGCCGGTGCGGGTCGTGGTGATCGTCCACGGCGGGTACTGGTCCACCGAGTTCGGACTCATGGTGCAGACCCCGGTCGCGAAGGATCTCGCCGACCGTGGGGTCATCGTCTGGAACGTCGAGTACCGGCGGGCCGGGGAGCCCGGTGGCGCCTGGCCGCAATCCGGCTACGACGTGACGAACGCACTGCTCGCGCTCGACGGCCCCGTCCGTGACGCCGTGCCACGGGAGATGCTCGCCGCCGTCGACCGCGACGTCTCCGTCGTCGCCCACTCGGCGGGCGGCCAGTTGGCCCTCTGGGCGGTGGCCCGGATCGGCGCCCGGACGCGGTTCCTCACCCTCTCCACGGTGGTGGCGCAGGCGCCGGCCTCGGATCTCGTGCTCGTCGGGGAACGCGGTCACGAGCGTCTCGCGATGTTCATGGGGGCCGACTACGCCAGCACACCCCACAGGTATCGAGATGCCTCACCCGCCCATCTCGACCCGTTCCCCGCGCATGTCGTGGTGATCAGCGGCGAGGAGGACACCGCCGTACCGCCGGAGTTGAGCGCGGCGTACGTCTCCGCGGTGACCGAGCGGGGCCAGTCGGCCGAACTGGTGACCGTCCCCGGGGAGGGCCACGACGCGTTCCTGGACCCGACGAGCCGGTCGCACCGGGAGACGTTGCGCCGCCTCGGCGTGTGATCGGTACGCGGCCGTCCTCCCACCTGCACCGACGGCCGGGAAACACGCTCGATCCCGGCGGGTCGGCGCGGGTAGACTCGGTGGGTACGCACTCGCCGGACCCGCCGCCGGGTGTGACGAGACGACGAGGAGCGACACGTTTGGTGACCGACGCCATCACCGCTGGCCGTGACCAGCGGGCGGAATCCAGCATGGAGGTGTCGCCGGACGTCGTCGTGGGTCTTCTCGGTACCGGCGACCGCAACCTGCGGGCCCTGGAGGAACTGCTCACCGCCGACATCCACGTGCGGGGCAACCGCGTCACCCTCACCGGGGAACCGGCCGACGTCGCGCTCGCCGAGCGGGTGCTCGCCGAACTCGTCTCGATCGTCCGCCACGGGACCACCCTCACCCCGGACCTGGTGCGCCACAGCGTCACCATGATGTCCGACGGGTCGGGTGCCTCACCGGCCGACGTGCTGAGCCTCGACATCATCTCGCGGCGCGGCAAGACGATCCGGCCGAAGACGCTCAACCAGAAGCGCTACGTCGACGCCATCGACACCAACACCGTCGTGTTCGGGATGGGCCCGGCCGGTACCGGCAAGACCTACCTCGCGATGGCCAAGGCGGTCCAGGCGCTGCAGGCGAAGTCGGTCAACCGGATCATCCTGACCCGACCGGCCGTCGAGGCGGGGGAGCGGCTCGGATTCCTGCCGGGCACCCTGAACGACAAGATCGACCCGTATCTGCGGCCCCTGCACGACGCCCTGCACGACATGATGGATCCCGACGCGATCCCGAAGTTGATGGCGGCGGGCGTGATCGAGGTGGCGCCGCTGGCCTACATGCGCGGTCGCACGCTCAACGACGCGTTCATCATCCTCGACGAGGCGCAGAACACCACCGGCGAGCAGATGAAGATGTTCCTGACCCGGCTGGGCTTCGGGTCGAAGGTCGTCGTCACGGGTGACGTCACCCAGGTGGACCTGCCGGGCGGCGCGGAGAGCGGGCTGCGGACGGCCGCACGCATCCTCGACGGCATCGACGACATCCACTTCGCCACGCTGACCAGTTCCGACGTGGTGCGACACCGGCTCGTCGCCGACATCGTCGACGCCTACGGCCGTTTCGAGGAGTCGCAGGACATCGCCCGCGGCGGCAACCGGGCCGCGCGCCGCGCCGGTCCCGCCGGCCGTCGTTAGTCTTCGACCGCCCGATCGTGATCGGATGGACGCCATGAGCATCGAGATCTCCAACGAATCCGGCGTCGACGTCGACGAACCGATGTTGGTGGCGGTCGCGGGGTTCGCGCTCGCGGCGATGGACGTGCACCCCGCCGCCGAGCTGTCGATGGTTCTCGTCGACGACGAGACGATGGCCGAGCTGCACCTGCGGTGGATGGACCTGCCCGGTCCCACCGACGTCATGAGCTTCCCGATGGACGAGCTGACCCCCGGCGGACGGCCCGATGCACCCGACCCCGGGCCGGCGATGCTGGGGGACATCGTCCTGTGCCCGTCGTTCGCGGCCGCGCAGGCCGCGTCGGCCCAGCACTCGGTGGACCACGAACTCGTCGTCCTCACCGTGCACGGGGTCCTGCACCTGCTCGGCTACGACCACGCCGAGCCCGACGAGGAGAAGGAGATGTTCGGTCTCCAGGGCCGGATCGTCGACGACTGGTACGTCGCTCGCCGCGAGGACCAGCGCCGCCGCCGCCAGGAGGCGCGCGACTCCAGCCTGCTCGATCGCATCGGGTTCACCGCGGGCGACACCCGCCGGGAGCGCTGACACCGTGGTCGTCACCGACATCTGGTTGATCGTCGTCGCGATCGCGCTCGTGCCCCTCGGCGGGCTGTTCGCGGCGATGGACACCGCCCTGCTCACCGTGTCCGTCGCGCGCGTCGACGACATGATCCGGGAGGACCGGCCCGGCTCCACCCGTCTGCGTCGGATCCTGGTCGACCGCGCGACCTACGTCGGCCTCACCACACTGTTGCGGATCGTCTGCGAGATCGCGGCCACCGCCCTCGTCGCCGTCGTGCTGTTCGACGCGATCGCACCGGGCTACGCGGTGCTCGTGACGGTGGTCGTGATGGCCGTCGTCAGCTACGTGGTCGTCGGTGTCGGTCCCCGGACCCTGGGCCGTCAGAACGCGTACTCCATCGCCCTCGCGTCCGCGGCGGTGCTGCAGGCGCTCGGGTTCCTCATCCGACCGATCACCCGGCTGCTGATCCTGCTGGGCAACGCGATCACGCCGGGCAAGGGATTCCGCAACGGGCCCTTCGCCACCGAGGTGGAGCTGCGTGAGCTCGTCGACATGGCCGAGGCGCGCGGCGTCGTCGACGCCGAGGAACGACGGATGATCCAGTCCGTCTTCGACCTCGGGGACACCTCCGCGCGCGAGGTGATGGTGCCGCGCCCGGAGATGATCTGGATCGAGTCGGACAAGACACCGGCGCAGGCGATGAGCCTGGCGGTGCGGTCGGGGCACTCGCGGATCCCGGTGATCGGTGAGAACCCCGACGACGTGCTCGGGATCGTCTACCTCAAGGACCTCGCCGAACACGTGGTGTCGTCCCGGTGGTCCGACGAGACCGTCCGCGTCGCCGACGTGATGCGCCCGGCGGAGTTCATCCCGGACTCCAAACCCCTCGACAAGGTCCTGTCGGACATGCAGCGTCTGCGCAACCACATGGCGATGCTCGTCGACGAGTACGGCGGCATCGCCGGCCTGGTCACGATCGAGGACGTGCTCGAGGAGATCGTCGGCGAGATCAACGACGAGTACGACACCGACGAGGTGCCACCGGTCGACGAGCTGGGGGAGGACCGCTACCGGGTGTCGACGCGGCTGCCGGTGGAGGATCTCGGGGAGCTGTTCGAGGTCGAGATCGACGACGACGAGGTCGACACCGTGGGTGGCCTCATCGCCCTGCGGCTCGGTCGTGTCCCTCTCCCGGGGGCGCGTGTCGAGGACCACGGGCTGGAGTTGGTCGCCGAGGGTGGACCGAACCGCCAGGGCCGACTGCGGATCACCTCCGCCGTGGTCCGACGCCTCGACCCACCCGACGACGCCGAGGACGCCGCCGACACGCGCGCGGCGGACCGCGACGACCACGCCGACGCGGCGGGCCGCGCATGAGCGACGAGTTCCCCGGCGTCGACGCCGGGTCCGAGTTCCGCTCGGGCTTCGTGTGTTTCGTCGGTCGCCCCAACACCGGCAAGTCGACGCTGACCAACGCACTGGTGGGCGAGAAGATCGCCATCACCTCCAACCGTCCCCAGACCACCCGGCACACCATCCGGGGCATCGTCAACCGCCCGGACGCGCAGCTGATCCTCGTCGACACACCGGGTCTGCACCGACCGCGCACACTGCTGGGCCAACGTCTCAACGACCTGGTGCGCGACACGTACTCCGAGGTCGACGTCATCGGGGTGTGCATCCCCGCCGACGAGCCGATCGGGCCGGGCGACCGGTGGATCGTCGACCAGGTCGGGCGGATGGCCCCGCGCACACCGCTTCTCGGTGTCGTCACCAAGATCGACCGCGTCACACCGGACAAGGTGGCCCAGCAGCTGATGGCGCTGTCCCGACTCCTCGGACCCGACCGCGAGGTGATACCCGTCTCGGCGAAGTCGGGCGAGCAGCTCGACGTGCTCGGCGACCTGTTGGTGTCGATGATGGAGCCGGGTCCGGCGTTCTATCCCGACGGGGAGCTCACCGACGAGCCCGAACAGGTGCTCATGGCCGAGTTCATCCGTGAGGCCGCACTCGAAGGTGTGCGCGACGAGCTGCCGCACTCGTTGGCGGTGGTGATCGAGGAGGTCATCGACCGGGAGGACCGGCCGGACGACGCACCGCCGATGGTGGATGTGCACGCGATCCTCTACGTCGAACGGTCCAGCCAGAAGGGGATCGTCATCGGACACAAGGGCGCCCGCCTCAAGGAGGTCGGGACCGCGGCGCGCACCCAGATCGAGAGGCTGCTGGGCACGAAGGTCTACCTCGATCTGCACGTGAAGGTGGCGAAGGACTGGCAGCGCGATCCGCGACAGCTGCGCCGGATGGGGTTCTGAATGGGCAGGCACGAGTCCGAGGAGGACTCCGGCACCTCCCGGGACGCCGTCCTGCACCTCATCTCCACGCCGCGGTTCTGGATCGCCCCGATCGCCGCGGTGCTCGCGATCATGTCGCTGCTCGCGGCGATGTACATGGGCGCCATCGTCGACACGGAGAAGAACCTGCACGGCTTCTCCATCGACCTGGTGAACGACGACGTCGGTGCGTCGCAGGGCGAGAACGCGCCCCGGGCGCAGTTCGGCGACCAGGTGGCTCGCGGCATCGTGGACGGCACGAAGGGGACCGGTGTCGACATCCGCGTCCTCGACCGCGGCAGCGCCCTCGACCGCCTGGGGTCGGCGCAGACCTACGGCGTCATCGTCATCCCGGACGACTTCTCCCAGCAGGCGATCGATCTCGCGGGTTCGGTGGTCGGACGCGCCACCCCCACCCCGCCGACGATCACGGTGCTGACCAACCGTCGCTCGGGCACGTTCGCCTCGTCGATCACCACCTCGGTCATCGACCGCATCAAAGGGCAGGTCAACCAGCAGTTCGGGCAGCAGCTGACGTCGACCGTGCGGGACCGGCTGGCGCAGAACCAGATCCCCTTCCCGGGACTCGCGTCGTACGCCTTCTCCGCGCCCGTCGTGTTCGACGTCGTCGACGCCGACCCGCTGCCCGGCGGCGCCGCGAACGGGCTGTCGGCGTTCTACTTCACGATCCTGCTGGTGCTCGCCGGGTTCACCGGCGCTCTGATCGTGCACTCCCTCGTCGACGGGATGCTCGGCTTCATCCCGATCGAGATCGGTCCGCGGTACCGCCTGCGTCCCCGTCTGCCCATCTCGCGCCGCGGCACGCTCGTCGCCAAGTGGTGGATCATGTTCGTCATCGCGATGCTGCAGTCGGCGCTGTACGTCGGCGTGTGCGCCGCCGTCGGGATGGACGATCCGGCCCCGTTCACGCTGTGGATGTACTCGACGCTGGCGATCACCGCGGTCGGTGTCACCGCGTCGTCGGTGATGGCGCTGTTCGGGACGCCGGGCATGATCGTCAACCTCATCTTCTTCGTCATCCTCGGCCTGCCGTCGTCGGGTGGTGCGGTGCCGCTGGAGGCCAGCCCTCGCATCTTCGGGTGGCTTGCGGAGGTCGAGCCGATGCGGCAGATCTACCTGGGGGTCAGGTCGATCCTGTACTTCGGTGGCGACTTCCGGGCTGGGCTCGGTCACTCGCTGGTGATCACCGGCATCGGCCTGGCCCTGGGTCTGGTGCTCGGCTCGGTCGCCGCCCGCCTCTACGACGGCAAGGGATGGCGGCGCGAGCCGGATGCGGGGGGACCGGCCGCGTCACGGCAGGATCCCGCGGCCGCGGTGGGAGACTGAGACGGTGAGGGTCTACCGGGATCAGGCGGTGGTGGTCCGGCAGCACAAACTGGGTGAGGCGGACCGCATCGTGACCCTGCTGACCCGCCAGAACGGTCTGGTCCGCGCGGTCGCGAAGGGCGTCCGCCGCACCCGGTCCAAGTTCGGTGCGCGGCTGGAGCCGTTCGCCCACGTCGACGTCCTGCTGCATCCGGGCCGCAACCTCGACATCGTCACCCAGGTCGACAGCCTCGACGCGTTCGCCTCCTCCATCGTCGCCGACTACGGCCGCTACACCAGTGCCTGCGCGATCCTCGAGACCGCCGAGCGGCTCGCGGGTGAGGAGCGTGCTCCCGCCGACCGCCTGCACTCGCTGACCGTCGGCGCCCTCCGGGCGATCGCCGCCGGCCAACGTCCCCGCGACCAGGTGCTCGACGCCTTCCTGCTGCGCGCCATGGACTTCGCCGGATGGATGCCGGCGCTGTCGCGGTGTGCGCGCTGCGATGCACCGGGACCGCACCGCGCGTTCCACGTCGCCGCCGGGGGAGCGGTGTGTCTGCACTGCCGCCCGCAGGGGTCGGCGACCCCGGCGCCGGGTGTCCTCGAGTTGATGGACGACCTCTACCGTGGGCGGTGGGAGCACACCGAGGGCGTGGCGCCCACCGTCCGCAGGCAGACGAGCGGCCTGACCGCGGCCCACCTGCAATGGCATCTCGAACGCCAGCTGCGGACCCTGCCGTTGATCGAACGCGAGGCGCCGCACCGCGCCGGGAAGGACGACAGCGATGGCGGTCCGACGCCGATCCGCGAAGCCGTCGGCTGATCCGGCACGCCGCGTCGTGCGGACGCCCACACCCCATCCGTCGGGTGCCCGCCCACCCGCCCTGCCGCCCGAACTCGTGCCCCGCCACGTCGCGTTGGTGATGGACGGCAACGGGCGGTGGGCCACCGACCGCGGTCTGCCGCGCACCGAGGGGCACAAGCGGGGTGAGGCGGTCCTCATGGACACCGTCGAGGGGTGCATCGAACTCGGCGTCACCTGGCTGTCGGCGTACGCGTTCTCCACCGAGAACTGGTCGCGCAGCCCGGAGGAGGTCCGCTTCCTCATGGGCTTCAACCGGGACGTCATCCGCCGCCGTCGCGACGAGATGCACGAGCTCGGTGTGCGGGTGCGATGGGCCGGTCGCCGACCGCGTCTGTGGCGCAGCGTGATCAAGGAGCTCGAGACCGCCGAGGAGATGACGAAGGACAACACCGTCATGAACCTCACGATGTGTGTGAACTACGGTGGGCGTGCCGAGATCGCCGACGCCGTCCGTGACATCGCCCGTCGGGTCGCCGCGGGTGAGCTCGACCCGGACCGCATCACCGAGGAGACCGTCGCCCGGCACCTCGACGAGCCCGACATGCCCGACGTCGACCTGTTCCTGCGCCCGTCGGGGGAGCAGCGCACCTCGAACTTCCTGCTGTGGCAGTCGGCGTATGCGGAGATGGTCTACCAGGAGAAGCTCTTCCCCGACTTCGACCGCCGCGACCTGTGGGCCGCCTGCGTCGAATACGCCTCACGCGACCGCCGTTTCGGTGGCGTCGACCACTCCCGGCCGGCGACGTGACCGGCCCCGGTGTCGGCGGTGCGGCCGCCCTGCTCGACCGCGTGGCGGGTCTGCTCGACGCGTCGTCGGAGGTCCTGCGCGGCGACGACGGTGTGTCCGCGACGGTGTCCTTCGACGGCACACGCGCTGCGCTGCAGGCGATGTCACTCGCCGACGGTCTCGAGGTGCTGTCGCTGACGCAGGTGCTGGCCTGGGACCTGCCGAACACCGAGGCGCTCCGCGACGACATCGACCGGCTCGCGGGGGAGACCAGCTTCGGCAGCATCAAGCGGTCGTCGGTCGACGGTGTGACCACCGACGTCCTGCAGAACTACACGTTCCCCGCGGGTGGCCTCGACGACTCGGCGCTGATCACGATGGTCACGCTGGTGCTGTCGATCGGTGCCGACCTGGCGCGCCGCCTCACCGACTGATCGGGACCCGCGACCGGCAGGTCGACGTGGTCACCGACCGGCGGGTGCGTGGCTGCAGTCGGTGCAGGTGCCGAACACCTCGACGGTGTGGCTGATGTCGCGGAAGCCGAACCGGTCGGCGACGTCGCGCGCCCAGTCCTCCACGGCCTCGGCGCGCACCTCGACGGTGGTGCCGCAGTCACGGCAGACCAGGTGATGGTGGTGGTCGGTGGAACACCGGCGGTAGCGCGACTCGCCGCTGTCGGTGCGCAGCACGTCGACCTCGCCGGCGTCGGCGAGTGCCTGCAGGTTGCGGTAGACGGTGGTCAGGCCGATCGACTGGCCGTCGGCGCGCAGGGCGTCGTGGAGTTCCTGTGCGGACCGGAACTCGTCGACGGTGCCGAGCAACTCGGCGATCGCATGCCGCTGTCGGGTCGACCGCACACCCGGCGTGGACGGGGCGGACTCGGCGCTCACGTGTTCTCGCGGGTGTGGGCGGTGTTCTCGCAGGCGTGGGCGACGGCGTCGGTGACGATGTGCGCGAGGTGGTCGTCGACGAGCCGGTAGAGGATCTCGCGACCGGTGCGCTGTCCGACCACGACTCCGGCGGACTTCAGCACCCGCAGATGTTGACTGACGAGGGGTTGCGTGACGCCGAGTGCGCCGACGAGTTCGTGGACGCACTGTTCGCGGTCGAGCAGGGCGAGGACGATCGCGATGCGGACCGGGGCGGCGAGTGCCCGCAGCAACTCGCCGGCGCCCTCCAGCACGTGCGGATCGGGTCGTGCACCGACATCCGCCGCGGGCGGGTGGTCGTCCATACCGGGGTTCTCGACCCCGAGGGTGGGCTCAGCCATGCGTCGTCGCGCCTCCTTATCGGAAACGATTCTCATATGCGTGGCGGAGCATGTCAAGGCACGTGGGCGGGGTCGGGTGCCGCGTCCCGACGCGACTACGCTGGCCGGGTTCCCTTTCCTGCAACCCATGGAGTGCTGTCCACCGTGGCCGGACCAAGCAATCGCGTCGACGCCGTCGTCAATCTCTGCAAGCGCAGGGGTCTGGTGTACCCCTGCGGAGAGATCTACGGCGGTACCAAGTCGGCGTGGGACTACGGCCCACTCGGTGTGGAGCTGAAGGACAACATCAAGCGGCAGTGGTGGCGCAGCATGGTCACCGGCCGCGACGACGTCGTCGGCCTGGACTCGTCGGTGATCCTGCCGCGGCAGGTGTGGGAGGCGTCGGGTCACGTCGAGGTCTTCTCCGACCCGCTGGTGGAGTCGCTGCACACCCACAAGCGCTACCGCGCCGACCACCTGATCGAGGCGTATGAGGCCAAGCACGGTCACCCGCCGGAGAACGGTCTGGCCGACATCAACGACCCGGAGACCGGGCAGCCCGGCAGCTGGACCGAGCCGCGGGCGTTCAGCGGCCTGATGAAGACCTACCTCGGCCCCGTCGACGACGAGGAGGGGCTGCACTACCTGCGACCGGAGACGGCGCAGGGCATCTTCGTCAACTTCAAGAACGTGATGACCACCGCGCGCAAGAAGCCGCCGTTCGGCATCGCCCAGATCGGCAAGAGCTTCCGCAACGAGATCACGCCGGGCAACTTCATCTTCCGCACCCGCGAGTTCGAGCAGATGGAGATGGAGTTCTTCGTCAAGCCGGGCGAGGACGAGCAGTGGCACCAGTACTGGATCGACCACCGCCTGGCCTGGTACGTCGACCTCGGTGTCGACCCGGACAACCTGCGGCTCTACGAGCACGCGCAGGAGAAGCTGTCGCACTACTCCAAGCGCACCGTCGACGTGGAGTACAAGTTCGGGTTCTCGGGCAACCCGTGGGGTGAGCTCGAGGGCGTCGCCAACCGCACCGATTTCGACCTGTCGACGCACAGCAAGCACTCCGGGGAGGACCTGTCGTTCTTCGACCAGGCCTCGGGTGAGCGGTACACGCCGTTCGTGATCGAGCCGGCGGCCGGCCTGACCCGGTCGCTGATGGCGTTCCTCGTCGACGCGCTCACCGAGGAGGAGGTGCCGAACGCCAAGGGCGGCACCGACACCCGCACGGTGCTGAAGCTCGATCGGCGTCTCGCGCCGGTGAAGATCGCCGTGCTCCCGCTGTCGCGCAACGAGCAGCTCTCGCCGAAGGCGCGAGACCTCGCCGCCGAGCTGCGCACGCACTGGAACGTCGAGTTCGACGACGCTCAGGGCATCGGCAAGCGGTATCGCCGTCAGGACGAGATCGGGACACCGTTCTGCGTCACGGTCGACTTCGACACGCTCGACGACCACGCCGTCACCATCCGCGAGCGGGACACCATGAGCCAGCAGCGCGTCGCGCTCGACCAGGTGGCGGGATACCTCGCCGGCGAACTGCTCGGCGCCTGACCGCGGTCGCGCGGGTTTCCGGGCACCGCTCCCGTCTGGGATAGTCGAGGCCTGCAGATGAGTCGTGTGAGTGTGGAGAGTGGTGAGCGTGGTGAGTGGTGACGGGCCCGTGTCGGGCACGGTGGTGCATTACGACCCGAATCGTGGATTCGGTTTCCTGGCGCCGGAGTCGGGTGGCGCGGATGTGTTCGTGCACATCAACGACCTCGACGTCGACGAGTCGGACCTCAAGCCGGGTGCGCGGGTCGAGTTCGAGGTCGAGGACACCGACCGCGGGTCGAAGGCGGTCAACGTCTCGGTCACCGGTGCCGCTCCGGCGTCGGCGTCGACGGGCGGGCGCGATCGTCGCGACGACCACCGCGAGCGCCCTCAGCGCGACCGGGGCGATCGAGGGGACAACCGGGATCGCGATCGCGGGCGGCGCCCCGCCCGCGGATCCGACGGCCCCACCGACGCGACCGGCCTCAGCGAGGAGCTGACCGAGCTGCTGCTCGACGCGTCGGGCACCCTGACGGCGTCGCAGATCATCGCGATCCGCCGCCGCGTCATCGACTTCGCCGTGGCGCGGGGATGGGTGACCGACTGACCTCCGACACGGGTGCCGCGGCGCCCGTCCTCTACGACGGGCACGCGCGTGCCCGGATGGTCGACGAGGCAGCCAAGTCGTCGATCCTGTCCGGTACCCACAGCGACGATCGCGGCGACTTCTCCCGGGATCGCGCGCGGGTCCTGCACTGCGCCGCGTTGCGACGTCTGGCCGACAAGACGCAGGTCGTCGGCCCGCGTGAGGGGGACACCCCGCGTACGCGCCTGACCCATTCGTTGGAGGTCGGGCAGATCGGGCGCGGCATCGCGTCGGGCCTCGGGTGCGACCCCGATCTCGTCGAGTTGGCCGGGCTGGCCCACGACATCGGGCACCCGCCGTACGGGCACAACGGCGAACGCGCGCTCGACGAGGTCGCGTCGGGGATCGGCGGGTTCGAGGGCAACGCACAGAACCTGCGGATCCTCACCCGCCTGGAGCCCAAGGTGCTGTCGGAGGACGGGCGCAGCGTCGGTCTCAACCTCACGCGGGCGTCGCTGGACGCGACGCTGAAGTACCCGTGGACGCGGCCCGCACAGGGCGGCAAGTTCGGTGCCTACGCCGACGACGCCGATGTGCTCGCCTGGGTGCGCGAGGGTGTCGACGGTCGCGATCGGTGTCTCGAGGCCCAGGTCATGGACTGGTCCGACGACGTCGCGTACTCGGTGCACGACGTCGAGGACGGGGTCATCGGCGGGCGGATCGACCTGCGCGCGCTGGCCGACCCGTCCGATCAGGCTGCGCTCGCCGACATCGGTGTGCGGGAGTTCGTCGGGCTCGACGCCGCGGCGCTCGTCGAGGCGGCCGGACGGTTGGCGGCGCTTCCCGTCGTCGTCGACGCGGTCGACTACGACGGGACCCTGCGGGGATCGGTGGCGTTGAAGCGACTGACCAGTGAGCTGGTGGGCCGGTTCGCGTCGGCCGCGATCGCCGAGACCCGACGGGCGTGGGGTGAGGGTGCCGTGGACCGTCGGCGCGCCGGCCTGTCGGTGCCGCCGCTCGTCGCCGCCGAGGTCGCCGTCCTGAAGACCGTCGCCCTGCAGTTCATCTTCTCCGACGCGCGGCACCGCTCCCACCAGGAACGTCAGCGCGACAGGATCCATCGGGTCGCCGACTGGCTGGTCCACGCGGCACCGGGCGGTCTCGATCCGCTCCTGGTCCCGGCGTGGGAGGAGGCCCCCGACGACGCCGGCCGACTGCGCGTGGTGATCGACCAGATCGCGTCGATGACCGAGGGACGCCTCGAGCGCACCGACCGGCAGAACTCGGGTGCCCAGGCCCACATGGGCTGACCACGTGTCCGGGTGAGCCGGTGGGGCGCGACGTCGGCGTCGGGCGGGCTCGTGGAAGCGCGTCGGATCCGTGCGGGCCGTGCCTACACTCCTGGCGTGTCGGCCGTCCGAGGCGATCCGCGCGCCGCTGCGCGATGGGTCCTGGTGCACGGCACACCGCTGAGTCCGTCCGTGTGGGACGACGTCGCCGCCGACCTCTCCCGCGACGGGACGGTGTGGACGCCGGACGCGACTCCCGCCGTCGGCGATCCGACGCCGCAGCGGTCGCTCGCCGTGGACATCGCCGCCCGGTTGCGGGAACCGGTCCACCTGGTGGGGCACTCGTTCGGTGGCCAGATCGCTCTCGAACTCGCGCTCGCCGCTCCCGAGCTCGTGACCGGCCTGACGGTCATGTGCGCCCGCGCGACACCGTTCCCGTCCTTCGTCGAGCACGCGGCCACCGTGCGTGCGGGCGCCGACGTCACGCGGTCGACCGTCGACCGGTGGTTCCTCGCGGAGGAGGTCACCGACGACGGTCCTGTCGTCCGGGCCGCGCGGGCCGCGGTGACCGCGGCGGATCCCGCCGTCTACGCGACCGCGATCTCCGCGATCGCGCACTTCGACCGCGTCGTCGCGGCCCGAGCTGTGCGGGTGCCGACGACCGTGGTGGCCGCCGAGCAGGACCGCGGCAGTCCTCCGGAGGCCATGGCCGAGCTCGCCGACGCCATCCCCGACGCCGCGCTGGTGGTGCTGGCAGGCGGACACATGTCGCCGTTCCTGCGCCCGGCCGAGCTCGCCGACCTGGTTCGTCGGTCCGCGGCACGGGCCGGTGGGGGCGCCGACCGACCTGTGCGCTGACCGGGTCGGCGTCGCCGCATCGGGGCGGACCGGTTCCCGCACCGAATACACTTCTCGGGTGCCCGGCCGAATCCCTGATCGCGACATCGTGGCGATCCGCGAGCGCACGGCGATCGAGGACATCGTCGGCGATTACGTCGCGCTGCGACGGGCCGGGGCGGACAGCCTGAAGGGGCTGTGTCCCTTCCACGACGAGAAGTCACCGTCGTTCCACGTCCGGCCGAACCACGGCCACTTCCACTGCTTCGGGTGCGGTGAGGGCGGCGACGTCTACACGTTCCTGCAGAAGCAGGAGCACATCTCGTTCGTCGAGGCCGTCGAACAGCTGGCCGATCGCATCGGCTACCGGATCTCCTACGAGGGCGGTGGGACCAGTGTGGCCCGCGACCGCGGAACGCGGGCCCGACTGGTGGCGGCGAACGCGGCGGCGCAGAAGTTCTACGCCGAGCAACTCCTCACCCCCGACGCCAAGCCGGCCCGCGACTACCTCCGGGAACGCGACTTCGACAGCGCCGCCGCGACCATGTTCGGCTGCGGGTTCGCGCCGATGTCGTGGGACTCGATGACGAAGGCACTGCTGTCGCAGGGGTTCGAGTTCTCCGAGCTCGAGGCGGCCGGTCTCTCGGTGCAGGGTCAGCGAGGTCCGCGTGACCGGTTCCGGCGCCGACTGCTCTGGCCCATCCGCAACCTCGGCGGCGACATCATCGGCTTCGGCGCCCGCAAGCTGTTCGACGACGACACCATGGGCAAGTACATGAACACGCCCGAGACGATGCTCTACAAGAAGTCGCAGGTGCTGTTCGGACTCGACCACGCGAAGAAGAACATCGCGAAGGGTCACCAGGTCGTGATCGTCGAGGGCTACACCGACGTCATGGCCATGCACCTCGCCGGCGTCACCACCGCCGTGGCGTCCTGTGGCACGGCTTTCGGCGACGACCACCTCGCGCTGCTGCGGCGGTTGCTGATGGACGACTCGTACTTCCGCGGCGAGGTCATCTACACCTTCGACGGGGACTCGGCCGGGCAGGCCGCCGCGTTGAAGGCGTTCGAGGGTGAGCAGAGCATCGCCGGCCAGACGTTCGTGGCCATCGCGCCGGACGGGATGGATCCGTGCGAGCTGCGGCAGGACCAGGGCGACGCGGCCGTGCGCGACCTGGTGGCACGCCGTGTGCCGATGTTCCAGTTCGCGATCAAGGCCGTGCTGGCCCAGCACGACCTCGAGACCGCCGAGGGTCGCGTCCACGCGCTGAGGGAGACGGTGCCCGTCGTCGCGCGCATCAAGGACGTCGCCCTCCGCGACGAGTACGCGCGCCAGTTGGCCGGCTGGGTCGGGTGGGACGACGAACGTCAGGTCCTGCAGCGCGTGCGCGAGCAGGCCGGATCCCCGTCGAACGGCACGACCGGTGCGCTCGCACGTACCCAGGCCCGCCAGCGCGGTGCCGGCCGTGGGGCGGGTCCGACGGCGGGTGTCGCCGGCGCCGCGCGACCCGCACCGGGCGACCCCCGTCTGTGGCCGCAGCGCGAGGCGTTGAAGGCGGCACTGCAGTACCCGGGTATCGCCGGCACCGTGTTCGACTCGTTGCCGGGTGAGTGTTTCCCGGAACCCGCCTACGCCCTGGTCCGCGCGGCGATCGAGACCGTCGGCGGCACCGGCGTCGGCATGGGCGGTGCCGAATGGGTCGATGCGGTGAGCCGCGCGGTGGAGACGTCGTCGGCGTCGGGCGGTGACGACGCGGCCGCAGCCGGTGAGATGCTCGCGTCGCTCGTGACCGAACTCGCGGTCGAACCGATGCCCGTCGACGACGACGGGGTGCCGCGTTACATCGTGAGCGTGCTCGCCCGACTGCAGGAGATCTGGGTGGGGGAGCAGGTCGCCGACATCAAGTCGCGGCTCAAGCGGATGTCACCCCGCGACGACCCCGACGGCTACAACGCGGTCTTCGGCGACCTCGTCGCACTGGAGGCGTACCGCCGCAGCCTGCAGGAGCAGGCGCTCGACCCGTCTGCACAGAGCGCCTGACCGCGCCGTCAGTCCCGAGGGTCGCGACGGGCGTAGACCGTCGTCGAGTCGTCGATCTGGTGGACCTCGGTCAGTGGCTCCGTCGGGCTGATCGCCTGGGACAGCTTCTGTCGTCCCACGTCGATCGCCTTGCGGGTGGCGGGTGAGCCGGTGACGGCACGGTAGGTGCCGGAGATCTGGTCGTAACGACGCCGACCCGCCTTCGCGCCGAGGACGTAGCCGACCCCGAGGAATGCCAACAGTCGAACCATGTGTGCAGCTCCCAGTCGTCGCGGTGTAGCCACCCATCCTGCCCGACGCCGCGACGATCGTTCTGCGGTGTGGGGGCCTGCGGGCGGGCGCCGGGTCAGACCACGGTCGGATCCGTGTGGGGCTCCGGGTGCTGTCGCCGGTGGTTCTCGCGCTCTGCGCGGGCGGAGAACGGCCGCTCGCGACGCCGGCGGGCGACGACGAGGTTGTCGGTGACCGTCGCGGTCTCGCCGCCGGGGCCGGTCGCGACGCGGTCGCGGGCGGTGAGCAGGAGCGGTTCCCAGTCGTCGCCGAGGCCGATGTCGTCGAACGTCTGCTGTGGGGTCGGGTACCGGGTGTCGGCCTCGGCCCACGACCAGGGTGCGGTCGAGGCGTGATCGACGACGATCATGACCCCTCCGACGCCGAGCAGGTCGGCGGCCCGCCGGAGGATCCCGTCGCGGCCGATGTCGACCGGGGTGTGCAGGTAGCAGGCGTAGACGAGGTCGAACGTCGTCGTCGGCAGACTCCGAGCGAGATCGTGGCGGACCGGGTGGACACGGTCGGCCAGGTCGAGCGCCCCGGCGAGGTCACGCAGGCGAGCGACGGCTGTCGCCGAGACGTCCACGGCCGTGACCCGCCAGCCCTGTGCGGCGAGCCAGATGGCGTCCCCGCCGGGACCGGCGCCGAGATCGAGGGCCCGGACCGGGCGCAGTCCGAGAGTCTCGTGCAGGTGGACCAGTGCCGCGTTGGGTCGGGGCGGAGCGGTCGCCGACGGGAGGGGCCGTCGCGCGTACAGGTCTTCCCAGAACGCCGCGTTCGAGGGTGCCGCGGCGGTCACTGCCCGCTCCCTGCACGGCCTCGGTTGGTGACGACCACATCCCACGTCGGTGAACTCATGCTGCAGATGATGGTGAGGGCCTCGCCGAAATGGCAAGAAGAGTTGCTGGAACTGCACATCTCGACGTACGGGACGTCGATGGGGTACCGGCGGAGGTGACGGTCGGGATCGCGACGCGCAGACCGAGAAGAAGTTCTGACCTGCACGGAGACGGTGGGGCGGGCGGGGCTCGAACCCGCGACCTACGGATTATGAGTCCGCGGCTCTGACCGACTGAGCTACCGCCCCGGGCTTCTGGCTCCCCCAACTGGACTCGAACCAGTAACCGTCCGATTAACAGTCGGATGCTCTGCCAATTGAGCTATGGGGGAAGGTCGTCCGGCGACGGTGGAACCGGCGTCGGCCGAACGCCGACTCTATCGGGTGGTCGGTGCGTCCACCAAACCGCGGCCCCCGGCGGCGACCGGGTGCCGCCGCCACGGCAACGCCCGGGAACACATCGAGTGCCCTGCGGGTTCGCTCGAGGAGACGGGATCGTTAACAAGGGTGATAATGATCACGGAACGGTGTTAGATACACGCATTGTGGTCTGAACACGCGACACTGTTCCGGTACTCGTGGATTCAGCCACAAACGGCGTCGTGGGACCGTCAGTTTGTTCGACCTTGAGGCCACACAGGGGGACAAGGGAATGAGTGTCACCGACTCGTCGGACCAGGCCGGTCGGCTGCGCGGTGTGCGTGCCGCGGCACCCACACGCCCACGCATCGCCATCGCGCACGACTATCTGACGCAGCGTGGTGGCGCGGAGAAGGTCGTGCTGTCGATCGCGCGCGCGTTCCCGGACGCGACGATCTACACCACGTTGTTCGACCCGGAGAACACCTACCCGGAGTTCTCCGACATGGACATCCGCGTCTCGCCCATGAACCGTCTGGGCTTCCTGCGACGCAACCATCGCGCGGCGCTGCCGCTGCTGCCGTTCGCGTCGTCCTTCGTCCGCCCCGACGCCGACATCGTGATCGCCAGCTCGAGTGGGTGGGCGCACGCCTTCCCGACCGCCGGTCGCAAGGTCGTCTACTGCCACTCGCCGGCACGCTGGCTCTACCAGGAGCAGTCGTACCTCGGTGAGTCGGCCAGCTGGATGAAGAAGCTCGCCCTCGTGGTCATGTCGTCGAGCCTGCGACGATGGGACCGTCGCGCCGCACTCGGCTGCGACAGCTACTACGCGAACTCCAACGTCGTGCGCGAACGCATCTCGTCGGCCTACGGCATCAGCGCGCCGATCCTGCCCGCGCCGGTCTCGCTGGAACTGCCGGACGAGTTCGAGGCGGTCCCCGAGGTCCAGGGACTGGTCGACGCCGGCGAGGGCTACTACCTGTGCATCTCGCGTCTGCTCGCCTACAAGAACGTCGACGCCGTCATCGACTCGTTCCGGGGCACCGACCGCAAGCTGGTCGTCGTCGGCCGCGGTCCCGAGCGCGACCGGCTCCTGGCCGGCAAGCCCGACAACGTCACCATGGTGTCCGATCTCAGCGACCGTCAGATCGGGTGGCTGTACCACCACTGCACCGCGGTGATGGCGGCGAGCTACGAGGACTACGGTCTCACCCCGCTCGAGGGTGCGGCGCACGGCAAGCCGTCCATACTGCTGCGCTTCGGCGGCTTCCTGGACACCGCGGTCGAGGACGTGACCGCCGTGTACTTCGACGAGCCCGAGCCGGCCGCGATCCGCGCGGCGACAGCGAAGTTCGAGCGTTCGACGTGGAACGCGCAGAAGATCGTCGACCACGTGTCGCGGTTCAGCGACGAGCACTTCGCCGCACAACTGCACGACATCGTCGAGAACATGGCCCCGTCGGTCGCCTGACGCCGACCCACCCGTCACCCACACCTCGCATCCGGTGCGATCCCGTGGTGTGCTGACCGCGGCCCCCCGCCATCCCCCGGTACCCCGCACGGACAAGGAGCCCCCGAGGCGTGACCACCCCAGCCGACGACAAGTACACCCGTGCCCTGCGCACCCCTCCGCCACCGAAGATGACCGAGACGGTCGTCGACGGCGAGACGGTGAAGAAGTACAAGATGCAGGACATCTCGCTGCTGCAGAAGCTGTACAACCGCATCGGTCTGGTCGGGTACAACCTGCTGATCACCTACGTCCCCAGCCACACCATCCGGTTGGCGTGGCTGCGTCTGTTCGGCGCGAAGATCGGCAAGGGATCGACGATCCTGCGGGGTACGACCGTCTTCGACCTCCCGTACCTCACGATCGGTGAGAACAGCAACGTCAGCTTCCGCTGCGTGCTCGACGCGCGGGCCGGGATCCTCATCGGCGACAACGTGGTGATCGCCAGCGACACCCACCTGCTCGGCGGCGGTCACGACATCAACGACCCCGACTTCCTGCCGCTGCCCAAGCCGATGATCATCGAGGACTACGCCTGGATCGGCACCCGCGCACTGCTGCTGCCGTGCCGGGTCCGCCGTGGCGGCGTCGTCGCGGCGCAGTCCATGGTGAACAAGGACGTCGGGGAGCTCGAGGTGGTCGGGGGCAACCCGGCCAAGCCGTTCACCACGCGCAACCCCGACGCGCTGAAGTACTCGGGTCGGTACCGCCCGCTGTTCTACTGATGGACGGCCCGCTGGCCCGGGCGCGGCTCGTCGTCGTCGCGCCCCGGATGGGCGTGGGCGGTGTGGGTGACTACTCGCAGGACGTCATCGACGCGGTCCGGCCGCACGTCGGCGAACTCGTCGAGCACCGCACCGGCATGCCCGGTGCGGACAGCGTCGCCGACCTGCGCCGGCAGAGCGCTGCGATCGCCGAGACCGTCGCCGACGCACCGGGTCCCGTCCTGGTCCACACCGAGCTGAGCGGGGGATCCGTCGCCGGGTTCTGGGGGACGGCCGGGCTGGCGGCCGAGGTGCCCGTCACCGCGACGATCCACGACCCGCCGCACTCGATCTGGTGGCCGGCCCGCACCCGCTTCCTCGCCGAGCACCGGCTGCTCAACCACGCCGTGCACTTCCCGCTGCGTCCGCTGTCGTACCGCGTGCAGCGACGATGGTTGCGCCCGCGCACGGTGTTCGTCCTCACCCGCAGCGGTGCGCGGTCGATCGCCCCGCTGTACCCGCACCTCGACGTCGTGCAGGTGCCGCACATCGTGGCCCGCCGCCCCGACATCACCGCACCCCAGGACCGTCCGCGTGCCGTCGGCTTCTTCGGACTGGTCTACCGGGGCAAGGGATTCGAACAACTCGAGCATCTGCGGGCACACCTCGACGACGACATCGCCATCCGTGTCGCCGGCCGCGGCACCGAGTCGCTGCCACGGATCGACGGCGTCGAGATCGTCGGTGGGGTCGACGGGGCCGACGAGGACGCGTTCTTCGCCTCCATCCGCGCGCTCGTCATGCCCTACGGCCGACGATCGCCCTACGGGATGGGGTACCCCGCCTCCGG
The DNA here is from genome assembly GCF_054332755.1 of Williamsia sp. SKLECPSW1. NCBI lineage: Bacteria > Bacillati > Actinomycetota > Actinomycetes > Mycobacteriales > Nocardiaceae > Williamsia > Williamsia sp. SKLECPSW1. The sequence continues at coordinate 46,998 of NZ_JBTGLI010000001.1, read as the reverse complement.
AGTGATGGCGCGGGCGATCGCCTACGGCACACCCGTCGTCTGCACCGACCACGGTGCCCTCGCCGACCACGGCGACGGCGACGGCGTGACCGTCATCCGGAATGCGCCCGAGGAGCCCGAGGAACTGGCGGTCGTGGTCGCGCAGCGCGTGCAGGACCTCGTCGACGACGAGGAGGCGCTCACCGTGGCGGGGGAGCAGGTGCAAGCACAGCGCCGTGCGGGCTCGCACGAGGCGGTCGCCGCGCAGTTCTGTTCGACGTGGGCGCGGCTGCTCGGGGACCCGCGGTGACCATCGGGCCGTCCCCGGAGGACGAGCCCCTCGCCGAGGGCACCCGCGCGGTCGCGACGGCGGCGAAGAGCAACCTGCTCACCACGCTCGTGGCGATGCTGTGGCTGTACGGCGGTCGCGGTGTCGGGATGTTGTGGACCGTCGTGCTGCTGGCGCAGCTCGGTGTGTCCGACTACGGCCTCTACGGCATGGCGTACGCCCTGTCGGCGGTCATCGGTCCGCCGATCGACAACCCGTACGTGGTGCGGTCGATGCGGGAGAGCGAGGAACGGTTCGTCACCGAGCGCGCGAGCCGCTTCCTCATCGGCCTGACACTCGTCGTCGCGGGTACAGCGCTCGTCGGTGTCAGTTACATCGCCTGGTTCGGTCTCACCGTCGCGGGCGGCGAGATCGCCTACAAGTCCTATTCGAGTCGTTTCGCCCGCGACGGCAAGGCCGACCGCGTGTGGCGTCTCGACAGCATCCGGCAGGTCGTCAGTGTGGCGCTCGCCTGCGCCTATCTGTTCTCCGTGCCGCATCCCACCCTGCTGGGTGCCAGCGCGCTCTACGTCGCCCCGTACTACGTGATCCTGGTGCTCGCCGCGTTCGCGGCCCGCGGGCACCGACCGCAGCTGCCGGGGCCGCCGCGCCTGACCGCGGCGCTGATCGGCGAGATGCTCGGTACCGCCCTGTATCTCCAGGGCGACGTGCTCCTGCTCGGCTTCCTGACCGACAGCAAGACGGCCGGGTACTACACGCTCTGTTGGACGGTCGCGGCGGCGCTCGCCGCGGTGGGGCAGTCCTTCGGCATGACCTATCACGAGCCGCTGCGCCTGTCGGGAGGGAAGGTGTCGGCGGGTCCGCCGTTGCGTCTGACGCTCGCGATAGGTGGCGCGTCGGCCGGGGCCGTCGCGATCTTCGGTGTGGCCCTGCTGATCTCGCCCGCCCCGACCGAGCTGGCCGTCGCGATGATCATCATCTCGCTGTTCACCGGCATGCGCACGATGATCTCCATCCTGCAGGTGATCCTCTACGCGCAGCGCCGCGACATCATGCGCCTGGCCGCGAACCTGGGACTGGTGCCGGTGAAGCTGGGTGCGGTCGCGGCGTTGGCCCCGATCGGCGCGATCGGTGCGTCGACCGCCTCGGTCGGTGCCGACGCGATCCTGCTCGCCGTCTACGCGACGGCCATCTATCGGAAGCCCATGAGATGACCACGAGACCGACCGTCGCGCTGTTGCTCTCGAAGGACCCGGTCCTCGAGCGCGGTGGTGACGTCGAGCTCAGTCGGCTGCTGATGACGCTCGCCGCCGACTCGTTCGACGTCACGGCGATCTGCCTGTCGCAGGAGACGGGCACCACCCGGATGGACCTGGCGCCGGGCGGGGTGACCCTGCACCGGGTCCGCAAGCCCGAGATCGCGCCGGCGGGTCTCGCCCGACGAGCGCTGCTGGGCCGACGCAGCCTCGTCCACGTCCGCTTCGACAGCCCCGAGTTGAGAACCGTCATCGAGACGGTCGACGCCGACGTCTACCTCGCCGAGCACAGCTACATGGCCGAGTCGTTCCTGGCGTCGCGCCGCGCGGGCACCGACCGGTTGGCCGTCAACACCCATGTCTCGGAGTCGCTGGTGTGGCGGGCGACGCGGGGTGTGCTGGGCCGGGTGGAGGCGCCGCGCCTCGTCCGCGACGAGCTCCGTGTCGCCCGCGCCGCGGACGCCGTCTCGACGTTCGACGCGCAGGAGGCGGACGAGTACCGGGCGGCCGGCGTGCGTACCGCCCGCTGGCTGGACCTGACGCTCCCGCCCGGCGACCGGGTGGAGGTCGCCGACACCCCGCCGCGTCTGGTGTTCCTGGGCACCCGCGACTGGCCGCCGAACCAGGAGGCGTTCGAGCGCGCCGCCGCGTTGTGGCCGCGGATCGGGGCCGGGATCCCGGGCGCGGAACTGTGTGTCGTCGGGGGACGCAGCGCGTCGGCCGCCCCGGTCGAACTGCCCACGGGTGTCCGCGATCTCGGCTTCGTCGACGACCTGCACGGTTTCCTCGCGACGTGCCGGGGGATGGTCGCCCCGATCAGCACCGGGGGAGGCGTGCGGGTGAAGTTCCTCGACGCCGCGCGGATCGGGCTGCCGGTGGTGGGCACACCCGCGGCGGTCGGGTCCCTGGACGAGGTGTTCGGGTTGGACACCTGCGTCGACGACGACGCGCTCGTCGCCGCCGCCCGCCGACTGCTCACCGACGCCGGCGCCGCCGCCGAGGACGGCCGACGTCTTTATGAGGTCAACGAGCAGCGATGGCGGGACCGGCGTCCGCATGCGGCGGTGCGGTCGCTGCTGTCCGACGCCATGGCCTCGCCTCGCTGAACCGGGCCGTCGGTGGGTCCGCTGCCCGGCGGAGTCGATCGGCGTGCACCAGGAACGCGAGGAGCATCGAGAACGTGGTCGTGACCGGCAGCGTGGCGACCACGGGGTGGTCGAGCTGGAGTCCGACGAAGCAGAACCCGATGAAGATCCCGCCGACGAGTGCCCTCGGCAGGGAGCGTCCCGTGATGAGACGCCACCCGACGACGATCCCTGCGATGAGCACCGCGACGAACGCCAGACCTGCGAACAGGCCACCGCGGTAGACCGTCAGCAGCGGGGCGTTCGCCACGTAGTTGACCTGGAAGGCGAGTGCGCCGTCCTTGAACTCCGGTCTCGCCCACCCCAATCCGAAGAACCAGTGCCCGGCCAGCTGGTGCGGGAAGTTCTTCAACGCGTCCTGTCGGGACGAGGAGCTGACGTCCTGGCCGACGAACGACTGCAGCAGGCGGTTGCGCACCTGCGGGGTCGCCGCCGCGGCCACCAGCGCCAGCGCCCCGATGATCGCGACGATGGCCCGCAGCCGCCGGCCCATGGTGTGGAACACCATCACCAGCAGCGCGCCGAGCACCACGCTGACGATGACGCCGCGGCTCAGGGTGAGCACGAGGGCGAGGAAGAACAGCGCGGCGAGCGTCCAGCGCCGCCACCCGTCGATGACGACGAGGCAGACGCACAGCGCGGTCAGCAGCCCGATCCCCGCCGCGTTGGGCTCCACCCACATGCCGCCCAGGCGCGCGGACTGCTCGACACCCTGCGCGTTGTAGACGTAACGCGTCGTGGCGTCGACGATGCCGTACCCGAAGGGACTGAACACCTTCCGGATGGGCAGGCCGGGTGAGGCGAAGATCGCGATGCCGACCAGCGCGTTGAACGCCGCGGCGACGACGAACACGACGCCGACCCGTCGCATGTTGTCCAGCGACAGACGCAGGAGGCCGATCACGGCCAGCGTCACCAGGGCCCACTTCACGTAGTCGACGTAGTCGGAGATCGACAACGCGGTGAACACCACGGACACCGCGGACACGGCCACCAACACCAGCAGCGTCCGTTCCAGGGGATGCCAGTGCATCCCGGCCGACGGGTGGATCGCCGCCGCGAGCACGACCGACCCGCCGAACACCAGGTACAGGGGGAGCGGCGCGAGCGGTACTACGCCGAACGGCAGGAACCCGACGGTCACCGCGAGGCCGTAGAAGAGCCACATGGGATGACGGAGTCCGATGTAGGCCCCCACCGCCAGGCCCGCCAGACCGACGACGCCGATCAACGCCAGTTTGCCGCCGAGCACCGCCGCCGCGCCCGCCAACGGGCCGACGAGCAGCACCGCCACCACCCCGAGCGTCGCGAGTCGCGTCCGACCACCGTCTGTCACGGGGTACATGGTGACACCCGTGTGCCCGGGACGCACCGGTAGCATCGCCGCAGGCTGTCATCCATGCGGCCGACGCCGGGGGACGCGTCGTGGTCGTCACACCGGGGTTCGTCGGAAGTGTGTCCTGCGCACACCCCCGCTAGGGTGACACCGTCACGACGATCGTTGCCGTCTGCACACAACGATGAAAGATCGGCAACCACAGACGAACGGAGTCGCCCCTTGGCGATCGGGGATTATCTGCGCGCGTTCCGCCGGTTCTGGTGGCTGATCGTCGTGGTCGCCGTCATCGGTGCGGCCGGCGGATACGTGTGGTCGCTCGTCGCCGGGCCCAAGTACGAGTCGACGGCGCAGCTGTTCGTCACGACGCAGAGCGGCACCTCCGTCGGCGACGCCTACCAGAACAATCTGTTCTCCCAGGAACGCGTGAAGTCCTATGCGGGTCTGGCGACCAGTCGCCAGGTGGCCGCCCGCGCCGTGGAGCAGCTGAAGTCGTCGATGTCCGCCGACGACCTGCGGTCGAAGATCTCGGCCGCCCCGGTGCCCAACACGGTGCTGTTGAACGTCACCGCGACCGACTCCGACCCGGTCGCCGCCCAGACCTACGCCAACGCCGTGGCCGACCAGCTCGTGCAGCTCGTCAGCGAACTCGAGACCTCCCGCCGCGGAGGAACACCGGCCGCCGGCGCGATCCTCGTCGACGACGCGGACTACCCGTCCTCGGCATCCGGGCCCTCCCTCGTCACCCGCATCGGTCTCGGTGCCGTCGCCGGGCTGGCGCTCGGCGTCATCGCGGTGATCGTCCTGGCGCTCGTCGACACCCGCGTCCGTCGACGCGAGGGTGTCGAGGACATCGCCGGCTCACTGGTCCTCGGCGAGATCGTGGCGGACCCGAACCGACCCGGGATCGCCGCCGTCGACCCCGCCGCCGGTGGCGAACTCGTCGAACGCACACGTCAGCTCGCGACCAATCTGCGGTTCGCCCGGACCGCCGCCGGCGGACGACCGGTAGTCGTGGCGGTCACCAGCCCGGCGCACGGTGACGGGCGGTCGACGCTCGCCATCGACCTCGCCGCGGTGCTGGCGGAGTCCGGTCGCCGCGTGCTCCTCGTCGACGGTGACCTCCTCGCGCCGACCCTGGCCGACCGTCTGCTCTCCGCCGACCCGGGCGGTCGGCCTCGACCGACCGGTGGTCTGAGCACCGTGCTGCTCGGCGACGACACCCTCGACGACGCGGTGATCACCCGGGTCGGCGGCCGCGGTTTCGCGCTGCTGCCGGCCGGCCCCATCCCGAACTCGCGCGGCCGGCTGTGGGGCGGCGACCGCGCCCAGCAGGTCTTCGCCGACCTCGCCGTGCGCTTCGACCACGTCGTCGTCGACACCCCGCCGTTGGAGACCTGCACCGACGGTGCGGTCGCGGCGGCCCTCGGAGACGGCGCGCTCGTCCTCGCCCGACTCGGACACACCCGCAGCACCGCGTTGCGACGCGGTCTGGAATCCCTGTCCACCGCGCACGCCGAGTTCCTCGGCGCGGTGGTGACCGATGCCGGTCGCGCCCACGACGACACGCCGGGAGCGGGAGACGACCGATCCGACGGGTCCGGCCCGTCGAACACAGACGGGGAGGATCGACGACGCGGGCACCACCACCGCGCGGACGACCCGGACAACGACCCCGGATCCGAAGATCGGTAGGACCATGCACCGCATTCTGCGTTCCCCACGGAGGTCGATCGGAGTCGCGCTCGTCGCGGCGGCAGTGGCTGCGGTGTCCGCGTGTTCGAGCGCGACGCCCCCGCCTCCCCCGGGGGACACGCCTGCGGTGACGAGCTTCGCCCCGCTCTTCGCCGGTTCGCCGAGCGTCCCGCCGCCGGCGTTGGGTGGTTCCGCGCCCGGCTCGTTGGTCTCCGTGCGCCCGCTGGCGGGCAACGAACCCCTCGAGGACGTCGGGGCCCGCGTCGAGCGTGTCGTCTACAAGTCCACGTCCGGTGTCGACGGGTCGCGGACCGACGTGTCCGGCGTCATCGCCATCCCGCCCGGCATCGCGCCGAAGGGCGGGTGGCCGGTCATCGCGTTCGGTCACGGCACCACCGGTGTGCTCGACAAGTGCGCGCCGTCGGACTTCAGCACGCTCGTCGGCAACGGCTCGATGATGGCGAGCATGATCCAGAGCGGTTTCGCGGTGACCCTGCCCGACTTCCAGGGACTCGGGGTCAAGGGCTATCGCAACCCGTTCCTCGACGGCGCGACATACGGCAACAACATGATCGACTCGGTGCGCGCCGCCCACAATCTCGACCCGGCCGCGGTCGGCACCACATGGGTTGCCTTCGGCCACTCGTTGGGCGGACTGGCGGCATGGGGCGCCGCGGACCGTGACGCCTCCTACGGCGGCGGGATGGCCCTCAAGGGCACCCTCGCGATGGCTCCGCCCGCCGACATGTCCGGCCTCGCCGACGCCGCGCAGGCCGGGACGCTGACCGGAGACCAGCGGGTTGCACTGATCTTCGCGTTGCAGTCGCTGTCGTGGACGAACCCCACCCTCGACCTCGACCGCTACCGCACGCCCTCGCTGGCGAAGAAGTGGGATGTGCTCCTCGACTGCACCGCGCCGCTCGACGAGGTGCTCAAGACCCGCGACACGGTCACCAACGCCGACCTGAAGCCGGACACCCCCGCCGACACCGCCCGGCTCCGGACCCTGCTCGAGCAGTGGGCCGTGCCCAAGAACCCGGTCAGCGGGCCGATGCTGGTGATGTTCGGGACCAAGGACGAGCTCGTGAACTGGCAGTGGACCCAGGCCGCACTGGACAAGGCCTGCACGATCGGCGGCACGATCGAGATCGACAAGCGGATGGGCGAGGGCCACGGCGACCTGGAGAGCGACCGGGGTCTGCCGTGGCTGAAGGACCGTCTCGCCGGGCAGGCGGCGAACAACTCCTGTCCGCCCCGGACGTGAGGCCACCGCACCCCGTCCCCACACCGGCCGACTACGTCCGGTTGGTGCTGCGCGGGTGGGTGCTGGTGGTGGCGGTGACCGTCCTGTCCGCCGGCGCCGGGCTCGCCGTGTGGGCGACCGGTGACACGACCTACTCGTCGCGGTTCGACCTCTTCGCGATTGTCGACGGGCCGAGCAACCCCCGGGCCGCCACCCAGAACGACCTCGGTGCCCGGGCGCGCATCCCGACCTACGCCGACCTCGCGACGTCCCCGGAGGTCGCGGCGAAGGCGAACGAACTCCTCGGCGGGTCGGCACCGGATCTGGCCGCCCACGTCACCGCGACCCAACGACTCGACTCCGCGCTGCTCACCATCGACGTGGACGCCGACAACCCCGCCGACGCGGAGCGCCGCGCGACCGCGGTCGCCGGTGCGCTCGTGGCGGTGACGCGGCAGCTGGAGAACAACGACGAACTCGGCCCGCAGGCACAGGTCACACCTGTCGGCTCCGCATATCCCGCCGTCGAGGTGCACACGTCCCTCGTCCGGGACGTGGGCCTGGCCGCCGCGGTCGGCTTCATCTGGGCCGTGATCGGCGTGATCGCGCTGGGTCTGCTCTCCGATCGCGTCCTGCTCCGGCGCCATGTCGACGAGGTGGTCGCGCAGGTGCGTGCCGGCGTGCCGGGGCGTACCTCGTGACCCGGACGTCGCCCGGTGTCGCAGCGCGGGGTCGACGCGCGCTCGGCGTGGTCCTCGTCGCGATCGCGGCGCTCTCTACCCTCGTCGCGTGCGGTGGTGACTCCCCGCGGGCGGAATCGTCCGACATGACGGGGGTCCCGATCGCGGGCGACTTCTCCGGGAGCGGCCCCGGCACGCTGCGGTCGGCCGAGAGCCTGCCGACCGTCGACCGCCGGGTGACCCGTCTGACGTCGATCGCCGCGCGGGTCACCTACGAGTCGACCTCCGGGGTGGACGGGTCGACGCAGCTGGTCTCGGGGACGGTCTTCTCGCCCGTGGGACCCGCCCCGGCCGGCGGCTGGCCGATCGTGGCCTACGGACACGGGACGACCGGCGTGCAGCACGAGTGCGCGCCGTCGTTGTCGCCGTCGCTGCTGGGCTCGGCCGACGCCGTCGGCATCCTCGTCAAGGACGGTTACGTGGTGGTCATGCCGGACTACCAGGGTCTCGGACTGGACGGGACCTACCACCCGTACCTGGACGCGGCGACCGTGGGGCACAACATGATCGACGGCGTCAAGGCTGCTCGGAAGCTCATCCCGGACACGTCGAACCGCTGGGTGGCGATCGGTTCGTCGCAGGGTGGTCAGGCCGCGTGGGCCGCCAACGAACTCGCGGCCTCGGACGACGGCGGACTCGACCTGCTCGGCTCGGCCAGTCTCGCGCCCGTCGCCGACATCAGTCGCATGGCCGACAAGGCCGCCGCGGGCACACTCACCCAGCAGCAACAGGGCATCTACCCGTGGATCCTGTGGGCGCAGAAGAAGATGCACCCCGAGATCGATCTCGACGACTACCGGCGGGGCATCGCCGCGCGACGGTGGGATGTGCTGACCGCGTGCCAGGGAGCCCTCGCCGAACAGCGGACCGCCGTGGTGCGGCAACTGACACCCGACGACCTGCGTCCGTCGAGCCCGGCCGCGACCGACGCCCTGCGGGCCGACCTCGAGCGGATGGCCCTGCCGAAGGTGAAGGCCGACGCGCCGATGCTGGTGATCCGCGGCGCCAAGGACCAACTCGTCGACACCGACTGGACCGGGGACGCGGTCGACGCCGCCTGTCGCCGTGGCGATGTCGTCGAGAACTACGTGCTCCCCGACGCCGGACACGACGACATCGACGGCACCGTCGCCGTCGCGTGGACGCAGGCCCGCTTCCGCGGGTCACCCCCGCTGAACACCTGCGGTCGCACCGTGCCGCCGCCGACCGCGCAGATCCCCGGGGCCTCGGCGCCGGACCAACAGTGAGCGGTGTCCGCGTCCGTCGCCGCGTGATCCTGCTCGTCGCGACGTCCGTGGTGGCGGTCGTGGCGATCGTGGCCGCAGTCGCCGTCGTCATCGGTCGGCACCACTCGGTGTCCGAGCCCTCGCCCTTCCCCTTCGCGCGCATCGGTGGCACCGCGCCGGGGTCGTTGGTGTCGGTGGAGGCGATGCCCGACTTCACACGGTCGCTGGTCGGGTCCTCCATGCGGTCGGCGCGGGTCACCTATCGCTCGACGTCCGGCGACACCGGCGCCGGGACAGTGGTGTCCGGCTCGGTGTTCACGCCGCGGACGACCGCACCGGTCGGGGGATGGCCGGTCATCGCGTTCGCGCACGGCACCACCGGTGTCGACACGCCGTGCGCACCGTCGTTGTCGGACACGCTCTCCGAACAGGTCGATGCGGTCGACGCGTTCATCCGTCTCGGATTCGCCGTGGCGATGCCGGACTATCAGGGGCTGGGCGCACCCGGGGTCCACCCGTACCTCGACGCGCGGACCGCCGGCCTCAACACCATCGACGCGGTGCGGGCCCTGCGGTCGACGTTCCCGGACGTGTCCGCCCGGTGGGGCGCCTACGGCGGTTCGCAGGGCGGGGGAGCGACGTGGTCGGCCGCCACGTCCGCGGCCGGGCGGGCTCCCGATCTCTCGCTGGTCGGTGCCGTCGCCCTCGCGCCCGCCGCCGACGTGTCCGGTCTCGTGGACAAGGCGACCGCCCGCACCCTGACCCGCGAGCAGCGGCCGGCGTTCCAGGCCGTCGTCGAGTCCCTCGCACGCCTGCACCCCGACATCGACCGCGACGACTTCCGGCGGGGCGCCGCCGCGACGGGGTGGGCGTCGTTGACCGCGTGTTCGGGTCCGCTGCTCGACGGTCGCGAGGCAGTGGTGGATGCGCTGCGGCCGGGTGACCTGGCCCCGCGGACACCTGCGGCCGCCGCACGTGTCCGCGGACTGCTCCGGGACTGGGCGCTCCCGCAGGGCCCGCTCGTCGCACCGCTCTACGTCGAACACGGTGCTCGTGACGAGTACATCGACGCGGACTGGACGTCGGAGGCGGTGGCCCGTCAATGCCGCGACGGCGGCAGTGTGACGTATCGCATCGATCCCGATCGCGGGCACGGCGACGTGCCCACCGACGACGCTTTGCGCTGGTTGGGGGAACGTTTCGCCGGAATGCCGGTCACGAATTCGTGTTCCACACTGGTGAATTCGCGATGATTCGACCCCTGTGACCTGTGCTTCGCGGTGCGAAGGGTCACAGCCGCTGTTATCGTCGCGCCCATGCGCACCGAGTTCGACACCTACGCCCGTCTGGGCCGCCGCCGGGTTCGCGGTTGGGTCCAGCCCGAGGTGTTCGCGCTGGTGAAACTGCTCGACGAGCGCCAGCGGGCGCTCGGCGTGCGCGGTGGCGCGGCCGAGATCGGCGTGCATCACGGACAGTTGCTCATCGGCCTCGACCTGCTGCTGCGCGAGGACGAGAAGTCCGTCGCCATCGACATCTTCGAGGACCAGGACCTCAACGTCGACAAATCCGGTCGCGGTGACCGCGCCCGATTCGAGGCGAACGTCGCGCGATTCGGCGATCCCGCACGCGTCGCCGTGCACTCGGGCGACTCGACACTCGTGAGCCCCGACGAGTTGCGACGCATGGTGGACGGCGATGTGCGGCTGTTCAGCGTGGACGGCGGCCACACGGAGAACGTCGTGTACTCCGACATGCTGCTCGCGGAGGAGACCCTCGCCAAGGGTGGCGTGGTGATCGCCGACGACGTCTTCAACTTCGCCTGGCCGGAGGTCGTGACCGGCACCCTTCGCTACCTCGAACGGCCGGATGCGCTGCGGCCCTTCGCGATCGGCTACAACAAGGTCTTCTTCGCCGACGCCGAGTTCGCGGACCGCTACGGTGCGGCGATCGCCGAACGCTACGACGGTCGGACGATGTACCACTGCCGCCGGTCGACCTTCGGCGGCTCACCCGTGGTGCTCGTCGCCGACGTCGCCCGCACCCCGCGCGAGATCCTCGCGCGCAGTCCGCTCGCCACCGCGGTGTACCGCCGGCTGCGCGGCTGACGCCGGCTTCCTGTCGCGCCGGTCGGTCAGGACATCGACCGGACCGCGCCGCGATCCGGTGACCACGTGATCGACCCGCGCTGGAAGTCGACCCTCACCGCGCCGCCGCCGACCGGGATCTCGTCGGTCAGGGCGGCACCCAACGACCGTGACCACCCGTCCATCACGCCGCCGCCGATGACGTGCACGCCCCCGAGGTCCGTGGCGAAGACGCTGGTGCCGTCGGCCAGATCCTGGTGATCGTCGGCGTAGAGACCGGTCGGGTAGGAGTCGGCGCCGATGGCCGCCAGCGCGATCCGCGGTGTGGTGGTGACGAATCCGCTCGGGGTCAGGTAGACGACGGCGTCCCGCTGGAACCGTGCCAGCACGCCCGACCGGGTCGCACGGAAGACCGGACTGACGATCTCGCCGCCGCTCGGGTCGAGGGGCGCGCCGGCGAACCGCTCGGCGTCCGGCCCGGGCGTGACCCCCGCGCGGGCGTAGTCGACGACGACCTGCGCCGCGGGCTTCGGCGTGCGATCGGTACGGATGACCCCGAAGTTGTCCTCGTCGTCGGGGACGCCGGTCGCCCTGTCCCGCAACGTGTACCAGAAGACCGGACCGGCGAACGGCAGCTGTCTCCAGTCACGGCCGAAGCCAGAGATCATCTGCGCCTGCCGGTCGAGACCGACTCTGCTGCTGGGGAGTCCGTACTCGGTCGCCCACAACTGCTTCCCGCCGTCGCCGTGATCGCCCATGATGCGGCGCATCTCGGCGATCTGACGACCCGGTGACTCCGGGACGGTCCACGCCTCGGCGAGTCCCAGATCGTACTTGTACGGGTGTACCGACACCGCGTCGAAGGATCCCGCGGCCCCGTCGTCGTACATCGTCCTGAGGAAGTCGACGGGATCGGTGGTGGTCGCGGTGTCGATGACGGTCCCCAACGCGCCCGCCAGCACGGTCACCCGCGGGTCGACCGCGGCGATGGATGCGTGCGCCGCGCGCAACAGCCGGGTGTAGCGCCCGGCGTCGACCTTCGGGGCGAAGAACATCGAGCTGTTCGGCTCGTTCCAGATCTCGTACGCCGAGACGCGACCGCGGAGGTGTTCGGCGGTCGCGCGCACGAACGTCGCCCACTCGGACACGTCGCGGGGGGCGGCGTAGGGCCCGCCCCCGGCGGCCGGGTCGCCCGCCCACGCGGGACTGCCGCCGACGGTGGCCAGCACGCGCAGACCCCGGGCGCGGGCCCCGTCCACCAGATGGTCGACGACCGACCAGGTGTACGCGGCGGGGCCCGTCGGCTGGATCGCGGCCCAGAACACCGGCACCCGGATGGAACCGAGGCCGGCGGCGGCGATCGCGTCGAGATCGGCGTCGGTCGCCGCCGTGCCCTGCCAGTACACCTCGGCACCGAGCGCGATCCCGAAACCGTGTCCCTGTGCGGCGATCCCGTCCGACGTCGACGGCGACGGCGACGGTGCCGGCGCGCGTCCGGGATCCGACGATCCGCACGCGACCACCCCGACGCCCACCAGGGCCACCATGACCGCCGCGAGGACGCGACCACGGAGCAGGCGACGCATGGGGCCGATACCTTTCGCGAGACGGGGTGAGCGCTGAAACCTCCCCCGAGACGCCAGTGAATCACAGCGCGCGGGCCTCCCGAGGATCCGTCGGCGCGTCGGTCGTGGTGCCGACCGGTCGTCGGCACCTTATGCTCCGGGTGAACACATCACGGGACAGATGCATCGGGGGCGTCGGATCCTGCCGACGTCGATCAGGGGAGCGGTGGCGATGACCGAGCAACGGGTCGGGGGCGTCGCCCCCGGCGTACCCGTCGGGAGTCCGACGTCGACGGTGGCACCGACGCCGGGTGCTCGACGTCATCGCCGCATCCGCGGCCTCGACGGCCCCCGCGGCATCGCGTGCGTCTGCATCCTCGTGGTCCACGTCGCCGGCCACTACTCCCAGCACACCGCGGAGTCCGGGAAGCTGCAGATCCTCGGTCAGGCGCTGATCTTCTTCTTCGCACTGTCGGGCTTCCTGCTGTACCTGCCGATCGTGCGGGGGCTCTTCGCCGGTCGTGACCACCAACCGGACGTCCGCAGCTTCGTCGTGCACCGCGTGCTGCGGATCATGCCGTGCTATCTGGTCGTGTTCCTCATCGCGAACTTCGTCCTGCAGGCGGTGTTCGTCCGCAACGCCCAGCAGGCGCTGGTCGTCGGCAGCGAGGCCGGGACCGGGATGATCACCGACCCGATCACGTTCCTGGCGAACATCTTCCTGGTGCAGACCTACGTCCCGGGTCTCATCCAGACCGGTATCAACCCGTCGTGGTCGCTCACCCTGGAATACGCCTTCTACATCAGCCTGCCGCTGGTCGGCTGGGGTGTCTTCGCCCTCCGTCGCCGTCGAGGCACCTCGCCGATGCTGTTGGCCATGCTCGCGCCGGTCGCCTTCTGCGTGCTGGGTGTCGTCGGCACCGCCGTCGCCGACGCGATCGCGCGGGCGCAGGGCATCGACGACGTCGTCGCCGCGAACTTCGGACCCAACTGGTCGGCGGTCATCCTGCGCAGCTTCCTCGGCGGGGCGCAGACCTTCACCTTCGGCATGATCGCGGCGGTGCTGTTCGTCGCCGTCGAGTCGGGGGTGCTGTCGGCGCGCTTCGCGGTCTGGGCGCGGCGGATCAGTGCCGTCCTGCTGCTGCCCGCGCTGCTGGTGATGCTCGTACTGCTGGTGGCGGGCAGCAACCAGCAGGTCGTCGCCACGTCGTTCGCCAGCGGACTGATCATCGCCATCATCGTGTTGCCGCTCGCGCACGACGCCCGCTCACGGATCGCCGAGGTGGTCGACTGGCGGCCGTTCGAGTACCTGGGGCGGATCTCGCTCAGCATGTATCTCTGGCATTTCCCGCTGCTCATGGCCCTCGGCCGGTGGGGTGCGCTCGGCGGGGACACGTGGGCCGGGCTGGGCCGCAACCTGGTGATCGTCTTCGCGGTGACCTTCGTCTGCGCCTCGCTGACCTACCGCTTCGTGGAGAAGCCGGCCATCGACCTGGCCAGGCGGGTGCGCACGCGCTGACGCGCGACGCGACTTCACGGAACCGGAAGAGTCATTCGCCAGGGTAAATCCTGCACTAATGTCACCTCATCGACGGATGGCGATCTGCAGCGGGGGGTGACCGATGGTCGCCACGGTCGCTGCTGTCGTTGTCCGGGCGGCACCGACCGATCGCGATCGCGGTGGCCGCCCTCGTGCTCCTGACGGTGCTGTCGGCCTGCACCCCGTCGCCCCGGTCCGATCCCGGTGTGCCGACGACCCCGACGCCCCTGGCTGCCCCGACACCGTTGGCACGGGTCGGCGTCAGCGGCGGCACCAACCTCATCGGATCCGACGCGGTGACGATCGAGAAGTCGATGCGGGCCATGAACGACCTCGGGGTGTCGCTGCTGCGGATGGACATCGCGTGGCCCGCCGTCGAGCCCGCGGACGGCGTGTGGAACTGGGGGCCCACCGACTCGGTGGTGAACGCGGCGCGACGCCACGGGATCGAGATCCTCGGCATCCTGGACTACACCCCGGCGTGGGCGGCGGGCAGGCCGGGCCCCATCGCCGAGCGGCCCGCGTCGGCGGCCCGGTTCGGTGAATTCGCCGCAAACGCGGCACGGCATCTCGCCGGACGCGTCGACACCTTCGAGATCTGGAACGAGCCGAACGGCGGCTACTACTTCCAGCCCGGACCCGACCCCGTCGCGTACACCCGGCTCCTCCGTGCGGCCTACCGTGCGCTGAAATCGGTCGACCGCGACATCACCGTCGTCGGCGGGGCGATCGCCACGGCGGTCGACAGCGACACCACGATGAACGGTCTGCGCTTCCTGAAGGGTGTCTACGCCGCCGGGGGCGCAGGGTATTTCGACGCGCTGTCGGTGCACCCGTACTCGTATCCGGCGTCGTTCAACTCCGAACCCCACGATCCCGACTCGGCGATGCGCATGGTCGCGGACATGTACGCGACCATGCGGGCGCACGGTGACGGTGGGAAGAAGGTGTGGGCCAGTGAGATCGGGTACCCCACCACCGGTGACCTGCCCACCGATCCGCAGACCCAGGCCGACGTCGTCGCCCGGTCGGTCGCGCAGTGGTCGCAGCTGTCCTACGCCGGGCCGGTGATCGTCCACGAACTCCGGGACCGTCGGACCGGGAGTTCGGACAAAGAGGACTCGTTCGGCATCCTGCACACCGACTTCTCGCCCAAACCGGCCTATCAGCGTCTGCGGGAGTTGGTCCGTCGCGGCGTCGTCGACGACGAGGTGTACCAGCGGGTCGTCGCCGCAGCGGCGACCGGCGACGCAGGAGTCGGCGGCGCGGTCACCCCCTGGTACCGGGAGATGTCGCCGCGGGGGATCCCCGTCGTGCGACAGGAGTTCACCGGTGGCGAGGTCATCTGCGCCCGCGACGACTGCTACGCCACCCCCGGGCCGGTCGTGGCCTACCTGGCGTCGCAGCGCGCCGTGCCCGACGGGCCGTTCGTACGGGGCCGACAACCCGCACGCGGCATCCGTCCGATGACGGTGTTCTGGACGTCGTCGACGGGCGTGCACGGGTTGTCCGGTGACATGCTGGATGCATGGCGACCCGAGTACGGCTTCCCGACGACCGACGAGTACGTGGACGGCGACACACGTGTGGTCCGGTGCACGAACGCCGTCATGCGTAAACCGTTCGGGGAGTCGGTGCGGGTGCAGGTCTCGTGACCCGCACGCTCCGATGGGCGTTGGTGGCGGTCGCGGTGCTCGTCGTCGCCGTCGTCGCGGTGGGTTCGGTCGTGCTGTATCCGGTCGTGTTCCCGGCCGAACCCGATCTGCGCGTCCCGGGCGGCCAGACGCCCGGATCGGTCGTGGCGGCGAAGGACTACGGCGACCTCACCCTCCCGATGAAGATCGTGCGCGCCAAAGGCGCCGCCATCACCTACATCTCGACCGCTCCGGACGGGCAGCCGATCCGCGTCACCGGGACCTCGTTCATCCCCGGGGGGACTCCGCCCGAGGGCGGGTGGCCCGTGGTCGCCCTCGACCACGGCACCACCGGCATCGACCAGGCGTGCGCACCGTCGCTCGCGCCGGAGCTGGGTGGGTTGCTGACGATCGCGCAGTCGCTCGTCGGTGCCGGTTACGCCGTCGCCATCCCCGACTACCAGGGTCTCGGTGCACCGGGCGTGCACCCCTACCTCGACTCCGACACCGCGGGCCGGGACACCCTCGACGCGATCCGTGCGACCCGCACCGTGTTCGGGTCGGTGTCGCCGCGGTGGGCCGGTTTCGGCTCCTCCCAGGGCGGCGGCGCGATCTGGGCCGCCAACGAGTTGAGCGCGTCGTACGCGCCCGACCTGCGCCCGCTCGGCGTGGTGGCGGCCGCGCCCGCCGCCGATGTGGTGGGACTCGTCGACAAGTCGCTGGCCGGGACACTCACCTCCGACCAGATGCCGTCGCTGCAGTTGTTCATCGAGGCGGCCGCTCGCTCGCACCCGGACATCGTCCGCGACGACTACCGCTCGGCGCGCGGCGCGCGTCTGTGGGCCACGCTGTCCTCGTGTCAGGGTGCCGCGGCCGCGCAGCGGGGCGCCGTGATCGCGGAGTTGCGACCGGGCGACATCATGCCGCGCTCACCGGAGGCGGCGACGCGACTGAGGGACCTCCTCCAGTCCTACGCCCTGCCGCAACGCCGTGCGTCGGCACCGATGCTGGTCCTCTTCGGCGACGCCGACACCTTCATCGACCCCGCGTGGACACGTGCCGCCGTCCGACGCGCCTGCGCGCTGGGCGACACCATCGAGTCGTCGGAACAACCCGGACGCGGACACGGCGACGTCGACATCTCCGCCGCCCTGCCCTGGCTGCGCGACCGGTTCGCCGGTGCCCCGGCCCCGGACAACTGCCCGCGATGACGACCGCAGCCGACGACGGCCCGACGGCGGTGACGGCGCGCAGCGCGGCGAAGGCCGAGCGGCGCCGCGATCTGCTGGGCGCGGCGGCGGCGCTCATGGCGCGACGGGGCTACGCCTCGGTGCGGCTCGAGGACATCGGTGCCGCGGTCGGTGTGAGCGGGCCGGCGATGTACCGCCACTTCGCGAACAAGCAGGACCTCCTCGCGCAGATGCTGACCGAGATCTCCGAACGCCTGCTCGCCGGGGGGACCGCGGTGGTGACGCGGACGCAGGACCCGATGCACCGGTTGCGGGAGCTCGTCGACGTGCACGTCCGGTTCGCGCTCACCGAGCCGGATCTCATCACGGTGCAGTCGCGTGACCTCGCGTCCCTCGACGAGGGACCACGCGACACGGTCCGCCGGCTGCAGCGGCGCTACGTCGACCTGTGGGCCGACGCGGTCGCCGACGTCACCGGCGTCGACCACCGTGTGGGGTCGGCGCGCGCCCACGCGGTCTTCGGGCTCATCAACGCGGCGCCGCGGATGCCCGACCTCGGCCCGGACGCGGCCGCCGATCTGCTCGGTGCGATGGCACGTGCCGCGCTCACCGTCCCACCCGACGACCCCGACCTGACGGCCCAGGCGTAACGACCGGCGCGCCGACGACGATCACATCTCCAGAGCCGCGCGCCGCGGCCGCGCCGGGGGAAGGATGCTCTTGTGTCACGGCCCACCCGCGCGACCTCCGCCCGTCGGCTCCGAGGTGTGAGCCGACGCGACATCCCCGTGCCCGCCCGTGCCGAGTTCGTGCAGCCACGGTCGCAGAACTGGCTGTACAAGTACGCCGCGCGGGCCCGGGTGCTCGACTTCCTCGTCGTGGTGACCGCCGTGATGGTCGCACTCATCGTGCGGTTCGGCTACGACCTCGTCCACACCCTCGGCCGCTATCGGTGGCCCGCGGTCGCCATCGCACTGCTCATCGCTCTCGGGTGGTTCGTGATGCTGCGCGTGACGCAGAGTTCGGATCGTCGTGTCCTGGGCAGCGGACCGGCGGAGTACAGCCGGGTGCTCACCGCCACCCTCACGACGTTCGGTGTCCTCGCCATCGTCGACCAGCTGCTGGTGCTCAGCGTCGCCCGTGGGTTCCTCGCGGTCGCGTTCCCGCTCGGCGCGGTGCTGCTCCTGCTGACCCGATGGCTGCTGCGCCGCCACGTCGCGCGGATGCGGCGGGCCGGCCGGTATCTGGAGCGCGTGCTGGTGATGGGTGGGATGCGCTCGGCGGAGCTGCTCATCCAACGCCTCGACGCCAACCCCGAGCTCGGCTACGAGGTCGTCGGGATGTGCCTGCCGGTGGAACGCCCGGACGACCCCGAGATCGTGCAGACCGGCGGCCGCGTGATCCCCGTGTTCGGCGACTTCTCCGACGCCCGCACCGCGGTGGCGCTCTCCGGCGCGACGACGGTCGCCGTCACGTCCGCCGAGGTACTCGGCCACTCCGCCATGCGTGAGCTGTCGTGGGATCTCGAGGGCATGGACGTGGACATGCTGGTCTCGCCCGGGGTCACCGACGTCGCGGGTCCGCGCATGATGGTGCGGCCCGTCGCGGGTCTGCCGCTGCTGCACATCGACAAGCCCGCCTACGAGGGGGCCAACCGCTTCCTCAAGTCCGCGTTCGACCGTTCGGTCACCGCGATCCTCTTGGTGCTGCTGTCCCCGGTGATGGCCGCCTGCGCCGTCGCGGTGAAGGTGTCCTCGCCGGGCCCGGTGTTCTACCGCGGTGAACGCATCGGGCTGGGCAACGAGCCGTTCCCGATGTGGAAGTTCCGATCGATGGTGGTCGGCGCCGATCTGCAGCGCGCCGCACTGACCGATCGCGACAAGGGCAACGACGTGCTGTTCAAGATGGCCGACGACCCGCGCGTCACGCGCGTCGGGAAGATCCTGCGCCGGTTCAGCCTCGACGAGTTGCCCCAGCTGTTCAACGTCATGGGCGGGTCGATGAGCCTCGTCGGTCCGCGTCCGCCGCTGCGGGAGGAGGTCGAGACCTACGACCACATCGTGACCCGGCGCATGCTCGTCAAGCCGGGGATCACCGGACTGTGGCAGGTCTCCGGCCGCTCCGACCTGTCGTGGGAGGAGTCGGTCCGTCTCGACCTCACCTACGTGGAGAACTGGTCGATCATGCAGGACATCATCATCCTCTGGCGTACCGCGAAGGCCGTGATCGGCCGCGACGGGGCCTACTGAGCGGCGCCCACCGCAGCGGGGTGCACGACGCTGAACACCCGGGCGACCGGCTCGTCGGGGCCCACGTCGAGCGCTTCGCGGAACCCCCGGTCGAGCGCGACCAGCTCGTCACCGCGGTCGGGGGCGATCGACCTGCGTTCGGCGTCGTCGCGGGCGCATCCGGTGACCGGATCCGTCGGGTGGACGGCGAGGCCCACGCCGGTCAAGGCGATCCACACGGCGCGGGCGACGTCGCCCGCCCTGATGAAGTCGACGACGGACCAGCCGGCGGCCGTCACGACGACGAGCGCCGATGAGGACGCGACGGCGTGCGCGGTCGCCGCGCCGAGATCCCGCCCGCCCTCCCATGCCCCCAGGTGCCCCATCACGTCGGGACGAGCGAACAGGGGCAGCAGCGCCTGCGCGGACGGGGGCAGACCGAGCGCCTCGGCCGTGAGCTCGCCGGTGTCGGCGACTGCCGCCGCGAGCATCTCGGCGTGCAACCTCGGTGTGAGATAGCGCACACGTGCGTCGGCTCCCGCGGCCACGGCCAGCCGGTCGATCCGGTCGCGATCGGTGACCACCCGGATGCGCGCCGCCGCCGACGACAGCGACTGCGCCAGGGCGATCTGCTCCTCCGACAACGCGGCCCGATCACCCGGGAGTCGGCCGGCCGGGCGGGCCAGGATCGACGTCGGCAGAGCGGTGCGATCACCAGGGGAGAGCGTGCGCGACGCCCCCACCGTCAGCCGGACGGTCGGTGCGTCCTCCGGCCCGCCGATCTCGGCGATCTGCGGGATCCCCCGCGCGGCCGCCGCGGCCGTCATGTTCCGCGCGACCGCGCCGAGGGCGAGCGCCGCTCGTCGTCGGGTGACCTCGTCGCCGTCGCCCCCCGCCCCGGGGTCGACGGCCGCGACGACCGTGCTGTCGACGGTGGCGATCCTCCACGGGTGCAGCGAGACCGCCGACGCCGCGTGCGCGCCCGCGTAGACGATCGCGTCGAGATCGGAGAGGCTCGCGAACTCCGTCACCGGATCCGGCGGTGGCGACACCGGAGCGGTGTGCGTCGGCGCATCGGCGAGGGGGTCGGCGATGTCGTCGAGTCGACCGTCGAGATCGATGCGAACACGCCCCGACGGCAACGGTTCTCCGCACAGCAGTCGTCGGAGCGCGGCGGCGCACGTCGCGCCGCCGAGTGCCACGTCACCGCCGAGCTGCGGCCACGTCGACAGGGTCCGGCCGATCTCCAGGACCGAGGCCCCCATCCGTGATGTCACCGATCGGGCGTCGAGAAACGTTGCGGCGGCGGCGATCAGAGACGCCGGGTCGAGCGTCTGTTCTGTGTCGAGGCCGTCGAGCAACCCGTGGAACAGCGGCCGATCCGGTGTGAGATCGAAGCGCTCGACGTCGAGGACGCCGCCGTCGCTCGTCTCGCAGAGGACCGGGATGCCGTGTGCACGAGCATGTCTGCGGATCAGGACCTTGGCCGCGAACGAGTCGCACTCCTCCATGACCACGTCGAGCCCGTCCAGGAAATCCGTGATCGTGGCGGAGTCGATGGCGGCGGGGAGCACCTCGACGCGCAGATAGGGGTCGATCTCCGCGATCCGTCGGGCCACCACGAGCGCCTTGTTGACGCCGATCTCGAGCACTGTCGCGGGAACGCGGTTGAGGTTGCCCAGGTCGAGTTCGTCGTGGTCGGCGAGACGCAGGGTGCCGGCCAGGCCCTCCATCGCGACGGTGTGGGCTATCGCGTGGCCGACGCTGAGACCGACCACACCGACGACCCGGGTCAGTGCTTGTTCCTGTTCGGCGAGGGTGATCTTGTTCCGGTTGCGATCCAGGCGAACCCGGCGAAATGACGTGGGCCCCAAGAGATGTACGACCGTACGGCGCCACGGTAGATGGACCCACCGAGACGGCTCCTCCAGCAGTGGGTCGTCGGGCCTCGGCAGGCACGCGTGAAGCGCCTCCTGTTGGCGTGTGAGGGTGTCGACGATCGCGGTCGTCGGGTCCGCGCGGAGCTCGTTCAGGCGCCGGGCGTCGTCGGGATCCGCGGGGTCGAGGATCTCGGCGGAGCCGTCTCCGGGGTGGGTGATCGCGCGCATCGGATTGCCTCTTCCGTCCAGTGTTCGTTAGATGGGGTTGGGGGGACTTCGGGAGGGCATTCACTGCGTCGAACTTCGATATTGATCGTGAATATCATTCGCGATCAACGACTTTGAATGATCTATTGCTGATCCCGTCCATCTGATCGATTTTGTGACGATAGACGAAGAGAGGTGTGCCATGACGGCCACGACGATGCACTCCGCGGCATCTCACATGGGTACCCGACTGGCGGCGATGGGCCGCGGGAGCATCCGCGACCCGCTGACCGGCGCGCGGCTCGTGGTCGCCACGCCCGCGGGTGACGTGTCGCTGTGGCGTCGCTTCCTGGCCGGCGCGCGGACGGTGTACGAGGCCCACGGTGTGGGTACCGCACTCGATCACGACGCCGTCGTCGACGGACGCGACACGACGGTCTTCTTCGCGGTCGTCGACGATCGCGGGACGTGCCGCGGAGGTCTGCGCGTGCAGGGCCCGTACCGCCGCGCCGACGAATCGCACGCGCTCCGGGAGTGGTCGGGGTCACCTGGTCGTGTAGACCTCGAACATGCCATCGGTCAACGGATCCCGGACGGGGTCGTCGAGGTGAAGACCGCGTGGGTCGACCCCGGTGCCGACGACCCGGCCGCCGCGGCCGACCTGCTCGCCCGACTCGCGCTGCCGATCCTGCGCGTCACCGGGGCCCGTCACCTGATGGCCACCTCCGCCGACCACTCGTTGCGGCGGTGGGGGTCGAGCGGAGGGCGGATCGACGAGTCGGTCTGCGCGGCGCCGTATCCCGACGACCGCTACCGGACCCGGCTGATGTGGTGGGATCTCGAGACCCTGGACAGCGACGCGAGCCCCGCGATCCTCGCCGCGATGCGCGACGAGGTGGACCTGTTGGCGGATGCCGTCGGGACCGCGTCGATGGCCGCCTGAGCGCCCGTCAGGGCCGGGCGGGGTCGAACATCCGGGTGGGGTCGCCGTCGCCGTCGACGTAGTGGATGGCCGACGTGGACAGGCAGACGACGCGATCACGCCCGGCGCTCTTGGCCACGTAGACCCAGCGATCGGCGAGGTGCGTCAGATGGTCGACGACCTCGGAGATGTTGGACGTCCCGGTGCGCGAGACCGACAGCGGTGCCGCCACCCCGCCGAGGCTCACCGTGACCGCCGTCGTGGCCGACACGGTCGTACGGATGGTCTCCGCGGCGTCGCTGAGCGTCACCTGACCCTGCGTCGCGCACAGCACGACGAACTCCTCGCCGCCGAAGCGGCCGATCAGACTGCCCCGGGGCGCCGACCGCAGGATCGCACGCACCGTGTCGACGAGGACGGCGTCACCGGCCGCGTGGCCCAGACGATCGTTGATGTCCTTGAAGTGGTCGACGTCGATGAGCAGGAACCCGATCTGGTGGCCGGCGTCGGCGACGGCACCGAGGAACTGTCCGCTGCGGGCGAGGAAGCCGCGACGGTTGAGCAGGCCGGTGAGCGGGTCGGTGTCGCCGAGGACCGCGTAGCGCTGCATCGACACCTCCAGCGAACTACGCAGCGCGGACACGATGAACACCGGGATGACGACGTTGGCCACACCGGACCCGCATTTCACCAGGAAGCCCACCGCCGAGGCGGGTGTCAGCACCGCGACGACGACCGCGAGCCCGATCGCCACCACCGCGAAGGTCACCACCACCCGTCGCGACGACGACATGGCAGCGATCGCCGGGATCGCCCCGAGCAGGGTCATCACCACACCGGACGTCGCCGGATCGACCACGGCCCAGCCGGCCACCGCGATACCGACCATCCCGATCAGGCCGAACACCGTGAACAGGCGGTCCGACAGTCGCCCCACCACCGCGGTGGTCGTGAACACGATCACGGTGAACACCCACACGCCGATCAGCGCGGCGAGACCGCCCTCGCGGGTCAGGCGCTCGTCGAGGAGTGCGAGCAGGGGGAGTGGGAGCGATCCGGCGGTGGACAGCAACACCGCGGCCGACCGGGCGTCGAGGCGACGCCACAGGCGGTACGTCACCCCCGGACGGGACGGTCGGGACGGACCGTTGCGCTGGGGCAGCAGGCGGTTGCGTGTGGGGATCAGCACCGGGGGCACGACGTCGGACGACGCGCGCGACTCGCGCGTCGACTCCGTTCCGGCGGGGTGCACCTCGCCATCATGCCCGGTCGGGAGGGTGGTCGGTGAGTGGCCATGTGTAGTCGTGGTGATGCATCACAGTGCTGCACCGAACACATATCCAGATGCGCTGTGGCGGATCGCAGCGGTTGTCCCACCCGACGAGCATCCGGCGCGCCCCCAGGCGGTGGCCGCGCGGGCAATGGGAGGGGAATCGTTCGACCAGCGGACCCATGACACACCTCGCGACTCGGCCCGCGACGAGTGTCCTCGATCCTACGGTCGCGGTCGGACGCGGTCGGAACGCCCGCGACGCACAAATAGAACACGTTTCATTTTTGGCGTCGCGTGACTACTGTCACTGTCAGTCGGCGCTGTGAGGGCAGACGCGCGCGAGAGTGATGGAGGTAGCGATGAGGACCAAGGCTGCGCTGTTGCGGGAGTCGAACACCCCGTGGCAGATCGAGGAGGTCGAGCTCGGCGACCCGAAGGCGCACGAGATCAAGATCCGGATGGAGGCGGCGGGCATGTGCCACTCCGACCACCATCTCGTCACCGGCGGCATCCCGATGGCAGGGTTCCCGATCCTCGGTGGCCACGAGGGCGCCGGCGTGGTGGAGGAGCTCGGCGAGGGCGTCACCGACTTCGAGGTCGGCGACCACGTCGTCCTGTCGTTCATCCCGTCATGCGGGAAGTGCCCGTCGTGCAAGGCGGGTCTGGCCAACCTGTGCGACTTCGGCGCGATGCTGCTGCAGGGTGAGGCCGTCTCGGACAACACGTTCCGCATCCAGACCCCCGCCGGGGAGAACGTGTACCCGATGACGCTGCTCGGCACCTTCTCGCCGTACATGGTCGTGCACGAGGCGTCGGCGGTGAAGATCGACAAGGACATCCCCTTCGAGGTCGCCGCCCTCGTCGGGTGCGGCATCCCCACCGGGTACGGCTCGTCGACCCGGAGCGGAGACGTTCGACCGGGTGAGGACGTGGCCATCGTCGGCGTCGGCGGTGTCGGCACCGCGGCCTTGCAGGGCGCGGTGATCGCCGGTGCCCGCAACGTCTTCGCCATCGATCCGGTGGAGTGGAAGCGCGAGCAGGCAATGAAGTTCGGCGCCACCCACACCTTCGCCTCCGTGGAGGAGGCGGCGATGACCATCGCCGAGGTGACCCAGGGGCACATGGCGCACAAGGTGATCGTCACCGTCGGCGAGGTGCACGGCAAAGACGTCGACACCTGGATGGGCATCACCGCGAAGGCCGGGACCTGCGTCCTGACCGGCATGGGAAACATGATGGAGACCGACGTCACCCTCAACCTCGCGATGCTCACGCTGCTGCAGAAGAACCTGCAGGGCACCATCTTCGGCGGAGCGAACCCGAAGCTCGACATCCCGCAGCTGCTGTCGATGTACAAGATGGGCAAGCTCAACATCGACGACATGATCACCCGGCAGTACCGCCTCGACCAGATCAACGACGGCTACCAGGACATGCTCGAGGGCCGCAACATCCGCGGCGTCATCCGGTACACGGACGAGGACCACTGATCCGCCTCCGGCGGAGGATCACTGATCCGCCTCCGGCGGGGGACCACTGATCCGCCTCCGGCGGGGGACCACTGATCCGCCTCCGGCGGGGGACCACTGATCCGCGTGATCTGATGGGGGTGTGAGCGCCCTCGACTCCCTCGACGACTGGCCCGTCGACACCGTCGCCGCAGCGGTGGTGACGGCCGACGGGTCGGTCGTCGACACCCACGGTGATCTCGACCATCGGTTCGCACTGGCCTCGGTGACGAAGCTCCTCAGTGCGCTGGCCGTCGCCGTGGCGCTCGAGGAGGAGGCCGTCGCACTCGGCGACGCGGCCGGACCGCCCGGCGCGACGGTGGAGCACCTCCTCGCGCACGCGTCGGGTCTGGCGCTCGACGACGAGACCGTCGAGGCGGGTGTGGGGGAGAAGCGGATCTACTCCAACGCCGGCTACGCGGTGCTCGCGCGGCATCTCACCGACGCGACCGGCATCGACTTCGCCGACTATCTCCGCGACGCGATCTGTCGTCCGCTCGGGATGGGGTCGACAGCCCTCGAGGGGCCCGCAGGCCACGGGGCCGTGTCGACCGTGGCCGACCTGACCGCGCTCGCCTCGGAACTCCTCACGCCGCGCCTGCTCGCGGGCGAGACCCACGCGGCGACGACGTCGGTGCACTTCCCCGGTCTGGAGGGGTTCGTGCCCGGATACGGCCGGCATCGCCCGAACGACTGGGGCCTCGGACCGGAGATCCGCGGTGAGAAGTCACCGCACTGGACCGGGTCGCGCAACTCGTCGCGCACCGTGGGTCACTTCGGGCAGTCCGGCACCTTCCTGTGGGTGGACCCCGACCTGGGGGCCGCCTGCATCGTGCTCACCGACCGGGCGTTCGGCGCCTGGGCCAAGCCGCTGTGGTCGGACTTCGCCGACGCCGTGGTCGACCAGCTGACCGACTGAGCACATCGAACACACGTACCACTGGCGTATCACGGGCACCGTGAGGCACAATGGTCACGCATCCTCCTCCGGTGGGATCCGCCAGGTCGTTGGGGAAGACGATCCTCGTCGAATCCACGGAGGTGCAGTGGTGCGCAGACTCGAACAGTTCGCGGACGTGACGACGGGTGTGGTCTACATCCACTCGTCGCCCACCGCACTCTGCCCGCATGTCGAGTGGGCCCTGTCGTCGACCCTGGACGCCCGGGCCAATCTCAAGTGGTCGGCCCAGGAGGCCGGTCGCGGGTTGCAACGCGCCACCGTCGACTGGACCGGTCCCGTGGGGACCGGCGCCCGTCTCGCCGCCGCCCTGCGTGAATGGCCGGTGCTGCGCTTCGAGGTGACCGAGAACCCCAGCGACGGCGTCGACGGCGAACGCTTCTGCCACGTCCCCGGCCTCGGCCTGTGGCGCGGGTCGATGAGCGCCAACGGCGACGTGATGGTCGGCGAGATGCAGCTGCGCGCCATGATCGACTCCGCTCCCGACGCCGTCGGCCTCGCCGGTCGGCTCGACGCCGCACTGGGCACCGCCTGGGACGAGGCTCTCGAGGCCTTCCGACTCGGTGGCGCGGGCGCCGAGGTCACATGGCTCCATCAGCGCGTGGGCTAACGTTACGCGACGGGCGCCGAATCAGCAGCCTCCTCGGGCGCGGTTATCGAGTCTTCGAGTGGTCAAGTCGGGGCTTAAGTTCACTGCTTTGGTTGATGGCTAATCGGGTAGACCCGAACAACTGCCCGCTGAAATTTTCCGCCGCGCAACTTACACTGTTTAAGTGCAGATTCTTGACGCATTCTTGCGGGCGCTTCTCGCAATTGTCGCTGTAAATGCTTTTTACTCGGCGGTGAAAACTCGGTGGCCAGAAAACTATTACCTCCTCGATGACGCGGTCAGCTCCAAGATCGCGCGGACGTGGTGGTCTTACGGGCTCTTCAGATTCATGCCGTTGTTCTTGGCGTCGGTGTGTGCGATGGCGCACGTTCGTGGCGGTTGGGGCGACCGAGCGCTTGTCGCGACGCTAATTGCGGCGGGCCACGGTCTGTCCGCATTGATTCGAATTAATCCCTTTGGGGAGGCTACTGTCCCGCGCACTCGGTCCTGGTGCTTACTTCAAACCGCCGTTATATGTGTCGCTGTCTCCTCATGCTTCGCAGCCACGTGGGTGGTCGCCTGGATCGATCCCGTTCTTCCCCGATGGAGTGACTACGTATCAGCGGTCGTCACCGCAGCGTTAGTTGTCTGCTTCGGCACGCTTGTGATTGGTGCCACCGGCAACAATGCGCTAAGTGACGACCGGCTGCAGTCCCTCATCGAGAAGTACTGGGAACTTGTGAGCGAGATCGCTGTCCGGCAGTGCGTGAGCAGAGAGTTCGCGCTCTCAGTCGTGATTGTCGAAGATGTTCAACGTCCGGGGTGGTTTCGCTCTATCGAGAGGAGGCTTGCTTGGACAGGACTCGCGAGGACTTTCGGCGTCGGCCAGCAACTGGAGGCGCCCGGGAGTGTTCGAGAGGCGATAGAAGGACTCGTTGATCGGATTGGCGATACCACGAACGAACGAGACCAAACTTTGTCCCGCCCCAAGATGATCGTTGCCGCTGAACGCTTGAATGACGGCGACGGCTATGTTGAATTTGTTATGCGAACGTTTGATAGGATCCGCCAGAAGTACAAGTTCGCAACCAAAGTGGGAGACGACGGTAGTCAGATACTGTTCGGGATGAGCGCAAAGTTGGAACATGGTTCATGGCGTATAAAAGGTGACGCAGATGGTTCTGTCGAAGCGCTCGCATTAGTGAACGAACGCACGGCAGAACGGTTGATGATCGAACTTGCGGTGCGCGGTCGCGGTAGGAAAAATTGGTCGACGCTCGTCCCCGTCGAATGGGAATCGTTCTCGGTGTGGCCGCTGCCCCAGGCGATGACCGAAATGACACAGGAGGAGGGCTACAACTGGCGATTGTCTTACTACCCGCACGTGGGTTGACCTGGTTCCCTCAGGCCTGCCCACGAAGAAGGGCCCCGGACCGAATGGTCCGGGGCCCTTCTCGTCGGATCAACCGATCACAGCGGGATGTTCTTGTGCCGTCCACGCCGTGCCGGTGCCGAGGCGAGTGCCTCGGCGATGATGCTGCGGGTCTTCGCCGGATCGATGATCTCGTCGACCACACCGATCGACTGCGCACGACCCACACCACCGGCGATCGCCTCGTGCTCGACGGCGAGACGCTCGTGCAGAGCCTCGCGCTCGTCGTCGGCCGCGGCGGCCAGCGCCTTCTTGTGCAGGATGCCGACGGCCGCCTTGGCACCCATCACGGCGACCTCGGACCCCGGCCATGCGAACACGGCCGTGGCACCCAGCGCCCGCGAGTTCATCGCGATGTAGGCACCGCCGTAGATCTTGCGGGTGACCAGCGTGACGCGGGGGACGCTGCACTCGGCGAACGCGTGCAGCAGCTTTGCGCCACGGCGCACGACACCGTCCCACTCCTGACCGACACCGGGCAGGTACCCGGGGACATCGGTCATGACGATCAGCGGGATGCCGAACGCGTCGCACAGGCGCACGAAGCGCGCGGCCTTCTCGGCGCTGAGCGAGTTGAGGCAGCCACCCATGCGGAGCGGGTTGTTGGCGACGACGCCGACGCTGCGGCCCGACAGTCGACCGAAACCGACCACGATGTTCGGGGCGAACTTGGCCTGGATCTCCTCGAAGCTCGAGATCTCCGTCTCGCCGTCGGCGGCCAGTTCGGTGTCGAGCAGACCGGCGACGACCGGGTGGACGTCGTAGGCCCGTCGGTTCGACTCGGGCAGCAGCGCCTTGAGGTCGGTGTCGCCGGCCTCGGCACGCTGCCGACTGAAGTGACCCTGCTGGCTGAACGTCGCGACGAGGCGACGAGCGCGCCACAGCGCGTCCGGTTCGGAGTCGGCGGTGATGTGGCTGACGCCCGACTTCTTGCCGTGCGTGAGCGGACCACCGAGCGACTCCATGTCGACCTGCTCACCGGTGACGCTCTTGACCACGTCCGGACCCGTCACGAACACGCGACCGGCCGGGGCCATGATCACGATGTCGGTGAGGGCCGGGCCGTAGGCGGCACCGCCGGCGGCGAAACCGACGACGACCGAGATCTGCGGGATGTAGCCCGACGCGCGGACCATCGCCTCGAAGACCTGGCCGACGGCGTGGAGTGCCTCCACGCCCTCGGCGAGACGGGCGCCGCCGGAATGCCAGATGCCGACGATCGGCGCCTGCTCGGCGATGGCGGTGTCGATCGCGTTCACCATGTGCGCGCACCCCACCACACCCATGGCACCGCCCATGACGGTGCCATCGGTGCAGTAGGAGATGGTGCGCACGCCGTTGACCCGACCGACGGCCGCCTGCACACCCGACTTGTCGCGGGGGTGCAGCAACGACATCGAGCCCTCGTCGAAGAAGTTGGTCAGGCGCAGGATGGGGTCCCGCGGGTCCACGGTCTCCTCCGTCGAGGTGATCGGTGCCATTGTGGTCATCAGTTCTCCTAGCAGTTCCGGCGGAGTTCCCCCCGCACCCAGGTCGTGGTCAGTACCGACCGAAGGCGAGCGCGACGTTGTGCCCACCGAATCCGAACGAGTTGTTGATGGCGTGCTCGATGTGCCCGTACCGCGGCTCACCGGCGACGATGTCGATGTTGCACTCGGGGTCCTGGTTGTCGAGGTTGAGCGTGGGCGGGATGACGCCCTCCTCGACGGACTTGACGGTCAGGACCGATTCCAATGCGCCCACGGCACCGATGGAGTGCCCGAGCGCCGACTTCGGCGCGTACACGGCGACACCGTCGCCGAGCGCCGAGTTGATGGCCAACGCCTCTGCGGTGTCACCGATGGACGTCGACGTCGCGTGGGCGTTGACGTGGGTGACGTCCGACTTCGAGATGCCGGCCGTCTCCATCGCGCGCACCATCGCCCGCGCCGCACCTGTCCCTTCGGGATGCGGTGCGACCAGGTGATACCCGTCGGAGGTGATGCCCGCGCCGAGCAGACGCGCATGGATGTGCGCCCCGCGGGCACGAGCGTGGTCCTCCCGCTCGATGACGAGAAGGGCCGCGGCCTCGCCGAACACGAAGCCGTCGCGGTCCTTGTCGAACGGACGTGAGGCGGCACCCGGGTCGTCGTTGCGTGTGCTCATCGCCCGCATCATCGCGAAGCTGGCGATCGGCACCGCGTCGATGAATCCCTCGACGCCGCCGGTCACGACCATGTCCGCGTCGCCGAGGACGATGTGCCGCCACGCGTGCGCGATGGCCTCCGACCCCGACGAACACGCCGAGACCGGGGTCATGACACCCGCCTGAGCACCCACGTTCAGGCCGATGACCGCAGCGGGTCCGTTCGGCATGGTCATGGGCACGGCGAGCGGCGACACCTTGCGGTAGTTCTTCGTGCCGGTCATCGCGTCATGTGCCGCGATGAGGGCGTCGCCACCGCCGAGACCGGTGCCGAGGACGACCGCGAGGCGGTCCTTCTCGACATCGGGCTCGCCGGCCTGTTCCCACAGACGCTTGCTCATGACGTGGGCCATGCGCTCGACGTAGCTCATGCGTCGGGCTTCGACGCGCGACACCTCTTCGGTCGGGTCCTTCACCAGCTTCCCGCCGATACGAACCGGGAGGTCGTACTCGTCGACGAAGTCGTCGGTCAGGGCCTTGATGCCGGTCTCACCGGCGAGCAGGCCCTTCCAGGTGGAGTCGAGGTCCTCGCCGACGGACGTCGTGGCGACCATCGAGGTCACCACGACGCTGGGAAAGTTCCCCGCCGCGGTCGAGTATTCGCGAAGAGAGGTGGTCAATTACGTCACTCAGCCTTCTTGCTTGCTTCCACCTGTGCCTGGATGGCCGCCGCGGCCTCGGGGTTCTCGGCCTCCAGCTTCTGGATGTAGGCCACCGCGTCACCGACGGTGCGGAGTCCGGCCAGGTCTTCGTCGGGGATCTTCACGCCGTACTTGTCCTCGGTCTGGACCGCGATCTCGACCATCGACAGCGAGTCGATGTCGAGGTCGTCCACGAAGGACTTGTCGATCGTGACCTCAGAGGGCTCAATACCGGTGACCTCTTCGATGATCTCCGCGATCCCGGCGATGAGTTCTTCCTGAGTCGCCACTGCGTGGCTCCCTTCTTCGTGTCGTCATGTGGTGCTCGTGTTCCGGAGCGATGCACGCTCGCATCGTTTGGACTGGCGTGTCACGCCTTCCGGGGGTCCTCGCAGGCGCGAGGACCGCTATCCAAGTTCTGTGGCCCCGTCCAGATCGTCCGGGGTCTTGCAGGCCCGCGTCGGCACACCCTTGAGCTCACGTTTGGCGATCCCGGTCAACGTGCCGGCCGGCGGGAGCTCGACGAGCGCGGTGGCGCCCATCTCGCGCATGGTGGCCGAGCACAGATCCCAGCGAACCGGGTTGGTGACCTGCGCGACGATGCGCTGGAGGGCTTCGCGGCCGGACGACACCGGCCGACCGTCGAAGTTCGAGAGGAGCACTGCGGTGGGCTCTTGCGGAGTGATCGACGCGGCGGCGGCCGCGACGGCTTCCTGCGCCGGCGCCATGAAGTGCGTGTGGAAGGCCCCCGCCACGGACAGCTTACGGGTCCGCGCCTTCTCCGGCGGGTCGGACAGCAGTGCGTCGATGGCCTCGACGCGACCGGCGGCGACGATCTGTCCGGCCGCGTTGCGGTTGGCCGGCACCAGGTCGAGTTCGGCCAGACGTGCGAGGACCTGCTCCTCGTCGCCACCGAGCACGGCGGCCATCGTGGTGGGCTCCAGAGCGCAGGCCTTCGCCATCTCGCGTCCACGGATCGCGGCGAGCGAGACGGCCTCGTCGCGGGTGATGACACCGGCGATGGCAGCGGCCGCGAGCTCACCGACCGAGTGACCGGCGACGACCATGTCCGGGGGCAGCGTGCTCCGCTGGGCCAGCTCGTCGTGGGCGAGCAGTGCCGCGACGACGACGAGCGGTTGGGTCACGGCGGTGTCGGTGATCTCCTCGGCGGTCGCCGTCGTCCCGAGGCGGGTGAGATCGAGGCCGGTCGACTTGGACCACGTGGCGACCTGGTCGGCCGCACCGGCCAGTTCGAGCCAGGACTCGAGCATTCCCGGGGTCTGCGAGCCCTGTCCGGGCGCGAGCAACGTGAGCACGTGACAACAGAACACCCTGAACCCGTTCCGTGTGGGTGTCGGAGTGGATGAACCTTCGCGCCCCTATTTGTAGGGATCTGACAAAGGACTGTCGGCGCGTGTCCGGTTCGTCACCGCATCGCAACTCGTGATATAGAACAGCGCTGATCGCGCATCGATAGGAAAAGCTCCACCGATCTGTGACTCGTGTGAACAGTGGTGCTCAAGTCAATGTTCTGTGTCGGTCCCGTGCTAGCCGACCGACCGTTGCGGCCACTCGGAGGACGTACCCGTCGCGGGGGTTGGTGGGGTCCCGCCCGGTCACCTCGGCGATCCGTTTTAGTCGATATCTGACAGTATTCGGGTGAACGAACAGTTCACGAGCGCACGACTCGACCGACCCCCCGGAGTCCAGGTACGCATCCAGGGTGCTGGTGAGTGTGTCGCCTCCTTTGGCCAGTGGCGTTACCAGGAAATCGTTCAGTGTCCGCACCGCGGCGGCGTCACCGAGCAACGCACGCTCGGGCAGCAGTTCCCAGCTGTGCACGGGACGCGGTGCGCCGGGCCACCCCGCGACCGCCTCCATCCCCGCGAGCGCCTCGGCCGCCGACCCGTGCGCCGCCCCCAGGTTGGGCGTCGTGTGGCCGATCACCACCGGCCCCTCCGCGAAATGTGTCAGCAGTTCCTGCACGAAGTCCTGGCCCGACGCCATGTCGCCGCTGACGATCGCGACGAGGAGGGTGCCCTGCACCACCGAGAGCGCGGCCCTGTCGTGTTTGCGGGCGGTCGTGTGGATCGCGAGGGGCACGGACACGTTCTGTTCCGGCGGCGGATATCCGACGACCACGGTCGCGGTCGCATCGGCGTCCCAGTTGAGGGCCGCCGCCCGAGACAGGAGCGTGGGTCCGGTGTCGCCGCGGACCACCGCGTCCACGACGAGCGCCTCGAGCCGGGAGTCCCAGGCGCCCCGGGACTCCGCCGCCGAGGCATAGATCGCTGCCGCGGCGAACCCGATCTCGCGCCCGTAGCGCAGGACCGCCTCGGTCAGCGCGCGCAGCTGCGCGTCGTTGCGTGCGAGCAGCGGCAGCCACTTCTCGAAGAACTCCATGGCCACCCGGACCATCTCGACCGACTGCAGCAGCGTGATGCGTCGGGCCAGATCCTGGGGCACCGCCTGGAAGGCCTGCACCGTGAACTTCAGGTTCCCCTCGGGGTCCTGCAGCCACTCGACGAAGTTCACGACCGCGGTCTGCACCACGAGCTGCACCGACGCGCGCTGCTGCGCCTCGAGGTCCTGGAAGTACGGCAGCTGGTCGGTCATCGAGTGCACCGCCTCGGTGGCCAACCGGCCGCTGTACTGCTTGACCCGCCGCAACAGGGTGTCCGGCAACGCGGCGTGCACGTCGGCCGGTGCGGGTACGCGGGCACCCTGTGCGCTGAGCGGGTCGCCGGGGGGATGGTCTGTCGACGTCGCCGAGGTCTCGCTCACCAGCACACCCTAGATCGTCGTGCCGGTGGCGAGCCCCCGATCACCCGAGGGTCATGCGACCCCGGGATCGCTCGTCTGCTCCGGCGCCGCGAGCACGTCGGTGATCGCGTACTTCTCGGCCGCCTTCGCCGCCACCGAGTGCTCGATGTGACCCTCCCGGGCCAACGCCAGCAGTGTGGCCACGACGATCGACTCACCGTCGACGTTGAAGAACCGTCGCGCCGCGGGCCGGGTGTCGGAGAACCCGAAGCCGTCGGTCCCGAGCGTGAGGTAGGTGCCGGGCACCCAGGCGCGGATCTGCTCGGGCACCGCGCGCATGAAGTCGCTGACGGCGACGAACGGCCCCTGCGACGACGCGAGAGCCTCGGTCAGATACGGCTGGCCGTGTTCGCCCGACGGGTCGCGCAGGGCGGCACGCTCGTGGTCGACACCGTCGCGCGCGAGTTCGTTCCACGACGTCACCGACCACACGTCGGCCGCGACATCCCACTCCTCGGCCAGCATCTCCTGCGCACGGACCGCGTCGGACATGGTGACGCCCGAGACGAGGATGTTGGCCGGGTACTGCTTCTCCGACGCCGCCGGGTGGCAGCGGTAGATGCCCTTCAGCACACCGGTCACGTCGAGGTCGTCGGGCTGCGCCGGCTGCACGATCGGCTCGTTGTAGACGGTGATGTAGTAGTAGATGTTCTCCGGGTCCTCGCCGTACATCCGACGGAGCCCGTCGACCACGATGTGCGCGATCTCGTAGGCGTAGGCCGGGTCGTACGCGGCGACGGCCGGGTTGGACGCCGCCAACAACAGCGAGTGCCCGTCGGCGTGCTGGAGACCCTCACCCGTCAGCGTCGTCCGTCCGGCGGTGGCCCCCAACACGAATCCGCGCGCCATCTGGTCGGCCGCGGCCCACAGCCCGTCGCCGGTCCGCTGGAACCCGAACATCGAGTAGAAGATGTAGAGCGGGATCATCGGCTCGTCGTGGGTGGCGTAGGACGTGCCGACCGCGGTGAACGACGCCGTGGAACCCGCCTCGTTGATCCCCTCGTGCAGGATCTGGCCGACCTCGCTCTCCTTGTAGGCGAGCATCAGGTCGGCGTCGACCGAGGTGTAGAGCTGGCCGTTGCGGTTGTAGATCTTCAGCGACGGGAACCACGAGTCCATGCCGAAGGTGCGCGCCTCGTCGGGGATGATCGGCACCACACGCTTGCCGACCTCCTTGTCCCGCATCAGCTCCTTGAAGATGCGGACCAACGCCATGGTGGTGGCGACCTGCTGCTTGCCCGAGCCCTTGGCCGCGGTCTTCACGATCGGCTTCGGGTCGACGGTCAGCGTCTTGCTCGTGGTGCGACGGCGGGGCAGGAAGCCACCGAGCGTCTTGCGCCGGTCGAGCATGTACTGGATCTCCGGCGAGTCCATCCCCGGGTGGTAGTACGGCGGCAGGTACGGGTCCTTCTCCAGCTCGGCGTCGCTGATCGGGATCCGCGTCGAGTCGCGGAAGTCCTTGAGGTCCTCCAGCGTCAGCTTCTTCATCTGGTGGGTCGCGTTGCGTCCCTCGAAGTGCTTGCCGAGGGTGTAGCCCTTGATCGTGTGGGCCAGGATCACGGTCGGCTGGCCCTTGTGCGACATCGCCGAGGCGTAGGCGGCGTGCACCTTGCGGTAGTCGTGTCCGCCGCGCTTGAGGTTCCAGATCTGCTCGTCGGAGAGGTTCTTGACCAGTTCCTTGGTGCGCGGGTCGCGTCCGAAGAAGTGCTCACGGACGAACGCGCCGTCGTTGGCCTTGTAGGTCTGGAAGTCACCGTCGGGCGTGCTGTTCATGAGGTTGACCAGTGCGCCGTCGCGGTCGCCGTGCAGCAGCGCGTCCCACTCGCGACCCCACACCACCTTGATGACGTTCCAGCCGGCGCCGCGGAAGAACGACTCGAGCTCCTGGATGATCTTGCCGTTGCCGCGCACCGGTCCGTCGAGGCGCTGCAGGTTGCAGTTGACGACGAAGGTCAGGTTGTCCAGCCCCTCCGTCGCCGCCACGTGGGCCAGGCCACGTGATTCCGGCTCGTCCATCTCGCCGTCGCCCAGGAACGCCCACACGTGCTGGTCGGAGGTGTCGGTGATGCCGCGGTCGTGCAGGTAGTGGTTGAACCGGGCCTGGTAGATCGCGTTCATCGGGCCCAGGCCCATCGAGACCGTGGGGAACTGCCAGAAGTCCGGCATCAACCGCGGGTGCGGGTACGACGGGAGGCCGCCGCCCTCACCGGCGTGGCTGTACTCCTGACGGAACCCGTCCATCCGGGCCTCGTCGATACGTCCCTCGAGGAACGCCCGCGCGTAGATGCCGGGGGAGGCGTGCCCCTGGATGAAGATCTGGTCGCCGCCGCCGGAGTGGTCCTGGCCGCGGAAGAAGTGGTTGAAACCGACCTCGTAGAGCGCCGCGGACGACGCGTAGGTCGAGATGTGGCCGCCGACACCGACACCCGGGCGCTGTGCCCGGTGGACCATGATCGCCGCGTTCCACCGGATGAACGCGCGGAACCGGCGCTCGACCTCCTCGTCACCGGGGAACCACGGCTCGCTCTCGGTGGGGATGGTGTTGACGTAGTCGGTGGAGGTGAGGGCGGGGAGCGAGACACGGCGCTCGCCCGCGCGCTCCAGCATCCGCAGCAGCAGGTAGCGCGCCCGGGCCGGGCCGGCGTTCTCGAGCAGGCCGTCGAAGGACGCCAGCCACTCGTCGGTCTCCTGCGGGTCGATGTCCGGGAGATAGGAGGCGACCCCCTCCCGGATGACCCGGACCCGGTCGGTGCCGGAGGTCGACGACGCCGGGCTGATCTGCTGTGTCACTGGTGGTGGGCTCCTCGTGTCCTCACGGCGGTGTTGTGCCGGTCGTGGTGCGTACGGCCGGCAGGGTGCGCCGACCTCGTTCGACCCCGCGGACGGACCGGTGGGCCCGAGCGAGGTGCGTCACCAATCGTGCCGTATGTGACGCGGCCCGGCACACGTTCCCCCGTGTCGGGCGGCGTGGTATTCGTCATGGTCGTCCGATGGGATGGTTCGTCTTGTCGCCGTGGCGGGCGCTGGGGCAGGATGCGCACCGTGTCGACCGCCGTCCGCCTGCGCCCGTCCACGCGTCTCGTCGTCGCGGCCGTCCTCGCGGCGCTGGCGTTCGGCGCCGTCGGATGCGCCGACGACGTCAGCGGGACCGCTCGGGTCGACGCAGCCGATCTCGGCGCGTACCGGGCCGAGATGTCGGCCTCGGCGTCGGCGTCAGCCCGCGACGATCGCACCGCGGCCGACTATGCGGCGTGCTCGACCGCGACCTCGGCCTCGGCCGCGATGCTCGCCGCCTACAACCCGTTCGTGACCTCACTCAACGCGACCCAGGCCTACGGGGCTCTCAAAGGTGCGGATCTGGCGGCGATCGCGGCCCTGGATCGCGGCGCCGCGTCCGTACGTGCCGCCCTGGCCCCGGCGACCGGCGACGCGATCCGGGGTGCCGCGACCCGCCTCGCCGATCGGGCCGGTGCCCTGGCCGCGGTGATCCGCGCGAAGGGTCGTGACGACCTGAACGGGGCGTCGAGTGCGTTCCGGGGCGCCCGCGACGACGTCCTCGCGGCGTGCCGCGCGTTCGACTCGCCGGCGCCGAGCGCCGCGGGTGCCCCGTCGAGCGGCGCGCCGTCGTCGGCCCCGCCGACCAGCCCGCGCTGAGGCCCCCGACCCCGCCGGTCCGCCTCGGATCTCGGCCGTCCGGCATCGTGTCCCGGCTTGCAACTTGGCCGGACACACTGTTGTCTGGTCACACCCCCTGGACCGCGCGTCCGGCGGGCGTTCGAACAGTCGCAGACATAGGAGGTCCCCCGCGGTGGTTGCCGCGCACGGTAATCGCGCCGAAGCGCTCGGGTTCAGCTCGGGCATGGTGGTCCAGGAACTCGGTTGGGACGACGACACCGACGACGAGCTGCGCGTCGACATCGAGGAGACCATCGGCGGGGAGTTGCTCGACGAGGACTCCGACGAGGTCATGGACGTCGTCATCCTCTGGTGGCGTGAGTCCGACGGAGATCTGGTCGACGCCCTGATGGACGCGATCGGCCCCCTCGCAGACGACGGTTATGTCTGGGTGTTCTCCCCGAAGACGGGCAACGACGGCTACGTCGACCCGGCGGAGATCTCGGAGGCCGCGCCGACGGCGGGCCTGACGCAGACCTCGGCGATGAACCTCGGCGAGTGGTCGGGGTCGCGCCTGGTGCAGCCGAAGGCTCGTGCCCCCCGCCGATGACCGTGTCGAGCGATCAGAGCACGCTCCCGTCGGGTCCGATCGAGCCCGGCACCCGCGCCCCGGATTTCAGCCTGCGCGACCAGAACAACCAGTGTGTGTCGCTGTCGTCGTTCCGCGACAGCAAGCGTGTGGTCGTCGTCTTCTTCCCGCTCGCCTTCACCGGGACCTGCGAGGGCGAACTCGGCTACCTGCGTGATCACCTGCCCGAGTTCGAGTCCGACCACTCGGCGCTGCTGGCGGTCTCGGTGGGTCCGCCGCCGACCCACAAGGTGTGGTCGTCACTGCAGGGATTCCTGTTCCCGATCCTCTCCGACTTCTGGCCGCACGGCGCCACGGCGATGGAGTACGGGGTGTTCAACCCCCGCAGCGGCTACGCCAACCGGGGGACCTTCGTCATCGGGCTCGACGGTGTCGTCACGTACTCGCAGATGGTGGGACCGGGCGAGATGCGCGACGACTCGGTGTGGACCGCGGTGCACGAACACCTCGACAACTGAGCACGGTCGCCGCAGGGATCTCGCGACGACGATTTCCCGCGACCGCGCTCCGACCACTACATTCGTTCCTCGGCGCGGGACACTCCTCCCGCGTGACGCGCGTATAGCTCAGCGGTCAGAGCTCTGGTCTTACACACCAGCGGTCGGGGGTTCAAATCCCTCTGCGCGCACCTCGTTCGTCTGACATGGTCTGCGATGTGAAACGTCTGCCTGTCCGAGTTCTGCTGACGTCGGCGATGGTGTCGCTCGTCCTGACATCCGGTGTGGCCACCGCGGTCGCGGCCCCGTCGGTTCCCCGGACCACGACCATCGGTGGGTGGGCCGAGAACTCGGCCACCGGACCCGACGGAAGCGTCTACGTCTCGGACCTGACCGGGAGCGCGGTCCTGCGACGCCCGCCGGGTGGCGGGGCGTTCACGACGCTGCGCCGTCTGCCGAACCCCGGTGGGTTGGTGGTCGACGGCACGACGCTGTACGCGGTCGTGGGGGACACCCCGGTGTCTGTGTTCACCGACGCCGGCGGCGTCGTGGCGGTCGATCTCCGCACCGGTGCGCAACGGACGGTCGCCTCGGGGCTCGGCGAGACGAACGGACTGGCGCGACTCCCGGACGGTCGACTCGTCGTGACCGTGACCGCCGGTCGCGGCGCCGGGCTCCAGCTGATCGACCCCGGAACCGGGGCTCGTCGGCTGCTGACCGACGCGATCACCACACCCAACGGGCTCGCGGTCGGCCCGGACGGGATGGCCTACGTCGGTTCGAGCGTCACCGGTGAGATCACCCGGGTCGACCCGGGCGACGGCGCGACCAGTCCTGCGGCGCGGACGATCCCGAGCCTCGACGACTTCGACTTCCTGCCCGACGGACGGATCGTCGCCGCGACGAACGTGGGGCAGATCAGCGTCGTCGATCTCTCCGATCGGTCCGTCGTGCCGTTCGGTGGTCCGATGCTCGGTGCGACGAGTGCGAAGCGTTCGGGCGGGCAGGTCGTCGTCACCACCGCTCTCGGATCGGTGACGACCGTCGCCGTACCTGCTCCGGCAGTGCGCTGAGCGCGGCGTACACCGCCGGTGTGCGACCTGCTCGCCGGCGCCGAGGGTGTCATGTACCGGAGCTCGCACCGTCGGTTGCGGCCGTCCGGTAGCGGTCGGCGATGTGGTCGTGGTCGCGCGCCTGATCGAGGCACAGCTCGCGCAGCGACGACGGCTCGATGATCGTGAAATCTGCGTCGAACCGGTGCAGCCACCATGCGATCGACTCCAGCGAGGACCCGAACAACGCGATCTCGCAACTGGTCTCGTCGCCGGCCTCGACGATGCCCCAGTCGGGGTGAACCATGGCCGCCACCGTCTGCACCGGTGCGTGGATCCGCACCCGGGCGTTCACCGATCGCATCGCCGCGCCGATGCTGGCGGCGACGAACGCCGCCGCGCCGCCCTCGGGGAGTTCACGCGGCGGGAAGCGCGGCCCCGTCGGGGTCTTCGGCGTCATCCGGTCGACGCGGAAGGTCCGCCAGTCGTCGCGGCCGATGTCCCAGGCCAGCAGATACCAGCGTGCCCCGTTGCGCACGAGACGGTAGGGCTCGCACTCGCGTCGCGTCTCGTCGCCCGATCGGGCGCTGTAGTCGAAACGCAGTCGCTCGCGGCGATGGCAGGCCAGCGCGACGTCCGACAGCGTCGCCGCGTCGACCGACGACCGCGGTGCGGGCCTGTCGACGGTCTCCACCGTCAGCGCGTCGAGCCGGTGCCGCAGTCGGGACGGCATCACCTGACGCAACTTGGAGAGTGCGCCGGCGGTCGCGTCGTCGAGGCCCGTCACCGATCCTGTCGCGCCCGACTGCAGTGCGACGGCGACGGCGAGGACCTCGG
This sequence comes from Williamsia sp. SKLECPSW1, assembly GCF_054332755.1. NCBI lineage: Bacteria > Bacillati > Actinomycetota > Actinomycetes > Mycobacteriales > Nocardiaceae > Williamsia > Williamsia sp. SKLECPSW1. The sequence continues at coordinate 6,840 of NZ_JBTGLI010000001.1, read as the reverse complement.
CGTCGTCGAGGAGCAGCGGGGGCATCTCGGCCCCGGCGCCGAGCCGGTACCCGCCGCCGACGCCGACGGTCGCGTCGACCGGGTATCCCAGCGTGCGCAATCGGTCGACGTCGCGACGCACCGTGCGGGTGGTGACGGCGAGCCGCTCGGCGAGGTCGGTTCCGGACCACTCCTGGCGCATCTGCAGCAGCGACAGCAGGGACAGCAGTCGTGCGGAGGACTCGATGGGCATGGCAGTCATCCTGGTACCGAACACGGTCAGGAACAGTCCGCGTTGACCGGCGCATCGGTGGGCCGTCGCCCGCGCTCTCGGACGGACACGCGACGCCGTCGGTGCGACACGCCGATCGGTGACCGTCTCGAGATCGTTCCGTGCCCCATCTGTGCTCACCGGCCGCAGTCGCCTCGTTAACGTCGTCCTGTCTCAGACGTAACAGGGAGGGCCCTCATGTCGGTGCTGCGTGTCCGGCGGTTCGTCGCCGCTTTGAGCGCTGTGCTCGCGATCAGCGGGGTGGGTGCCCTGCAGGCCGGTCTCGCCGCACCGGCGACCGCGGCACCCGCGACCACGACCCTCTTCAACTCCGCCCAGGCCAAGTTCACCAACGGTGACGTCCCGGGCGGGCTCGGGGACCTCGGTGCGCTGTTGCGGGTCGCGCCGAACGACGCGCAGGCGCTCGCTCTGCAGGCCGTCTGGTCCGACTACACCCTCGACCTCATCACCCGCCAGAACGCGCTCAACCGGCTCGGGGCGGTGTCCCCGGCGATGGCGGGCACGGTCGGCCGGATGTTCGGCGCGATCGGCGCCGGCGTCGGCACCATCCCCAACCCGCTGCCCGGGATCATCGGACCGCAGACCGCGATCGTCGTGCTCGGGTACGGATTGCTGCCCGACGGCTCGATGCGCGACGAGTTGAACGCTCGTATGCAGGCGGCGTGGCTGCAGGCGGTCGCCGCCCCGTCGTCGACGATCATCGTCAGCGGCGGAGCGCCGCACGCCGGGGTCACCGAGGCCGCCGCGATGCGGAACTGGTTGATCAGCCGCGGGATCCCCGCCTCCCGCATCGTCGCCGAGGACAGGTCCGGGTCGACGGTGCAGAACGCCATCAACTCCGCCTCGGTCGCCCGGTCGCGCGGGTTGGGCAACGCGATCCTCGTCTCCAGTGCCAACCATCTCCGGAGGGCGGTCGCCGACTTCACCATGGCGGGGCTGCCCGTCGTCGGTGCGACGACCCAGTTCCAGGGCTGGCTGCCGGAGTTGATCCCGCCGCTGCGGCCTGCGCAGCGCGGTATCTACCTCGACGTGACACGGACCGCCGGGATCCCCGCGCGACGGTGATCGGCCGTCGCCGTCACCCGGCGACGAGTCCGACGAGGTCCGTCGACGGCAGGTGGATCCAGCCCTCGCGGCGGGCGAGGTCGGCGACATCGGGGTCGGGCAGGTGCGTGCGGCCCACCGCGGCGGCACGCGCGATGCAGGCGGCGATGACGGCGTCGAAGACGTCGTCGCTGCCCCGCACGGCCGCCTCGGAGCCTCCGAGCTGCAACCACGGGGCGGTCGCCTGCACCTGATCGACGAGGCGATCGAGGATCTCGGACTTCGCGGGTCCCTTGTAGCCACGGTGACCCAGGTCCCAGACGCGCAGGGCCGCAGCCGGATAGGCCTCGACCACGGGGCCGTTGACGCGGTCGGTGACCTTAAGGGCGCGCAGCAGTCCGACGCAGCGCATCGCCACGTGGGCGATCAGGTCGGCCGACACGCTCAGCGGGATGAGGCCCGTCCTGTCGCGGACCGCTTCGTCGGTGGCCCGACGAACCAGTCCTGCACGAGCGCTTCTGGTGTCGGACGCCGCGGGCAGGTCGCGGTCGTCGGTGAGGTCGGCGGGGTCGCCCAGGGCATGGTGGGCGACGACGAATCGGACGAACTGTTCCGGCCAGCCGAACGGGGCGTCGATCCCGACCCGGTCGCATCCGACGGCGGCGGCGACGATGTCGGCGTCCGTCGCCCCGAGGGTGATGCGCTCGACCTCGGCGTGTCCGGACCGCCACCGCAGCACGGCCAGAGCGGTCTTCGCCGGTTCGGCCGCGAGGTCGACTCCCAGGGTGCGCACGGTCACGACGGTAGTCGCGACCGCTGGGCCCCTCGACGTCTGTGCGAGAGTGGGGCGGTGCTGCTCCCGCTGCTCACCCCGACCGCGATCGCCGCGTCACCCGACGTCCCCGACACCGTCGTGGTCGACGGCATCCACTTCTCCCGCGCAGACGTCGCCGGTGCGGCGGTCGCCGCGTCCGAGCGACTCGGCGGCGTCCGCGTCGTCGCGGTCGAGGCGACTCCGTCGATGGCGACTGTCGTCGCCGTGGTCGCCTCGCTGCTCGCAGGGGTCGTGGTGGTTCCCGTGCCGCCGGACTCGGGCGCCGCCGAACGCCGACACATCCTCTCCGACTCGGGTGCGCAGGCATGGTTCGGTCCGCCGCCCGCCGACGACGGCGGCCTGCCGCACCTCCCGGTCCGTCTGTACGCACGGTCGTGGCATGCGCATCCGGTCCCGCCGGCCGGCCATCCGGCGATGATCCTCTACACCTCCGGCACCACCGGCGCGCCGAAAGGCGTTGTCTCCACCCACGGGTCGATCGCAGCAGGGCTCGACGCCCTCGCCGCGGCATGGCAGTGGACCGGCGCGGACGTCCTCGTCCACGGACTTCCGCTGTTCCACGTCCACGGGCTGATCCTCGGTGTCCTCGGACCACTGCGGGTCGGCGGACGTCTCGTCCACACCGGCAGGCCGACGCCTGAGGCCTACGCCGCGACGCAGGGATCGATGTACTTCGGGGTCCCGACCGTCTGGTCGCGGGTCGCCGCCGACGAGCAGAGCGCCCGGCAGTTGTCCGCGGCGCGGCTGCTCGTGTCGGGCAGTGCACCGTTGCCCGAGAGCGTCTTCACCCGGATCGCGGCCCTCACGGGGCACGAGATCGTCGAGCGTTACGGCAGCACCGAGACCCTCATCACCCTGAGTTCGCGGGTCGACGGCGAGCGGCGCGCCGGGTGGGTCGGACTCCCGCTCGACGGTGTCGAGACGCGTCTGCGCCCGGCCGACGACGACGGCAGCGGCGGCGAGGACGAACTGCCCCACGACGGGGAGGCGGTCGGCGAACTGCTCGTCCGCGGCCCGATGCTGTCGTCGGGGTACCACGACCGTCCCGAGGCGACAGCCGAGTCGTGGTCGGACGACGGGTGGTTCGCCACCGGCGACGCGGCGGTCATCGGACCCGACGGCATGCACCGCATCGTCGGCCGCATGTCGACCGACCTCATCAAGTCCGGCGGGTTCCGGGTCGGTGCGGGTGAGATCGAGAGCTCTCTGCTCGACCACCCCGCGGTCGCGGAGGTTGCGGTGGTCGGTGCCCCGGACGAGGATCTCGGCCAACGGATCGTCGCCGTCGTCGTCCCGGCCTCCGGACACGACGCCGGGGATGATCTCGCCGAAACGCTGATCGCCCATGTCGCCGAACAGCTCTCGTCGCACAAGCGTCCGCGGGAGGTTCGTTTCGTCGCCGAGCTGCCCCGCAACGCCATGGGCAAGGTGCGCAAGAAGGCGTTGCTCGACGCGCCCTGACCGGCCGGGATCAGATGCCGATGAGCGGAGTCGCGCGATCACCGGGCGGATCGTCGTCGGTGAAGGGCTTCGCGCCGCCGAGGAACGTCCGCACGGCGTCGTCGTCGCGGACCGAGGCGGGCACCGCATCGACGAGGAGGGCACGGACGAGGGCAGGGGAGGCCTCGATCGGCTCGTCGGACGCGGCCACGACGATGTTGCCGTAGCGGCGGCCCTTGAGCATCGCGGGATCCGCTACCACCAGCAGATGGGCGAAACGGTCGGCGACGGTGGCGATCTGACGTCGGGCGTAGGACAGGTCCCGGGTGTCGGCGACGTTCATCACGACGGTGCCGCCGGGGCGCAGGACCGCGTGCACCGCGTCGAAGAACTCGGTGGTCGTGAGATGTGCGGGTGTCCGCGCACCGGCGAACACGTCGACGACGACGAGATCACGACTGTCGGCGGTGAGCGACTCGGTCACGGCGCGGGCGTCGCCCACACGCAGCCGGACGACGGGGGCGCGGGGGATCGGGAAGCGGGTTCGCACGAGATCGGCCAGTGCGCCGTCGATCTCGACCGCGACGTGCCGCGACTGCGGTGCGACCGCCGCGAGGTACCGCGGGAGCGCGCATCCGGCGGCGCCGAGATGCAGAGAGCGCAGCGGGCCGGTGGGGTCGAACCGATCGGAGACGATCGCGGCGATCCAGCGCATGTACTCGAAGTCCAAGCGGGTGGGATCCACGGCGAGGTGGGAACTCTGGACACCGTTGACCTCGAGCAGCCACCCCTGCCCGTCGGCGTCGGTGGTGATGACCGCGGTCCCGGTGTCGATGGTGAACGTCCCCGCCACGTCGTCGGACGGCGCGGCACCCGCGGCGGGACGCCGCCCGGATCGGTGACGGGCCATGCGGTGACCCTGCCACGAGACACACGATGCCGGGTGGTGCGGTCCCGCCTGGCAGGCTGGTCGCCGTGATCCGAGGACGACGCGGTACCGCCCGGGCGGTCGGCATCGCGCTCGGCGTGGCCGCCGATCGCGCGTTCGGCGACCCGGCCCGGTGGCACCCTGTCGCCGGGATGGGCACCGTCGCGGCGGCCGTCGAGCGGCGCATCTACGCCGATCGTCGTGCCGCGGGTGTGGCCTACACCGGGATCTGTGTCGGTGGCGTGGTCGCGGTCGCCGCGGCGGTCGACCGCGCGGGGCCCGTCACCACAGCGGTGACCACCGCCGCCGCGACCTGGGCGGCGCTGGGAGGTACCACGCTGACCGGTGTCGTCGCGGAACTGGGCGACCGGGTGGATCGCGACGACCTCGACGGCGCCCGGGACCTGGTGCCGAGTCTGTGTGGTCGCGACCCGCGCTCGCTGGACGGCCCCGGCATGATCCGCGCGGCCGTGGAATCGCTGGCCGAGAACACCTCCGACGCGACCGTCGGGCCGCTGGTGTGGGCGGCGGTCGCCGGGGCACCCGGTGCCCTGGGTTACCGGATGGTCAACACCCTCGACGCGATGGTGGGGTATCGGTCGCCGCGGCACCGTCGGTTCGGGTGGGCGTCGGCCCGTCTCGACGACGTGGCCAATCTCGTCCCCGCGCGGGTCACCGGGCTCGTGGTGATCGCCCTCGGGCCGGACCGCCGCGGCGCGGTCGCCGCCTGGCGACGCGACGCCTCCGGCCACCCCAGTCCGAACGCCGGCGTCGTCGAGGCGACGTTCGCCGGTGCGCTCGGTACGGGGTTGGGCGGGATCACCGTCTATCCGCACGGGGTCGAGGACCGGCCGCGGCTGGGTGACGGTCCGCCGCCGACGATCACCGATCTGCGGCGTGCGGTGGTGTTGTCCCGCCGGGTGCAGGCGGTGGTGGCGGTGCTCGCGTGCGGCGCGGCGGTGGTGCTCGGTGAGGGGATCAGTCGCCGTAGCGGTCGGTGAGTTTCTGACGGGCAGACCCCGCCGTCTCCTCACGGCGCGGCCCGAAGCCGATCCCACCCCGGACCCGGGTGCTGCCGAGTCCTGACGACGACGCCGAGACGAGGTCCTCGCGACGGCGCCGCGCGCGGGCAGCGATGCCGTCGGGGTGGGCAGGCGGCGGCGGACCCGCCGCCGCGCCATCGGCCGCAGCGGCCGCCGCGGCCGCATTCGCGGCGCGACGGTGACGGACCTCCGCCACGATGAAGTAGCCGAGGCCGAGCGGTGCCATCACGCCGAAGGCGATCCACTGCAGTCCGTAGGACAGATACGGCCCGGAGTCGAGCTGGGGGATGGGCAGTTCGCCGAGACTGCCCGGTTGGTCCGGTGACAGCTGCAGATAGGCCGACATGGTGTCGAGTCCGACCGCGCGGCCCAGCGTCGCCGGGTCGATCGTGTAGACCTGCAGCGCGCCGTCCTCGACACGGGGTCCGCGCCCGGGCGACGTGCCCTCACCGACCCGCAGGCGGGCCGAGAGGGTGGTGGGGCCGTCCGGTGCGGACGGCACCGAGGGCAGGGCGGTGCCCTGGACCGGACGGACGTAACCGCGGTTGACGACGAAGACGCGGCCGTCGTCGAGTCGGAACGGGGTGAGCACCTCGTAGGCGGGTGCGTCCGACACCGACCGCAGTCGGACGACGGCCTGGTCGGCGGGCAGATAGCGGCCGGTGACGGTCACCTCGCGCCACTCGGAGTCCCGCGGGAACGGCCCGCGCCCGGGCCACACGCTGTCGATCGGGGCCGCGTCGCGCGCCACTGCACTCTTGATCAGCGAGTTCTGGTGTTCGGTCCGCGAGTTCTTGCCGAGCTGCCACGGTGCCAGCACCCAGAAGCACGCCCCCGCGAACGCCACCACGACAAGGGCGAGCGCCACCCACCCGGGGCGTGCGAAGGTGCGCAGGATCCGCATGTCACAAAGGTACTAGGGCGTGCATCGTGCCTGCTGCAGCCTGGTACGCAGGCGACCCATCGGTGACCACGCATGTGTCCGATACGCTCGACGCGACACCCGTCGCACGTCGACGGCGGACACCCGCTGGAGCCGACGGCGAGGTCCCCGTGTCGACCACCGGCTCCGTGCGCGCGTCCTCCCGGGCGGTTCGCGCCGACCGGCCTCGCGACCACCCGGAAACGGAGCGCCCCGTGCGTGACTTCAACTGCCGCAACTGCGGACAGCAATTGTCCTTCGAGAACACCCTGTGCCTGCACTGCCATCGGGCACTCGGGTTCCACCTGCCCACCCGGGTCATCCACGTCGTCGACGAGGACGGGACCGGCGAGGTCG